>NZ_JAABLX010000005.1:0-5645 GCF_009915245.1 Proteus sp. G2669 | reverse complement strand
TGATCTGCTTTAATCAAACAGGACACTTTAATAATGGAATATAATCCAATTATTGAGGTGTTAAATGAAAAAACGAACAAATAGATTTTATACCACTGAGTTTAAGCAAGAAGCGGTCGCATTAGTCACCGAGCAAGGTTATAGCGTTCCAAAAGCGGCAGCTTCTTTAGGGATCGCCGATAAATTACTTTATAACTGGAAAGCAAAATTCGACGCTGAGCTATTAAGGCTTCGAAAGGAAAACAAAGAACTTAGGATGGAGAAAGAGATCCTAAAAAAAGCCAGCGCCCTCCTGCTAAAGGAAACCAAGTAGCGTTTAAAACAATTAAGCAATTATCTTCACAGTTTCCCGTACTGAATCTCTGCAAATTAATGAAAATAAGCCGTTCTGCCTATTACGCTTGGCTCAAACGCCCTGTAAAACTGATCACAGCAGAACAACTTAGCCTGTACCGTAGAGCCAAAGTTATCTTTGAACAGAGTCGAAATAGCTTAGGTTATAGAACGTTACGTAAACGGTTATGCAAAGAGGGCTTTAGCGCGAGTGCGTATGGCGTTCAAAAGCTAATGGCTCAGCTGGGTCCAGTCGTCACTCAACGCGTTGCTTACAAAGTCACCACAAAGCGCAAACACTGTGATGCAGTAGCCGATAATTTGCTAAATCAAAATTTTAATCCTCATGCGTCTAACGAAGTTTGGGCGGGTGATGTGACCTATTTAAAAACAGGCGAAGGCTGGATGTATTTAGCCATCGTGATGGACTTATATTCTCGCCGTATTGTGGGTTGATACATCGATAAACGAATGACGTCAAATTTAGTCAGTAAAGCTTTGATGAAGGCGTATAACTTACGCCAGCCCGAAAAAGGACTAGTCTTTCATAGTGATAGGGGTCACAATATACGAGTAAGCGCTATCGTCACTTACTGACAAGTTATGGTATTCGAGCAAGTATGGGCGATGTTGGAGCCTGTTGGGATAACGCCGTTGTTGAACGATTTTTTGGTAGCTTAAAGCACGATTGGGTACTAAAAATCCCACAGCCGACTCGGAAACAGATGAAAGAAGATGTTACCGCGTATATGCGCTATTACAACCTAGAAAGGCTTCATACTGCCAACGGTGATCTGCCACCCATTGAGTATGAACAAAATTCCTTAAGAAAAGTGTCCTGATTTAGTTGCGCAGAACAGACCCATTAGGTTCAACAATTAAAGACAGTCCGTTGCCATCACCCAGTGAATAGACTTTTTCGCGTGGTTTGGCTTTTTTAATCGCCATGTCCGTTAGCTTCATAAATCACCAGTTTTGTATAGGGTAATTCTATACAAAAAACTATACAACAAATGGTAGAGCTTTCAAGAGACTTCAGGAGACAATGATTTTGTTGGAATGCGGAGGAGAGAACCATACACATCAATCAACATGATAATAATAAACAATTATTTTAATAATAACTTTATAGATACCCCCAAATGTACCCCCTAATATTTTTGTCATGCCTATTTTGAGATGGTTTTTATACTCCGTAGAAACCTTGTGATTTCAAATGACATAATTGCATAAATATCATCAATTAATAATTTTATTGCAAATAATGAAACATTCAAAATCTACATCCCTGTAAATTTTTATTCGATAAAAACCTATCCTTTAAATTACAATCTTAATTGCACAATAAACAAGCAAAGCACTAAGTATGTAATTAATCACTTTGCCATGCTTGGAAAAAACAATTTGCAAGTAATGTCCTGCAAGCGCCCATGCTAGATTTCCAGCGATGCCAATCACAGACAAAATAATGCTCATACCAAAAATAACCAATATATTATTAGAATATGGCAATGCGAATGTTGAAATTGCTGTTATTCCATACAAAATAATTTTCACATTGACAAATTGTAGCCAAAAACTCATCCAAAAACTGATAGGCTTAGTCTCTGCTTTAGATGTTGACGTTTGGCTTTTAGCGATTTTCCATGCCAGCCATAAAATATAGGCAGCGCCAATCCACTTTAGCCACCCCATAAAAATTGGCAGAACTGTTACTAAAGATAATGTAAAAACTGCGCATAAAACCATAATTACAAAAAAACCCAAACTCATTCCCGATAAAACACTAATACTTCGACGAAATCCATATTGAGTAACCGAACTCATTGCAAGGATATTGTTAGGTCCTGGTGTAAACGCTGTTATTAATGTGTATGTTAAAAATGAACTTATAAGCATTGCTATCATCAACTTTCTCCTAAAAAAATGACTCTAGCGCATTTATTAACTTTAAAAAATTGAATGTTTTGATACTATGAATTCGATATTTTCGATTGATATTAGGCTGGTGATATGGACTTGCGGCGACTCATTACATTTAAAACTATCGTTGAGGAAGGTTCTTTTATTCGAGCCTCACGTAAACTTTTTTGCACTCAATCAACTATTACATTTCATATTCAACAGCTTGAACAAGAATTATCAACCAAGCTGTTTGAAAAAATTGGGCGACAAGTAACCTTAACCACTGAAGGCAAAAATATACTACCTCATGTGTATGAACTTATTCGTGTAATGGATTGTATTCGCCAAACAGCACAACATAATGCTGAGCCAAATGGTGATTTACGAGTTGTAACAGGGGAAACATTATTAGCATATAAAATGCCTGTTATTTTAGAGCGCTTTAAACAACAAGCCCCAAAAGTTCGCTTATCCTTACAATCATTAAATTGCTATGTTATCCGTGATGCTTTGTTGGCTGATGAGGCTGATTTGGGTATTTTTTACCGTGTCGGAAATGATAGCGCTTTAACTATGGAAGATTTAGGCTCTCACCGCTTAGTTCTTGTCGCTTCTCCCAATCTTGGTGAAATGGATTTTATATCTCCTAACCAGCATTTACCTGTTAGCTTTGTTATCAATGAACCCCAGTGTATTTTTCGACAATTGTTTGAAACCACAATGCGACAGCGTAACATTACCCTTGAAAACACTATAGAATTATGGAGTATTGAGAGTATTAAACGTTGCGTATCTAGTAATCTAGGCATCTCATATTTGCCATATTTCACTGTTGAAAACGAGTTGCGTTCTGGTGAGCTAAAAGAATTGCCCTTTAACGACCCATTTTTAAGAATAACGGCATTATGTGCTCATCACTCTAAAAAAGTAATAAGCCCAGCCATGAAGGTTTTCATTGAGTGCGTAAAAGAATGTTTCCCAATAGAAGAATGAGTTAAACAAAATAGGATGATTAGGCTGGTGGACTATTCGAACTGTCCCGATATTTTTTGGGTTAGCTGAACCACATATCTTTAAGAGTTTTAGTTGCAAACTAGTCTAATAATATTGGGTTAGTTTAAAGAGGTGAAATAGCCTGTTTAGATTTCCCAACTTCAAATCGGCTTATTGATACTAAGTTTTACTAAGTAGTAACTAGCTGCGCCCCTGTTAGCTGATAACTATTAAACCACTCATAGCGACCTATAGCCGTGACTTTGTTTCCTTTCTGGCAGGTCATAAGCTCCAGCGCGTTAATATCGAATGCCACTATCTTTAATGGGTACGGGCTACGTTTGTCACTCTCCGCCTGAATGGTCATCGTGGCCATAATTTTACCTGTGGCTGTTTTCACTCGCTCAGGGGCTTTTATTACCGTTCCTGATGTGGTGATCCTGATTGATTTTACTTTTCTCATTTCTGGTTTATTCATCTTGATACCATCACAATATAAGCCATCGGTTAAAATAAAATGCTGATGGGACTCTGGAATATTAGGTAATAATTCCAATTTCTATGGGTGATCTAAACGTTAATTTATCCATGATGATACGGGATAATCCCGTATGTAGATATAAGCTATTGATTATACTTAATTCCGTTAAATCGACGGAATCAAAATATAACTAATTGATAACGTTTAATTCTGTCACAAAACCAGATTAACGCTCATTAGTCATCGTTTCAGTGACCAATGGTAAGGGGTGACAATACATTGTTTATATTACTAACGGTCAAATTGACCACCTGAAACCTTATATCAACCTTATGGTTAATACCTTACCGTAACCTTACCGTTATCGGCTTAACCCTCCCCGTAACATCCCCGTCTAACCTTGCCGTAATCTTGCCGTTCAATCACATTATATGGACCGCAATAGGACCGTTATTTTAGCTTTGGTTATTCATGTTCAGAGTAGATAAACTATTGATTTACTCGGTAACGCATATTTGCGTCACGGTAACTTATTGATATTTATTCAGAGGACAAAATTGTCCTGTGGGTATCGCAATGCTTATTTGCATTGTGATTACTTTTGGTGGTTACCAAAGTGGTTACTTTTATCTCATGGCCATTATTAGAATATTGCCAGCCAGTGACGAGCCTCCAATTTCAGAGCTGTAGTGGTCAACTAAAACTGGCCATCATTTTAGAGTTTTTCCAGTATCTCTTTTCGGATTCGTTTGGTGATAATCCTCCGTTATATTCGTGAGGTCTGTGTACGCTGTAATACCCGACAATATAGTCCGTTATTGCATGGACAGCATCACTAAAACTTATGTAGCCAGTCATGGGTACCCACTCGTTCTTCAGGCTCCTAAAGAAGCGCTCCATTGGACTATTATCCCAGCAGTTTCCGCGTCTACTCATACTTTGTTTGATCCGATATCTCCATAGTAACTGCCGAAACTGATTACTTGTATAGTGGCTACCCTGATCACTGTGGAACATCATCCCTGCTGGTTTATCCCGAGTTTCCCACGCCATTTTCAGCGCTTTGATGGTCAATCGACTGTCCGGAGAGAACGACATTGCCCAGCCCACCGGTTTTCTGGCGAACAAATCGAGAACAACGGCGAGATACGCCCAGCGTTGGCCTGTCCAGATATAGGTGACATCGCCACACCACACTTGATTGGGCTCAGTCACTGCAAATTGACGTTCGAGATGATTCGATATAGCAATATGTTCTTGTCCGCCACGTTTGTAGCGGTGTTTCGGTTGTTGACAACTTACAAGGCCGAGCTATTTCATGAGCCTACCGGCAAGCCAACGCCCCATTGGGAAGCCCTTGAACGTTGCCATTATGGCAATACTCCTTGCCCCAGCAGAGCCATGGCTGATGTTGTGTAGTTCCTGAACTTGACTGCGCAATACGGTGCGTCTTCTATCAGGCTGAATAGGACGGGCATTCCAGTATTTATAACTGCTGCGATGAACCCCGAATACATGGCAGAGAGTGGTTACGGGATAACGCGCCCTGAGCTTTCCGATTAACGTAAATTGTTCAGGGAGTCTGACATCAAGAGCGCGGTAGCCTTTTTTAATATTTCATTTTCCATTTCAATACGTTGAAGTTTCTTTTTGAGTTCACGTATTTCAATTTGCTCTGGCGTGATGGGAGAGGCTTTCGGCGTTTTGCCAGCCCGTTCATCGCGCAACTGTTTTACCCATCGGGTCATAGTGGAAAGACCGATATTCATGGCTTTAGCTGCATCAGCAACAGTGTAGTTCTGATCAACAACTAACTGAGCAGATTCATGTTTAAATTCTGCACTGAAATTTCGTTTTTTCATTAAGGCACCTTTATTGTTTGAGGTAAGCATATCACCTCTATTCAGGTGGCCAAATTTATTAAACCACTACA
>NZ_JAABLX010000049.1:0-5638 GCF_009915245.1 Proteus sp. G2669 | reverse complement strand
CTGAATTTGAGCGTCATAAGCGGGTGTGCCATCGGCATAAATTGGGGTTTCTTGCACCATCTGATAGCCAGAGCACAGGTAATCAATACGCTGAATACGTTTATTTTTAAAGGGTGAATTGGGCGGTGAAATAGGGCGATTATTGACCACCTTGCTTTTACTGAGTCGTCGCCCAAAGGCATCGTAAGTGTAGCGCCAGCATTCTCCTTCAGGATTAAAACAGGCAATAAGTTGATTAAGCGTATTCCATTGGTAATACCATGTTTTTGCCCGGAAACCGTGCTGATGAACCACTTTTTGCGTTAATCGACCATTAATGTCGTAGTGATAATCTTGATAACCTTTGGCGATGATACGGCGAGTGACACGGCCTTTTTGTTGCTGTTGTGCCAGTTGTAAAAAGGCACCTTGTGTATCAGATGGAATAAACTGATGCTCTGTGATATTGAGATTGTTATCGTACTGAAACTTTTCACTTTGACGTTCAAACTGGTTGCTGTATTGGGTTACTAAAATGTAGGAACGAAAGTAGAGAATAAAATCAACCATGTTTACGAAGCCATATTAAAACGGTAGAACAGCTTTGTATGCCATATCGATATTGGGCTTGTTTACATAGGTGAGTTCATTTTTTCCTATTTGGTTAAAAACCGATAATTTTAAAGAAAGTAAATAATCATGTTGAATTCATTTAGTATTTTTTTAATTGCATTCTCTAATTTTAGATTGGAAAAGTATCAACCTTATTTAGAACAGGTCAATAGATTATAAAAAAACAATTTGATTAATTTAGGCTTCAAATAAAAGTATTACTTAGGGAAATAAAAATTTCCCTATTTTAGGAGAAATAAGATCAGTTTGGTGATAAGGTGCTTAAATATGATCTTTATTATTTACAGCACTGTAATGCGGATATAGCTCCATTTAGACAATATTGTAAATTATCTTTATCAGTTAATAACGTATAACCAATACCGTCATCTGGCAATATTAATTTATTTTCCAATGAGTTATTAATAAGTTTTATCATTGATTTAAGTTGTACTTTGTCACCTCCAGAATAAATATCTAATAATGGTGGCCATTCAATTTTTTTATTTTGGTATTCAATGTTTCCAACGAAATTAGAATAAGAGTAATACATATCATCAATAGAAGAATAATCTTTAAAATATGATATGTTAAAATCATTATTACCAACAATACCATATTCAATGAATAGAGTTGCTTTTTTTGAATTTATCTCAATGTAAGTATATGGTGTTGATAAATTTAAATATTTATTGATGCTCATAAAATTTCCTAGTTTTTAATTAAAATCGCAGCCTTAGTACCATCATGAAATAATATATTATAGTGTGCATGTGTATCATGAATTTTATTCCCTGGCATATTATGAACAATATCAGAAAATGGATTGTGTGTATTATATGTATCTCCTCTGTATGTGCCTCTTTTTTGTTTCCATAAAGAACTCAAACCACTTTCTTTCGGAAATGTAGATGGAATTGGTAGAATATCATGCTGTGGTTTTAGTTCGGGCATAAAATTCAGTAACTCTCTCGCCTCGTTAGCGTCTTTTACATAAATATCTTTTCCACTTTTGAGTTCATTAATTTGTTTTTGTTGTTTTGGTGTCGGTTTACAGCTTAACCCAAACGGATCAACCCACCCCGTTGGACAATGCACATACCCATACGGATTAAAGCCACCTAATAATCCGATAGGGTCTGGTGAAATATATTGCCCTGTGTCCTTATCATAGTAGCGAAAGCGATTGTAATACAAGCCACTTTCTTTATCTTCATATTGACCCGCAAAACGAAAATGGCATTCGGTATATTCAGGGTCATTATCGACATAATCATCATGAGATTGCCAAAAGGCCATTTGTCCCCAGGTATTTAAACGTCCTGCCCAGCTGACAATGCCTTTTTCGCTAAAGATTTCGCGTGGTGTACCTTGATGGTCAGTGACGACATAATGCAGTTTTCCACGTTGATAACGAGCTGTTGGAGTAATTTCGCCGGGTTGATAGAGCCACTGAATTTGAGCATCATAAGCCGGTGTGCCATCAGCATAAACTGGCGTTTCTTGCACCATTTGGTCGCTAGACCACAGGTAATCAAGCACACCAACACCATTAACCAAACAATTAAAGGTAAAGGATAGTTACCACGGTTAAGACGAATTCTAAGTAAAACCGAGTGATAAATACCTCTCTCCAAAAAAACAGAGTGTTATTACACCATGGGCTATGCTCTGAGTGGCAGCAAAACCAGCCCACTGCCGGCAATCCACTTAACAGGATATTGATTAAAAGATGCAGGCTTTGAGACGGGTTTCACGTCTGCAGTGAAAATTTTAAACGGCTGTTTGGTACTAATCCCGGACAGCGAGGATATCCGGACGATTAAGCAGCAAAATCAGCAGCAACAAACCCAGATCGCCGCATTTAAGTTTAAGGTTAAAGCGCTGATCGGGGAGTGATAATCATTGTAAATGAGATAGGATATCTTTTAATAATATCCTATCTTTTATTTATATGATGACAAAATCATTTCGAAAAAAACTTCAAATTTTTCACATATCTTATAAACATTAATTCTTCCATCTACACTATCAGAATGAATCTCAGCACGATCCCAATAATACACACCACTACTTGCACCTTCAGTCACCAAAAAATAGAAGTTATCCCCTGGGTCCGAACCAATTAAAAATGAATACTCTATGGACTCCAGCTCAGATAAATACTCATCATTTATATATTCCAAGCAAAAGTTTTCATTTTCAGAACCCACACTAAAGAGTGAATCAAAAGAGATAAACCCATCATCAACATTTTTAAAAGGCAAATCACAGTAATTAGGAGATGTTACTCTATATCCATTATAATTAGATAAAAACAACCTATAATCCACAGGAAGCTTAAGACCATATTTACCTTCAATAACAGCAAGTTCCTTATCACTCAAACCATCAAAATAAACTATAGCCATAATACCACCTATTGTTAGCAACCTTTCTTAATTATAGATGCACCACCTCGATGCGTGAACCTACTATTAATTTTCTTTGGTACTTCTTGCATAGTGACTGTATTTTCATGATGATGCCATGTATTAACATCATAGTTCGCCGGACTACTTACCAATTTATCAGCCTTTCCAAAATCACCACTAGGAGATTTACTATGATTTCCTTTCAAATCTGTAACGTCGACACTCTGGACAACATAAGGCGAAAAATCCGGATATCCATTTGGATAGCGAACTTTATTTCCCTCCCAATCGACATAAACCCATACTTTAGAATTAATTTCCAGGTAAACGGTTCCACCTTTATTTGTCCAGTTAATAATATCAGGTGAGTTTAATGGTTTATTAGACCAACCCCATGGGTCAACCCACGTCAACGGATTTGGTGCATACTGGTACAGATTTAACCCACCAGCTAACCCTATCGGGTCATGCTGGGTAAATCGACCAATATCAGGATCATAATAGCGAAAGGTATTATAGTGTAAACCTGAATACTCGTATCATCCTGATACTCGCCCTACGGGCCAGCGTAAATGCTGTTCAAATTTGTTCCCGACAAATTTGTCTCTATCGAGATATTGCCCCTGAAAACGTAAGTTTTGATCACGATTTTGGGGATAATAATGAAACTCTCCTAATTCAATTTCTGTTTTACCCCAAGAGGTGAAGCGAGCTTGCCATTGAATATCACCGTTACCATCAACTAACGCATCAGGTGAACCATTAGGCTGACAATGAAAATAAAAAACAGTTTGTTTATTTTTTAATGTATCAACGCGCGCTAAGGGAGAGTAACTGCCCACATCTTCATAGATATAGAGCATGTCAATGCCGTGTCGATATTCGCTTAATAATCGCAAGCCTTCCCATAAAAAGGTAGTCGTACCACAAGTGTGTGCTTTTAAAGGTAAACGTTGTTGTGCTTGTGGTAGTTGCAGAGAGAATGATGAAGTACGGTGTTTCAAACAGTATTTTGTATAATAGGAATAATGCTAATATTTATTTTTTGTAAATTTTAATGTGAAATATAGATATATTTAAGCTGTTTAGATAAGAGATATCATCTATTTTATTTTTTATAAATAAATATCATGTTCCCGATTTAAATCAGCTAGTTATAAAAATAACCAGCTGATTATTAAAGCTTATAAGTATTGTATGAAGAAAAAACCAGCATTAGATGTCTTATTTGTGTTCTTTATTTTATAATCTAAGAAAATATATCCCATACCATCGTTAAATATATTTTCATATGCTTTATTGAAATTTTTTAGATCCGTTTCATTTATTTGTGTTATAAAGTGATATCTGGAATTTATATTTATTTGATCTTGTAACCAAGCTGGTCTTCCAAATTGTTTGGAAATTTCAATACCATTTATTTCATCTTCTATTTCTTCTTTGAGTTCATCGCTTGATAAGCTTTTCAAATTAATAAATCCTTTAGGTAAAGCAAATTCATTAGGGATAATCAATTCATTAGTTCCCTTCCGATGAATTAATACTTTAGCACTTAATTTTTTTATATCAATATTATCAATATTTAGATTTAAAGAAATATCTCTAAAGTAATTTATGGAAAATATATTTTTTTTAGGTAAAGGTAAAAATACAGTTATCATCATATGATCTGGAAAAGTATTTGTTGGAAAAAATTTTTTTTCCAAGCTAATAAAAGGAAACATTGGTCGTTTATTATTATCCATAGGCCAATCTGCTATATTTTCTAGGTATGCTCCACCACCAATATAGCCTATTTTATGATCTACACTGTCTATAGTAATTTTATTAAATCCCATTAGATATACCTTATTTAATAACAACCTTTAGATTTTGCATATCTTTTTGCTGTTCTCAATTGTTGTTGTGAAATTATATTGGTATCAACAAGTGATAGTTGTATAGCTTTAGACATTAGTTTTATTTCTAATCTAGCTGAACTAAGCATATCATTTACACCTAATTTCATAGCTTTACGTAATGTATTTTCAGCCGCATGAACCCAATCATGATGTTCAGGTGTTAATGCTATTGATGGATTTCCTTTAACTCTTCTTCCTGTACCAATACCTGAGATTTGGAAATATTTATTTCTAATTATCTCATGAGCCTCTAGTCCATCTCGGGCATGAAGTTTAGAACCATATCCAGCAACTTCACCTTCTTTTAATAATCCCCAAGGATCAACCCACACTAATCCATTGGGGGCATATTGATACAGATTTAACCCACCAGCTAACCCTATCGGGTCATGCTGGGTAAATCGACCAATATCAGGATCATAATAGCGAAAGGTATTATAGTGTAAACCTGAATACTCGTATCATCCTGATACTCGCCCTACGGGCCAGCGTAAATGCTGTTCAAATTTGTTCCCGACAAATTTGTCTCTATCGAGATATTGCCCCTGAAAACGTAAGTTTTGATCACGATTTTGGGGATAATAATGAAACTCTCCTAATTCAATTTCTGTTTTACCCCAAGAGGTGAAGCGAGCTTGCCATTGAATATCACCGTTACCATCAACTAAGGCATCAGGTGAACCATTAGGCTGACAATGAAAATAAAAAACAGTTTGTTTATTTTTTAATGTA
>NZ_JAABLX010000048.1:0-81950 GCF_009915245.1 Proteus sp. G2669 | reverse complement strand
GCATCACTATGAGCCATTCGAGCTTGTGGATCAAAACCACGTTGTTTAAACATAAAGGCCGCCAATGCTCTTATTTCATGAAAAGTAGGTCTTTCATCTAAAGGCAAATGACTGGCAACGCCCACTCGATCACGTAACGCTGAAAATGCACGACTAAGATAATCAGGTGCAACTTGTGTTGGATGATTAACCTCTTTACTCACTTTATTTGGGATACGAGTAGGTAGCCTATGCACAATATAAGGGCTTGCCACATTGTCACGACTATTATCAATGATTTCTTTTAATGCCTTTCCTATGGGAATAGCAACGTGAGAAGCTTCTTTGTATTGTACTTTCTGCCTATGGATATAGATTATTCCATATATTCCATTTTTAGGCTCCTCATACCAAACACATCCACATATTCCTTCTTTAGGTGCTTTGATATTATATTTTATTCGTGATACTTCGAGCCTTGCTTGCGTTGTCTGTAATGCGAGATCCATTGCTGTTCTTAACCAAGGCTCTGCGGATGCTCGGATTTTAAGAAAGTCCTCATAAGATAATCTTCTACGTTTTTTACCATCGACTCTTTTCATTTTCTTACGTTCTGCTGGGTTATCGAACATAAGAGATTCATCTATTGCATAACTGAAAATCTTCTTTAAAAAACCTACTTTTCGATTTTGTACATTGGCAGAAGCTTCAGCATGATATTTATTAATAAATCCATTAACGTGTTCCAAAGATATTTCATTTGATGGAATATCCTTAAAAAAGGATTTCACTCTTTCTAGGTCGTTAGTCCAGTCATTCAACGTGCTTTTAGATGGTTGTTCATCATTGATGATCCGAGAAAACAATTTATCTAAATGCTCAGAGAAGGGAAGGGCTTCACCATATTGCCCTCCCGAGTCAATAATTAATGAGTTAACAGAAACACATTTTTCTGGTCGCATAATATTGTTGTATTCTCTGGCTATTGCGATAGCTTTTGCTTTGTCTGCACCAATGCATTTTCTTAAACCATTAGTTAATGTAAGACGATATTGTTTGACTGAATTATCAAAATAAAGAAAGTCTGGTAGATGCCTAAATTCTTTTCTTCTAGGTCTACTGGCCATATCACGACGCCCTTATTAACTCATCGACACATGAAGAAATAACGGACTCAATACCCCAACGTTCGGATGAATATATCCAAACAGAACAATCAACGATTTTGCCTTTTAATAAACCTGTTTCTACCCATTTTTTTATAGTTCTATTATCTGGAATAGAACCTACTTCAAATTCTCGTTTAGCCCACGCACTAGCTTTCATCAGTTTTCCGCTCATTTTGGTCTTGCCTCATCATCAATAAAATAAGTCGGTCTGCTGTATCACAGGAGTGTTTGATTTCAGCGTTAGTGCATGGTCTATTTCTTACACTGAACGCTAACCGACCTAATTTAATATCAAAACTTGTTAATAATTGGTTCCCTGGTTTCCAAGGTGTTAATAATTTCATGGTGGTTATCCATTGGTCTTGAATAAACCACCATGCTAATAACAACGAAAAGTAAAAACTGATTATGCTTAATCAACTTTTTACTCGAATAATTCCTTCTACTGGATAGCACTCTGCAATTTTCCCTTTGGTCGCGAGTAATTCCTTATCAATTAAACAATTTTGTTCATTGGGATAAATATAACCGTAGGGCTAGAACTGACAATTCACTGAACTACATATCAAAAGGAATAAACCAAACATTACTGTTCACTCCTTTGTTGTTCAGCGATGGTTTGCTGAAGTTCAATTTTGACGTGTGCTGGAAAGTCGTATGAAACATGGCAACGTCTATCAGTCGAAACAAAACCGTATGATCCATCAGGTAATGTGATTTTTACTGCCTGGTCTTTTTGTTGAGAATGTCTTAGCATTGGTCTTGCCTCTTTGTTCTATCTGAAATAGCTAATTTTATTTTTGCTAACTGTAATATGGTATGTTTATATTCCGCAGGTGCTCCTGAATAATGTCTATTAATAACGGCATTTTCTCGCATTGAGATCATCATTAAATTATCAATATGACAATTAAGTTTATTATCATCGATAAATTTAATTATATATCCAGCAGGTATTTTCCCGTTATATCTTTCCCATACTAAACGATGTTTTAATTTCCAAATGTTGGGTTCATCAGTTTTTACTTTTATATATCCATCTTTAGTTGTTGATTCAGCTCCTATTGGTTGATAATTTAAAGGGCGATTGTTTTTCTTAAACGATGTTTTGTTAGCGCTAGTCAATCCTTTAGTGCCTTTATTAACAGGTACATGGCCTTTAATAAATTTCCCTGTTCTTCCTGTATTTAATCCTAATCTTTTACGAAAACTGTGAAGTGACTTAAATGTTCTTAGTTCACCAAATTCCTTTTTAAATTCTTCAATCAAATCGTTTGGTAATAATAAATAATTATTTCTCATCCAAACTTTCATATCATCGTTATAAGAAAATTTAGACACTTTTCACCTCTAAATATTTAGGAGTTTTTTGTATTTGATCGTTGTATTTTAATTTACCAACTTTTAGAGCTAAATTACCATTGTTTATAATTTGAGATGCAACAGATGAAAGTGCGTTAGCGCGTTTAATTTCTTCTGCTAATTCATTACCTTTTATATCTTCATCTGATAATCGTTCTAATTGTGCAAATAAGTGGTTGTGCAAATCCTCTAAATTATTTTTCATTCTAAACCTCTGTGACATGTCACACTAATGGATAATAGCGATATTTGTGGGATGCCCCAGTTGCAGTAATAATGCTTTTTGCATTGATGAAAGTGCCTGTTGTTCTTGCTCAGTGACATTTTCTGTTGATGCTGTAGACCATTCGATACTGCATTTATTTGTTGTTTCATCATGAGTGATGACAACTTCTAACTTCATGGCCATAACGTTTATCTCCTGATAATGCGCCCACTAAAGGGCGCTATTATGAATTAACGAACCATTAATGATCGGTCACCGACTTCTAAGTGAGCACCAGGTATTTCAATTCCGTTTTCAATCGCTTCTTTGATGCCTTTTTTATCAGGCGCGGTGATGGTTTGAACATCAACCAACTCATCCGGTAATAAAGCCTCATTGTCGATAATGACTCGAACAACACCAGCTCTAGCAGTGAATGTGTTTTTTGTTGTTTTTAATTTATCTAATCCTGAAGCCAATAAGCAGTTAAGAGCATATTTCTTTAGGTTTTTAGCTTGGTTTTCGAATGATTTTTTACGATCAGATAAACGTTTAGATTCTTCATCCAGTGTTTTAGCTTGACCTTCGATATTGCGAACGTGATGCATAATTGCATCCAATTTATCACCTAGCTCGCCCTCGATACCTTCCAATGTATCTGCGATATCTTCAGGAGAGAATTCACCTGTTTCAACGAGTTGCTGTAATTTTTCATAATTGGTCGCCAGTGCGATAGCGGTAGTTTTGGTCATTAGATTGCCTCTTCTTTCTGTTTCAGTTGGTCTAAGCACTCTTTTTCGATTTGGTTTAATCGACGTAAACGGCCGGATAAATATTTCTCGTATTCTTCGTTACGACGCTCTTGAGCTGATTTGATATGTGCAGAAATTTCGCGCGTTAATGTGGATGCAATGCCTCGCAATTCATTCTCAGTAACAGCACTACGCATAACTTCCGTATGTTTAGTAAATTTCTCGTCTAATTCTTTGCGAATACGTGTGATATCTTCCGCTTTTTCACTCGCGTTTTTGATTTCAAACTCAAGCTTATTACTCGCTAAGTATTCAGCGTTATCATGCATACCCATAAAGACATCAGAGCTAAAGCCAAGCATTGATAGGGCTTTTTTGATGGCATCAGTTAGTGATTTTTTAATAGCTTCAGGATCTGACTTCATTCCCCTAGTTGTCATATATCTGTAAGGGGTAGCCCCATAACTTTCAAATTCAGCTTTCTTACCTTTTTCGGTTATGTACCAGAATTTAATTTTGATAGAGTGATTTTCTTCATACTTTAGAGAACCATCACCATCACGCAGAAAACGAACACCAATTTGTTTGTTGTTTTCGTCAAACACTCGTTCAGTTAACGGGTTTCCTGGTACAAGCTTTTCTTCGATAACTTCGTAGCTCCATCCTTCACCGATAGGGCCAAATATTTCAGTAGCACGCATAATCATGTAATTACTGTTTATGCTAGTTCCTGCAAACCCAACACCTTCTAACGGTTTAGTAAAACGAGGGTCTGTACGTTGCACACGTTTCCAGATATGTAGATTGTTGGAATCACCAGCGTTAAGAACTTCCTCAAGCACACTAGCTCGTTGCTCAAAATTATCGTGTTGTACTGATAGTGTTTCAGGTTCTTTAGGTTCTTCAGTTTGCTCAATCACTTGAGCTGTTTCTGTCTTAGGTGCTACTTCTTGCTTTTTACGTGAACGCTTAGGCTTGGTTTCTTTCTCAACTGTATTTTCTTTGGATACTAAAGAGGCATTATCTGTTTGAATTAACTTAGTAGTAATTTCTTCTTTTTTAGTGTTGTTAGATTTGCTAATGCCCAAATGCAGATCAATAAGTTCTTTCCGTGCATTAGGGTTATCTAATAACTCAGGCTGTTTTTTGCTTTCAGCTATTAATGAAAAAATCTTTTCACGAGGTATATCCAAGATGCCAGCTGTTGTGCGTAAATCCATTGACCAGCGTTTCCATGCTTTATTGTCATCATCTATCAGTTCTTTGGCTTTCTTTACTTGAGAGGGAAGAACATTATTAGGATCAAAATCATCTAAGAGTGCTAAGGCGATTTCAGTATCTATGGTTGAATAGTTACGCTTGATAGAAGATATTTCTTCTTGTTGTTGTTCTGGTTCTTCTGTTAGCCAACTTTCACCTAATGACTTAGCTTCTTCAACGGTGACATCTTCATTAGCAAACTCATAGATAGCCTGTGCTATTTCCATCGTTTGTTCAGCATCCATCAAAGATAACTTTGTTATTTCAGCAAGGCCTGTGGCGATATTACGAATTTTGGGATCTTCTGTACCAGCAAGATATTTCAATGTAAAAGAGAACTCTTTGTTTGTTATTTGAGTCTTCCCAAATAACAGCAGGCTGGCAATACGAGGTTTTGTGGCTAGCTTTTTAAATTCTCTATATTCGATAGGTTTCCATTGAGTACCGTCATACTCATTTTCAACAGCAAATTTTTCATCGAAAGCATCTAAAGTAGGGCATGCAGAACCGTCAATATGTTCGCTAATTAATGGCTCATCAGTATTAAAGTTATCCATAGCTTCTGGATATGCTTCAGACAATTTTACTACTGCAGTCGCTGTTGCCAGTTTTGCATTAGCGGTATTTAACGCTATTGCTAACGGTACAGCACCGTTGTTTGTACGAGCCTCGGTCGTAGGCTCAAATACACAGATAAAAGTTTTCATTGGTCTTGCCTCTTAATAAGGGATTTCTTCGTCAGTTTTTGAAATGGGTTTGCCTTCCAAGCAGAGAAGCATTTGGATTTGATCTTCTAACAAGCTTGATTTCACTTGGGCATCAGCAAGAATTTTTTCTTGCTCATTACGTAGAAAATCAATTTCAGCGTGAACGAGATCAGTTTGAGTTGGCTCTTTAAAAGGAACATCAACAGTGTGTTCTGCAATAACGAAACCTAGTCCATCATTAGGATCGGCTTTAAATGCGTAGGCGTTATATTGGTAAGAACCATCGAACTGTTTTTGAGCGTGAATATAGAGTGTAACGGTTAGGCTTTCAGGTTGTGCTTTCATAGCAACTCCTTTAAAATAACTGCGATCAGTGATTTATCATTGGTCTTGCCTCTTCTAGCGTTTGGTCGCGCTAGTAGAACTCTCGGTTAGCTTTGGTCGGCGACCCGAGGTAAAGGAACCCACTTCGGTGGGTTTTTTTACGTCTAAAATTTGTTGCCTGATTATTTATCCTCATCAGGCGGTTGAGGTTCCTGCATTCCGCAACGCAAGGATTCTGTGTATAATTCAGTCACCGCAACGTATTTAAGGAACTGAATTATGAGTGATAAAAAAATATTTCTTGGTATTTCTGCTGAACAATTTGTTTATGATATGGCTCTATCTTTAACCAGCAAAGATCCTGAGATATCAACTCCAGATGAATTCACTAAAAGAATGCTGGAATTAATTCCTGAGTGTCAAAAAGCAGTAGAAGCTAACCTACCTAAAAGTACAAGTTTCTTTGCTAGAAAACGCTAGCTATCTAATGATGCAAGAGCTGTTTTTAATATGGTTCTTGCTGTAGCATTTATATCGTTTTTATCATTGTTATATGGAGCTAATTCATTGCGTATTTTTAGATTGACTTCATTAACAATTTTTACAATATGAAATATACTTAATTCATCAGATGGAAAGCTTGCCAGAACATCTTCGATATTTTCCGTTGAATTTTCGGTAATACCGCCAACTTGAATGCTAATATCATTTTTGTTATACAATTCAATAAAAGCAGACTTAACTGAGTTAGCAAATTCAATCGCAGACTCTTTTGTTGGTTGACTATTTTTTAAAATATCAGCCAACGCAGTCGTTGCAATAAGTTGTACACTTTCTGGTAACTCTTCAAATATCATATAACCCCCATTTAGATTAAGTTGCTCGTCTTTCCGGGCTGTCAGGTCTTGCCATGCATCCTAGTCTTTCCTAGGTGTCAGATCTGGTCTTGCCTTGTCGCTTTGGTCGGTAACTAATTTAATTCCCTAGTATTGCTAAAAAACTTGCCGTTATGCCGTGGTAATAATGACAGGTCGCGATGAGAGCTATGGTTCTCCTCCGACATAACAGCAAAACTGAATCTGAACACTTACCTAAACACTTGCTGTGTTGTTTTGAATACGGCTATTTAAAACTATAGTTGTAATCATGTCAACAACTATAGTTGTAATTTTGAGGAATATAGTAATAATTGAATGGCGCTAGTGAATAACTTATTAATAACTAAAGTGTTATTTTTTAATATAAATCAGATGTGATTTTATGAATTAAGCTATCTGGAATATCTTTTGAGGGATAAATGAATGCAAGCCGAGTAGATTTTTCAGTTTTTATTGAAACAATAATATTATTTTTTATTAAGACTTTTATAATTTTTTTAATAATTATTAATATGTTAGGATCTATCAATTGTTCAATTGATTTTTTATGAGAAAAGGTATTCTTATAAAATAACTCTCTAATATATACAACTAATTCCTTGATATAATTGAAGTCACACTCATAAAGAACACCATCACTTACAATTTTAGAAAAATCATTATTGTAAACTTTATTCCAAAACATTTTATGTTTTTCTAAAGTAACTTCTTCAGCATATTTCTTTGATTCTATTGACTTTGAACTCCAATTAATAGTCCCCCATTCAGCTTTAGAAAGCATGAATCTATCGAATAGCCTATGATGGGTTGGGCAAAGAAAAAGAAGGTTATCTGTAGTAAGAAGCCCTCCTAAACGCGCAGGAATTATATGGCATTTATCGATTGATCTATTTTCTCCACAAATTTGACAAGGGGAATTTCTCTTATAAATAAAACCCTCCCACATTATTTCTGCATAACGTTTAGAGTAAAATTCATTAGAGAAGTTTTGATTATCAGAGTTTTGAAAAAAAGCTCTTAAAATATAATCCCTTACAGAAAAAATATCTCTAAAATTGCTACCGTCTATATAATAACATTTTTCTGAAAACTGAGTTAATTCAGAGTCCAGCTTTATGATTTTTTCATAAAATAAATCAATTTTATTGAGATATTCTTCTATTTGTTTTAATTCAGATAAATTACAAGGGTAGGCTGGGGCTTGTATAAAAATATCATCCATCACATTACCCAAGGAATTTATATTTTATAGATTGGCTTACGAGAACTTTTGCTTGAATAAAAACCCCTTGAATGCTGGATTCATCAAGATGCCATGTTTCATATTTTGGGTTGTCTGATATTACCGCTAAGCGCTTATATTGCATTTGAAGACGTTTGATATACAGCTGATTATCTAAAATAAAAACATATATACCATCGCCATCAAAATGATTGATAGTGATATCTACAAATATTTGATCCCTTGGTTCAAAGGTGTCAGCCATTGAATCACCTTTTACTGTAATAATCTTTATTGCTGTGGATGGTCGTCCACCAAACAAACGTTTAGCTTCATCTGATGAATATTCAATAGCTGTAATTGTTTCTATAAAGTCATCTAAGATCATAACTCCTGGCCCTGCGCTAGCTTCGAGGTCGAGTATTTCAACCTTATAGGTACTAGGAGTCTGCTTTAATGAAATTAAATTAGATTTACTACACATGTTTTTTTCATTTTGAGTTAAAGCACTATCTCCTACACCAGATGAAAGCCACTCTGGTGAGACAGATAAAACTTTAGCTATTTCAATTAATTTTGTTGATGCTTGGGCACTCCCAGATTCTATTTTTTGTATTGCTGATTGAGAAACCCCAATAGCATCTCCCAGTTTTTTTTGAGAAAAACCGGCTGATTTTCTAGCTTGTTTAAGTCGTTCTGCAAGAGTCATTTTCATATCCATAACAATACAACCTTGGTTGTTGTAATTCAAACGAATATGGTTGTTGATAAAAAACAACTATAGTTTTATTATTTAAAAATAAAACAACTGGAGTTTTTATGAACGAAGCGATTAAAAATGCCATTGATATTGTTGGTACACAAAAAAAATTAGGCGAAGCATGTGGGTTAACACAGCAAGCTGTTTTTAAGTGGTTACACAATAAGGCTAAAGTATCCCCCGAATATATTCCATTGATAGTTAAAGCAACAAATGGGCAAATTAGAGCTAAAGATATCCGTCCTGACCTACCTCATTTATGGGATTTGGGTAATCAATATTGGTAGGTTTATTATTTTTCAATGCAAATATATCAAGTAATAATTTAAAAAACTGATTCTTAATAATCAATTTTACTAGCGACAGGAGACGCAAAAATGAATTTTGATATTAATACTATCAGAGCCGAAGTTGAGGACTGGGCCGTAGAGCAAGGGCAAGAACATGTTGCCATTGAGATTAGCCGAGCTTACTTACGATTAGTGATCAATCAAGAAAATGGTCGATTACATGTAATTGAGGATCAAACTGGCAGAGCAGATTGGAAAGCAATCAACAACAACCGGCAACAAATTTTCCGTTGGTTACGCGGTGATTCCCGTGCATCTCAAAGAAAGATTGCTGAGTTAATGCCAGCGATAGAAATGGCACTACCGGCTTCGAGGTTAGCTCGAGTACGTGGAGATACGAAAAACTATTTAGCAACCGTGGCAATTCAGCGTTTTGCTGATGCTATGACTGAAATCTTATTAGAAGGTCGTGACATGTCACACCAAATAAACAATGTAGTACGTGCATTAAATGAGATATCACGCCCGACCAGCGTGCATTAATTCAAGAGGCAAGACCAATGATTAGATCAACTGAAAAAATCACATACCGTAATGGGTTTATGCTGAATGATAAACCTGCTCATATATCAGAAGTTAGGGATATTTTTGAGGGTAGACGTGTTATTGCGCTGTTAGTTTGGGAACAGTATGAGAAGCAGAAACAAAAGTTACGCTCAAAAAAACTAACTGCTGATCAGTATAAAAATGCTTGTCATGACATAGCTAAATCGTTGGGGGTGTGAAGTGAATAGCTTACTGATGACAGAAACTGTTAATCAAATAGGGCGCATGAATATAACAGGTAATGTGATCCCCGCTAATTGGTGGCATCACATAAAAATGCCAAGTGGTAAGCCTGATAATATTGGGATCATATTACTTTCAGAAATTATTTATTGGTACCGCCCAGCGGAAATTCGGGACGAATTTACAGGTGAACTACAAGGGTGGCGTAAACGATTTCAAAGTGACAAGTTACAACGTAGTTATCAATCATTTGCGGATCAATTTGGTTTCACTAAACGAGAAGTTACTGAAGCAATAAAACGGCTGAAAGCAAAAGGTATTATTACACTTGAGTTTAGAACCATTAATACGGTGAATGGGCCATGCAACAATGTGGTATTTATTGAGCCTGTTGTTGAATGTATTCATAAAATAACAAATTCCATTCCATTGATTAATAATCAAACAAAAGAAGAGCCTGTTTTTGTGACAGGTATTACTTCTAAACGTGATAGGGGGTACGTTGAAACGGAACAGCCCCCACATACAGAAGTGATAGCCCCCACTGCTAAACGTGAGACAAATACAGAGATTACTACAGAGACTACTACAGAGATTACTAATGGTACGTCAGGTGAACCTGACGACAACAAATCGTCATCAAAAATTAAATTGAATTATGAAAATATTATTAATTCATAT
Source organism: Proteus sp. G2669 (assembly GCF_009915245.1). Classification (NCBI taxonomy): domain Bacteria; kingdom Pseudomonadati; phylum Pseudomonadota; class Gammaproteobacteria; order Enterobacterales; family Morganellaceae; genus Proteus; species Proteus sp. G2669. The sequence goes on along the minus strand of NZ_JAABLX010000048.1, from coordinate 71,572 downwards.
CACGATATTTTGTCTGATATGCCAGCTATCAAAGTGATGACTGATGAGCGTAAACGGAAGCTAAGAAATTTCTGGATAAAATTTAAATTCAATCAAGAGCGCTGGGAGAATTATTTATCGTATATTGCCAGTAATTGTCGATGGATGATGGAGGATCGAGATAATGGGCGAGGGGGGACATGGCGACGTAAAAATTTAGATTATTTGATTACTGAGCGTTGCTATGTCGCCGTCAAGGAGGAACGTGCTAATGACAAATGATTATTTCACCCCTCCATACAATCTTGAAGCAGAGCAGGCTGTACTAGGTGGCTTGATGATCAGCACTGACGAAGATAAGCGTCAACATGTGATATCACTAGTTAAATCAGGATCATTTTATTCAAGACCTCACAGTCGAATTTTTACAGAGATTGTGAAGTTAATAAAATCTGACTACCCAACAGATGTTATTACAGTTAGTGATTCTTTAACTCGTAGTGGTGATTTAGAAAAAGTTGGGGGATTTGCCTACATAGCGGAACTTTGTAGATTACCCTCAGTTGCTAACATTGTGAACTACGCTCGGATTGTACGAGACAAGGCGATACAGCGTTATGCTATCAACAACCTGAATACCTGCGTTGAAATGCTAATGGCGAATGATGGTCTTGATATCAACAATAAACTATCAAATGTTCAGCAGGTTGTATCAAGCATTGTAGAACATGCGAAAACAGGAAAAAGCAAAGGTTTAAGGCCTGCTCTAGATGTTGTTGGTGATTGGCTTGATGATGTTGATAGGCGTTTTAGTGATCCTAAAAATGCAGTGGGTTTTACTTTGGGTATAGAGTCACTGGATGAGTTAATGGCTCCTAAGCAGGCATTAAGAGGATCATTAATTGTTGTTGGTGCAAGACCCAAAATGGGTAAAACCGCATTTTATAATCGTGTTGCAACTCACTTTGCATTAAATCACGAGTTACCTACATTGCTTTTCAGCCTTGAAATGACAGACCGTGGGATCATTGAACGAATGATCTCTCAAGAAGGCGATGTATCTGCAGATATTTTTTATACAGGTACACATGATGATATGGAAATGGCCAGAGCATTAGCCAGAGCAAAAGAGATCGCAGAATCTAATATGTATATCGATAGCACTCCTGGTATTGATCTTAACCATATCATTGCTGAATGTCGCAAGGTTAAACGAGTTAAAGGGCAAATAGGCCTAATAGCGATTGACTACCTTACCCTTATCAAGGCTGGTCAGGCTGAACGTCGTGATATCGCATACGGTGATATTACTACAGGGTTAAAAAATCTAGCAAAAGAAATGGATTGTGTTGTCCTGTTATTAACCCAACTTAATCGTAAATTGGAAGATAGGGCAGATAAACGACCAACACCCGCTGATAGCCGTGATACAGGGCAAATTGAGCAAGATTGTGATGTATGGATTGGTTTATATCGTGATGCTGTTTACAACGATAATGCTGATAAATCGCTAATGGAAATTCTTCTCAGATTAAATCGTGATGGAAATACTGGTACCGCTTATGCTCAGTTGGTGAATTCTTATATTAAAAATATTAGTAATGTGGAAGCTGAAAGGTTGTCATTTAAAGGAAATGACAATAGAAAAAGCTATGCGCGAAAAGGCCAGCAAGCTACTGGAGCATTTTAAATAAGTTATTAAGGCTCGACCAAGCCATTAAGTTAAATATTAGAGGCAAGACCATGTTAATTAAAGACTCTCTTACACACGAATTTCTTGTTCGTGATAATCACCCTATATTACCTGATGATGGGTTAGACCATACACAGTGTCATATTGACCGTCTCCATGCGTCAACAAGAGCGAGAACAAAAGCACCTTATCAACCTAAGGTTAAACCACAAAAAACGACGAGGTAATTATGTCTAGGCGTTCTTATTTGCCTGATGATTTACCTTACAACCGAGCTTTGTGGCCAGAAGAATATCGCGAATTAGAACAGCTTGATTTATTAGCTAGTCGATTAATTAGACAGCTTAACAATCAAAAAATACATAGAACGCGAGTGCTGGTGGAAATTGAAAAGTCGCCTGAGGTACATCGGGAGTTTTTTAGAGATAGGCTGAATTATTGGCGTGAGGTAATGAAAGCATGAGTAAGCATCAAATTAAACACCCCGTGATCCGTTATCACGGAGGTAAATTTCGTTTAGCAAAATGGATATTAAGTTATTTTCCAGAGCATCGTTGCTATGTAGAGCCCTTTGGTGGAGTTGCTAGCGTCTTAATGCAGAAAGAACGTAGCTATGCAGAAATATATAATGATCTAGATAGTGAAGTTGTAAATCTATTCAAGGTATTAAGAGATCCTGAATTAAACATTAAGTTACAAGAGGCTTGCTTACTTACTGCTTATTCCCGTGACGAGTTTATGTTAGCTAAAGAGTTTATTGATAATCCATTAGAGAGAGCTAGACGCATGGTTGTTCGCGCTTGCATGGGGTTTGGTTCTGCTTCTGGTTTAAACGGTAACTCGGGATTTCAGTCTGATAGTAAACGTGAATATTCAATCTACTCACATTTGTGGGCTAAATATCCTGAAAACTTATCTGCAGTTTGTCAGCGTTTGCAGGGAGTCATTATTGAAAATAAGCCGGCATTAGATCTGATTAAAAAACATGACGCCACTGATACTCTATTTTATTTAGATCCTCCATATATGCCTGAAACACGAGTGAGTGGTAATCGTTATTACAACTTTGAAATGACTAATGGGCAACATCATGAGTTACTGCAAATTATTAAGTCTGTTTCTGGAAAAGTAATTATCAGTGGCTATCACTCGAATTTATATGATGATGAATTATCAGGCTGGAGAAAAGTAACCAAAGAGGCTCGTATTTCTGCCGGTCGTGGTACCAAAATTCGTACTGAATGTTTATGGATGAATTATTGAGGTAAGATCAATGGCAAAAACAGTAGCAGAACGTAAAGCGGAACAACGTAAACGGCAGAAAGAATTAGGTGTAACTAAAATTGAATTACTTGTAGATAATCAAGAATTGGAAATGATAAAGCGTAATTGTGTATTGCGCATGCCTGGTCGAGAACCGTATGGCATTATTGAATACCTACAGATGCTTATTCGGAAAGATGATGCTGAGTATAAAAAGCAAGTAGAGAAATTATCTAAACGTAAATGTAAGCGTTGTGGTGATATATTACCTGTTCAGCAATGTTGTATGTCAGGTGATTCCGAATGTTGGGTCACTAGTGGATACAAAGAGTTGAAACTGGTTATCTAACTCAACCTATTGTATTATTACAGTATTGGTCTGAACACCCAATCCTAAATATTTGCTGTGTCAACTGAGAGTCAAGTATGGCACAGCATAGCTTTATCAAAATGTCTAACGATACTCTTGTACCGGCTAACCCTGTTACGAGAGATTTTCTGCATTCAAAAATCAAGTGTGGTGATGTGCTTTCAGCGAATTTTAAGAAAGCTCGTAACCCTAGATTTCACCGTAAATACTTCGCATTACTCAACTTAGGCTATGAATATTGGGAACCAGTTGGCGGTACCATTTCACCTGAAGAAAAAGAGCTTGTGCGTGGTTACATCACATTCCTTTCATATTACACGGATAATGCTGACGCGCTCTTATCAGCATCCGATATCTATCTAGAAGAAGTCGCACAAAAACGTGCACAAAATATCTCAGCAACAAAATCATTTGATGCTTTTCGCTATTGGGTTGTAGAGCAAGCCGGTTATTACGATACGTTTGAAATGCCTGACGGTAGTTTACGCCGTGTCGCTAAATCAATCAGCTTTGCAAATATGGGCGACTTAGCATTTAGCGAACTCTACAAAGCCACACTCGATGTCCTTTGGAATTTTATCCTTCGTAAACAGTTCCCCACTCAAAAAGCTGTAGAAAATGCAGTATCTCAATTATTAAGTTTCACGTAGAGGCAAGACCAATGATCAAATCAAAGACCAAAGAAGAAAGACAGTGGCTATCAGATGTAGCAGAACTGGGTTGTATTTGTTGTCGCAATATGGGGCTTGGGGCAAGTAGAGCGGAAATACATCATGTTAGAACAGGGCAGGGAATGGCACAACGAGCAAGTCATACAGATGTTTTACCACTGTGTCCGCCACATCATAGGGCGTGTTATGAAACCGGCTTTCATGCATCACCTAAATCATGGCAAGAAATTCATGGTAGCGAGATTGAGTTATTAGAACAGACTAAGCAAGAAGTAATGGAGCTACGAGCATGTCGAGTATAAAGAGCATATCAGATGGGTTAAAACTTGATGATGATCAGGTTGCATGGATCCAGCCTTGGTTATCAAAATTTGGAGCATGGGTATATTCAGGGAGGATAGAAAAAAGGCAAAGCAGTATTATTGCTGAATTTATGGCGACAGTAGAAAGGCGTGATTATCCTGAGCGAGAAATGTGTAATGACGATGACGGAATGTTGATTGCTAAAGTGGTCGATAAAATTTATCACATAGACAGAATAGCGTTTACGCTCTTGTTACTGCGTTATGCCTTCGGTAGTTCAGATCGCGCTATTGCTCGTTATTACCACAATATAGCAAAACCGCGACAAATGATTAGGCGCAATAGAACGGTAGAATATAGAAAACCCTCGATGTCTACATGCCGAAGAGAAATTGAGGACATAATTAATTCAGCCGAATATTTAATTTACCCACATTTAAAAGATGCATTTAAAAAACGAGAAAAAGAGTGGAAAAGTAAAAATAATAGCAAGAACGTGTTGACTTCTTTGAGCCAATGATCCACTATTTAAGTATAAGTTGCCGTTTTTATACAGTGACCAACTAACCCAGCCTAAGCGCTGGGTTTTTTTGTATCTAAAACAGATAAGACTTGCTGTTTACTTTGTTCAGAGTTACATGTGTGTTCGCGACCAATAACTGACCAAAGGTATTAAAATATCATGTTAAAACATAGTGATATGACAGAAGAGGCAAGACTTGTTTTTGAAGTTGTTCCGCATACGAAAGAGGTAACTGTTGGCGAAGTTGCACAGTTTACTTATTTAACTGAGCCACGTTGTCAATTGATATTAACTCAGTTGGCGATGGCGGGGCTAATCAAAGAAAACATCAAAGAAAACACATTTCAAAATATCTAATACTGTGAAAATGGGCGACTGTAAAAGTGTTGGTAGCACCTTTACAGTCATTCACCCGTTCTGGTAGATCACGGACAAACTAAAGCCCACTGCTTATGTGCACAAAGCATAGTGAGCTTATCAAAAAAGGTTCTCCTGATCTATGAAAAATACTGTGAATTTAAACAGTGTAAATTTAGTCAATGATGACTCACTCAGCTATATAAAAACACTTCCCGATAATTGTATTGACTTAATCGCAACTGACCCGCCTTACTTTCAGGTGAAGTCTTGTAGTTGGGATAATCAGTGGGAAAACGTAACATCATATTTATCTTGGCTTGATGAAATGCTTGCGGAATTTTGGCGAGTATTAAAGCCTAACGGTAGCCTTTATATCTTTTGCGGTTCGAAACTAGCGTCAGATACAGAATTACTCGTTCGTGAAAGATTTAATATTCTAAGTCACATTGTATGGGCTAAACCATCAGGGCCTTGGCGCAGGACATGTAAAGCTGATTTACGCAGTTTCTTTCCAAGCACGGAAAGAATTTTATTTGCTGAACATTATCAAAGCCCATACAAGGGTAAAAGTAGTGCTTATCTTCAGCAATGCAAAGCGCTTAAAGAAAATGTATTTAAGCCTTTAATTGAGTATTTTAAATCTGCACGTGAATCGTTAGGAATAACAGCAAAAGAAATAAAACAGGCCACAGGTAAACAAATGGCTTCACACTGGTTTAGTTACAGCCAATGGCAACTACCGAGTGAGTCTGACTACAAAAAACTGCAGGAGCTGTTTCATCGCGTAGCAAGTGAAAAGTTTAGTAGTAATCCTTTAAATCGTGATCATACTGATTTGATAAAGGTGCAGGCTTCTCTTAGTCGAGAGTACCAGGAGCTTGCTGAACAATATCAATTATTGCGCCGTCCTTTTTCTGTCACCGTTGATGTTCCTTACACCGATGTGTGGACGTATCCACCTGTGCAATATTACGCAGGTAAACATCCTTGTGAAAAACCAGCTGAAATGATGGAACACATTATTCGCTCAAGCAGTCGCGAAGGTGATCTGGTTGCTGATTTCTTTATGGGATCAGGTGCAACACAAAAGTCCGCATTAAAGTTAAATCGTCGAGTTCTTGGGGTTGAACTTGAGAAAGAGCGTTTTGAACAAACAGAGCAAGAAATAAAAGCATCAATTCGTAAGTAAGTCTTACAGGCTCAACTCTCCGGAATTTACGGATAGTTCACATATTCGGTTATTCCGAACAACTGAATTCCTTGCTATAAGGTTATGGTAGCGCGTAACAGTCTGGCTGAACTAAACCAGCCATCTATTTCAATAAGTTGTCTAGTGCGACTTTTTTTGTATATGCCGACCACAGAGCAATTACCCTCGTTATCACGTTCACATAAGAGCTGTGAGTCGGCGTTCTATTAACTAAATTCCTCCTATGGGGAGGTGGGTATGAAACGTATGCCAGAAAAATTCGAATGGGAGCAGATTTTACGCTGGTTACAATCGGTCCTCCCACTCTTAGGTGGATTTACTATTGCTACAACAATTGCATACATCAGAGAAAGACAGGCTGGTTCTCAATGGAAGCGTTCCTTAGGTGAGGCCGTTATGTGTGGCTTGCTTAGTGTTGGAACTATTCGGTTTATTGATTGGTGGCTATCACGTAGTGGTGATGCTAGTTCGTGGGCATTATTGGCGGAATTCTGTGGTGTTGTAATTGGATTTTTAGGGACAAAGAAACTATACGCACTTTTTGAGGGCGCTGTCAAAATAGTAAAGGCTAAGTTTGGAGTTAAAGATGACTAGACCAGCACGCGGTGAGCGTAATAACAATCCAGGCAATCTTCGACACGGAGAACCTTGGCAAGGACTATCAGCACAGCAAACAGATAAAGACTTCTGCCAATTTGTATCTACAGAGTACGGTATTCGTGCAATTTATGTATTGATGCGAACCTACGAAAAGAAATACGGATTATGTTCTATCCGTGAAATTATTAATCGCTACGCCCCACCAAAAGAAAATAATACCGAGGGTTACATTCAGCGAGTCGCGAAAGAATTGAATGTAAGCACGGAAGATTGTGTATCAGTAAGCAAAAAAGAAGTTGCTATCGCATTGGCTACGGCCATTGTTGGTGTCGAGCTTGGGTACCAACCATACAGTCAGAAAGTCTTTGAAGATGCTTGGTTGTTGCTATGAATCTAGGCGAAACAATAGTGTCCGTGGGCGTTATTTTGATGATGAGCGTCGGTATGACTTGGCAAGGGAATAGGATAGATAAACTGAAAGCCTCAAATAGTGAACTAACCGCTCAGTTATCAGAACAAGTTAAAATCAACGAAAAATACCAAGCTCGCATTACCAAATTAAACGAGCTTGATACAAAACACACGACGGAACTCACAAATGCAAAAGCTGAAATTGATAGGTTGCGCGTTAGTGCTGAGCGTAATCCTGACAGGGTGTACATCAAAGCTGAGTGTCCAAAAAGCACCACCACTTCCACCGCCAGCATGGATGATGCAACCACCGCCCGACCTACTGACACCGCTATCAGAAATTATTGGTTACTCAGAGAGCGAATTGCAGAGTCAGAACAGATGATTAAAGGGTTGCAGGATTATATCAAACAAGAATGCATGGAATAAAAAAAGCCCAGCATGGGAGGCTGGGCAATACTAACAAGATATCAATTAAAGTGTAGCGATAACTACTTAGTATAGCTTAAATAGGTATATATACCAGATTGATTATTCCTATTTATCTCCCACTTAAATAAACAGCACAATATAAAAATAAACCTGTGAGTTTGATTTCACAGGGTGGCTGAATTTAAGCAAAAAATAAATACTCATTAATCATACTGCTATTTTTATTTCGTGCCAATAGAAGAAGGCGTAGCGTTGTCGCTGTCTCCTATGTTAGCCATAACCTGTTTTATTCTCAGCAGATAGCGCATAGTGAGAGTCAAAAACAATGAATACCGTCATTTTGTTATTTTTCGGTCATTATCAGCAACGTCAGCTGTAGGTAGAAGAAAGGGCGTGACAACCGGAGAGACGAGTACAATTCATAAGAGTCAATCACAAAGCCTATTTTAACGAATGGGCTTTTTAATAGGCTAAGGAGATAAACACAATGGCAAAACCGGATTGGGGGATGCTACAACAACAGTTCCTCGCCGAACATGCTATAACAGGAATATCCCCTAAAGAGTGGTGCGAACTAAAGGAACTAAACTACGCAACAGCCCGACGATATATCAAAATATCCAGTGCGCAGAATGCGCAAAAAACTGCGCACAAGAAATTGCGCACTGCGCAGAAAAAAGAATGCGCAAAAGAGCCAATGTGCAATAGTGATATACCCACTGCGCAGAGTAATGGATCAAGTAATGCGCATGATGATGAAAACACCTTTAGTCTGCGCAATTACGGGCTAACTGAACAACAGATTAAATTTGTTAGTGAATACCTTATCGACTTAAATCGAACAGGAGCATATAAGCGAGCCGGTTATAAAGGCGAAGGAAATACAGCTTATGTAAATGCTACTCGCATGCTAAGAAATGCTAAGGTTTCAAGAGCAATCACTGACGCATTAGCCGAACGGGAACGCAGAACAGAGATAACCCAAGATGCCGTATTAAAAATATGGTGGGATATCGCAACGGCAGACGTTAACGAGCTGACCGAATATCGACGCTTATGTTGCCGTCATTGTTGGGGCTTTGGTTTCAATTACCAGTGGCGTGATTCGATAGAGTTTGAAGACGCTACTAAAAAAGCAGTCGTAGCAAAGAAACCTCCTCCACAAGATGTGGGCGGTTACGGTTACGATGAAACATTAGATCCAAATCCTGATTGCCCTCGTTGTAACGGTGCCGGTATTGGTCGTGCGTACTTTCATGATACGCGTGATTTAACAGGGCCAGCTCGTCGAGTATTTGCAGGAGTGAAAGAAGGTAAGTTTGGTGTCGAGGTTATCACTCGTAATCAAGATGAAGCGCTTAAGATGGTTGCACAGCATTTAGGTATGCTAAAGAACAAGACGGAATTAACGGGTGTCGATGGTGGTCCTATTCAAACAACAGGAATAGATTTAAGTCACTTAAGCTTCGAGCAACTTCTTCAATTGAGAAAAAAGGGTGAAAAGTAGTTCTATTTAACATAATGGTTCTAATGCGCCCCTTCACTTTTGAACTCAACTAAAAACACAACCAAAACTGCTAAAAGTAACAATCTTCTTTCTGTTTTAATGCCGTTTTATTGTTAATCAATTGTTATCAAAAACATGAAAATCATTTCGTGCCAATTACGGCATGAAAGGGTTATTTTTGTCACTTTAGGTATCTCTATGGATGTCAATTTCGACTTGTTTGATGAAGAAGTCAGGAGAGAGATAGCTAGACGTAGTTTGCACGAATTTATTCAGTATATAAACCCTGAATACATCACAAGCCATTTTTCTCAGACGGTATGTGATGCGCTCGACCAGTTCTTGATTGATATGATGGCAGGTAAGCGCCCTAAATTAATATTAGGGGCACCGCCACAACATGGTAAGTCTGATATTGTTTCTCGCTATCTTCCCGCTTATTTCTTTGGAAAATACCCTAACATGCGTGTGGGTGCGCTGTCTTATTCCTCAGATTTAGCCGGTGATATGAATACCGATGTTCAGCGCATTATGATGTCCGATGAATATCGCGTGCTATTTCCTAAAAGTTGGTTAGGCAATAAGCCTGAAAACGGCATTGCAGTTAAACGTAATTCTGACGAGTTCGGTATCGCTAATCACAAAGGCAGTTATGTTTGTGCCGGGGTAGGTGGCCCATTAACGGGTAAGAAAGTTGACCTCGGCATTATTGATGACCCGATAAAGAACTCGAAAGAGGCACTTAGCCCAACTGTTAAAAAATCAATTTGGAACTGGTACGTTTCGACCTTTAAGACCCGTTTATCAAAAAATAGCGGTGAAATTATCATGGCCACTCGATGGGCAACTGATGATTTGTCTGGTCAATTAAAAGAAAAAGCGCCTGAAACCAAGGTGCTTGCATTCCCTGCAATCAATGAACGAGGGGAAGCACTGGTACCAGAGTTACACCCAATTGACAAACTCCTTGAGACAAAAGCAATCCTTGGTGATTACTTCTGGTCTGCTATGTACCAACAATCACCTAAGCCGGGGGATGGTCAAATCTTCCACGAAGAATTTGCTCAGTACTATCTACCGAAAGACCTACCTGAAAAATTCGATAAGGTTATCCATAGTTGGGATATGACCTTTAAAGACAGTGACGGTACTGACTATGTGGTGGGGCAGGTATGGGGTAAGAAAGATGCAAATGCTTATTTACTGTATCAAATTCGAAAACGCATGAGCTTTACTGAAACCTTAAAGTCGGTGAAATGGTTAGCTGAAAAATTCCCTGAGGGACGACGTAAGCTGGTGGAAGACAAAGCCAATGGCCCTGCTGTAATCGACTCTCTCAAATCAACCGTATCAGGGTTAATTCCCGTCGAGCCAGATGGTAGCAAGGTTGCTCGCGCTCATGCGTGTACTGCTGAGTGGGAAGCTGGCAACGTGTGGCTACCACACAAAAGCATTGCACCTTGGATTGTTGAAACAGTAGAAGAGATCACTACATTTCCGTTCTCTAGCAATGACGACACAGTAGATGCCATGACTCAAGCATTACGCGATTTATATCAGAAGAAAAAAGGTAGTTTCTTCACAACTAGGAGATGAACTATGTGGTGGCCGTTTAAGAGGCGAAAAACAGAACCACTCGCACCGGTTAAACGGTCAGCATTCACAACTGACTTATATCCTGCGCTGGCGCGAGAACAGGGCTTTGATGGGATTAATTTACCCCAACCCACAATTGCAGGTGTTGCGATGGATAGCATTGATAGCTATGTGCCCTCATTTAAAGGTGAGCAGGTTTACGGTGTGCCTGAGTCACAGGCCTCATGGTATGCCTCACAAATGTTTATCGGCAACAATATGTGTGCGGTTATCGCTAAACACTGGCTGGTGGATAAAGCCTGCAATATGCCCGCGCGTGATGCAATTCGCCAAGGCTACGATATTGATTGTGATAACGATGATGATCGCGCTATCAGTAAAAAGCTCCGTAAACGTGATAAAAAATACCGTATTACACACCAACTGAAAGAGCTGGTTCATTTTGGGAGAGTATACGGCGGTCGCTTAGCATTATTCGTTGTGGAGACATCAAACCCGAAAGAGTGGTACGAAAACCCGTTTAATATCGATGGTGTGACTAAAGGGATGTATAAAGGTATTAAACAGATTGATCCACAATGGGTAACGGCCGATTTAACGGATTCCAATGTTCAAGATCCTGCCAGCATGGGTTTCTACGAGCCGACCTATTATGTGATTGGTGGGCGTAAGTATCACAAGTCTCACTTTATTAAGTTTGTGCCGTTTCCTGTACCTAACGTGCTTAAGCCAATGTACAACTACTTTGGCGTATCAGTGCCAGAACGTATTTATGAGCGTGTCTACGCTTCAGAACGTACCGCCAATGAAGCACCACAACTGGCAATGACTAAGCGTTTGCTTACGATGGGGATTGCAGATCCAGAAAGCGCTGATAAGGATATTATTCGCGAAAATATGCTTTATTTTATGGAGATGCGCGATAACTATGGTGTGCAAATGACGGGCAGTGAAGATACGGTTCAACAGTTCGACACCTCATTAGCGGATTTAGACGCTACGATTATGACGCAATATCAGCTGGTGGCATCGGCTTCAAATGTACCAGCAACAAAACTGCTAGGTACTACCCCGAAAGGCTTTAATTCAACGGGTGAATACGAAGAAGCCAATTACCGCGAAGAGCTTGAAAGTATCCAATCAAACGACCTTGAAGAGCTATTGCAGCGCCATTACGACATGCTAATGCGTAGCGATGGTTTACCTGTGACAGAAATCTCTATCACATGGGCTCCACTTGATAGCCCGACGGCTGTTGAGAGTGCGGATATTGAACTGAAAGAAGCGCAGACCGATGTGGCACTGGCTTCGACTGGTGCGATAGATGGGTTAGATATCCGTAAAAAACTGGCCAGCAATAAAGCGTCTAGCTATTACGGCATTGAAGTGAACGAGGCAGATTATGTCGAGGCGAATACGAGTACGAACGAAGCGAGCACAATGGGCAACCTCTCGCCAAGCAGTAATGAAAGGGAAGCCCCTGCAGTATTCAGTCGCCCCAGCTAGTCGTTATCAAGGTGACATGTCACGACTCATTAATGCAATGATTAAAGACTATGAAAAAGTGTTTAGTGAATTAAATGACGACTTTGACGGTTTTACGATGGATGCCAGTTTTGCCAGTCAAACACGCATCTGGCTTAACCGGCTAAAACGCAAATGGGATAAGATTTTTAAACAAAAATCCACAGAGATTGCGGATAAATTTGTTTCCCAAGTCGATATAGGCGCAAAGCGTAATTTAGATGATTCTCTCAAACAGTTGTCAGGGGGGATCACCATCAAAACCCCAGCCATGCCCGAAGCCTTGAAAGATAAAATTATTGCCTCTACAGCTGAAAACGTATCGTTAATTAAATCTATTCCACTGCAATTTCATCAACGTATTGAAAGTGTTGCATTACGTTCTATTAGCCAAGGTGGTGAAGGTGCAAAGACGCTATTAGAGGAAATTAGGCATACAGGCAGTGTGACTGAAAAAAGGGCGAATTTTATCGCTGTTGATCAAACACGAAAAATCACGACTGCAGTGAATTATGAGCGTATGAAATCTGCCGGTATTCGTAAGGCAGTTTGGCATCACTCGGCTGGTAGTGCCGAACCGCGTGAATTACATCTGCGTCTGGATGGTGAAGTGTTTGATTTAGATAACCCACCTGTGATTGATGAACGGACAGGTGAGCGTGGCTTGCCCGGACAATTACCAAACTGTAAGTGCTTCTGGACACCCGTAATAGATTTCGGTGAGGAGACATGACCAAACGACAATATGATTTAAACGGCTGGCTGGAAGTGAAAGATAACCCCATCTCTAAAGTTGGGGTTTTTGATTATTTAGGGTTTGAAATTGGCGCACCGATACCCGAAAAAATTTACAAGGTGTATCGCCCACAAGAAGAACTGGCCAGCACAGAGACAATTAATTCGTTCAAATTAAAGCCCTTTGTTGATGAGCATGAAATGTTAGGGAAAGACGGCACGCCTGCAGAGACAAAAGGGATACAAGGGGTCATCGGGGAGCAAGTTTATTTTGAATACCCCTACCTCAGAGGCAATATCAAAATCCTGTCTAATTCAGCGCTTAACCAAATTGAAGGAGGAAAAATTGAATTATCTCCGGGTTATCGCTGTGTTTACGATTTCACACCAGGCGAATTTAACGGTGAACGTTATGACGCCATACAACGGCATATTAGAGCCAACCATCTTGCGTTAGTTGATGAAGGGCGCACTGGCGCTGATGTTGCTGTACAAGACCATCTTGTTATTACCATAGACACAAAGGAACTTATTCGCATGAATCCTGAAGATGAAAACAAAGACAAACCAACCACTGATGAAGGTGCCTTTACGCCCGAGCAATTGGAAGCGTTAAAAGCCATTATCAAGGAAGTCATCACCAGCACTCAACCTGCAACAGATAATGATCCAGAAGAAGAGAAAAAACCTTCAACTGATTCTGATCCTGACGAAGAGCAGAAAGCAGAAGAAGCAGTGGAAAAAGCCGAAATTGCCACAGAAGAGGCTGAATCTGGCGAACCTGAAGCAGTCGAGAAAGCCGAGGTCGCCATTGAAGAAGCTGTCGAAGCGATTGAAGAAGCCAAAGAGCATCTTGACCAAGCCACTACCGATGGCCTTCATCGTCGTTTAAAACGCTTAAATCGTAGCATGACCGCAATGGATGAAATGGCATCGCTAAAACGTAAAATTAAGCGATTAGAAAAAGCCAAACCCGCAATGGATACGGGGGAGTTACTCAAACAAATCGGTGCGCGTGATTCGTTAGCGCATAAATTAACGCCATTTATTGGTGTGTTTGACCACTCAGCCATGACTCAACAACAAGTTGCCGAGTACGGTGTTGAAAAACTGGGTATTCAATGCAGTAAAGGCACAGAAGCCATTGCTCTTGATGCTTGGATGCAAGGGCGTGTGCCTGACTCCCAAAAGCCCAGCTCAACAATGGACTCTGCAGTGAGCAATAAATCAATTATGGATAAATGGGGAGCTAAATAATGGCAATTCCTAAATCAGTAGCAAACGGCTTAATTTCTGGCGTTGTTGGTGAAATTAGTCATGCAGGTCCTATTCGCGCTGTTTCCGCCATTCTCAGTTCAGCAGATGAAAAGCTGAATATTTTCGGTCGCGCCTATACCTACAAAGATGATTCCGTGGAATCTGTTCAAGTTGGGGGAAAAGGGGCATTTGCGGGGATCATGATTAACCCTAAAGCCTATCGTATCGAAGAAGCATTCGCTCGTAACGGTACGCAAGGTGAATTCCTGACAATGGGGGAGGTTTTCGTTGAACTAAAAGAAGTGGCAGGAAAAATCAACGCACCGGTTGTTTTTGATGAAGCAGACGGTTCGCTATCTTCGAAAGCCACCATTAGTGCAGGTGATCGTGTCATTGGTTTTATCAGCCGACACCTTGAGTCAACAGAAAGTGCTCACTTGGGCATTATTCGTTTAACAGAAATCCCATATCCAGCATCTCCAAAGGAAGGTGAATAATGCCAGTCAGTAAAATTAAGTTTCACATGTCTGGTCGTGATGTCAAAAAACATGGCCAACTAAATATTAACCCTGATCAGAAATGGACATACGGGGAATTAGCGCAAATCGGCTTTGGTGGTTTTTCTGCGATGGACTCCGCGATCAGCGGTGGTGCAATGCAGGGGGGCTTAATTCAACGCGAAATGTTGCAACACGTTTTACCGGGTGTCATTCGTACTGCTACGCGCGTGCGTGTGTTAGATGAAATCACAGGTATTGTTAATGCGGGCGAGTGGCATGATGAAGAAATCATTCTGAATGTGGCGACACCAACCGGTAAAGCCGAACTTTATGGTGATCATACCAATGTACCATTAGCGTCTTATGCGCAAGACCAAGAGCGCCGTGGTCTTGTTCGTTTCGAATTAGGTTTCCAAGTGGGGAAATTAGAAGAAGCGCGCCAATCGTCTGCAGGTTTTGTTGCGATGGAAGAAAAGCGCAATTCAGTGACTGAATCATTAGAGCAAGGGCGTGAGCGAGTGGGTTACTACGGGTTTAATAGCCCTGAAACGCGCGTCTTTGGTTTAATGAATGAGCCTAACTTGCCAGCCTATGAAACCGCTAAAGGTAAATGGAAAGGGGGAACATTCGCGGATATTACTGCTGATATAACCGATATGTTCTCGCGCATTGAAATCAGCTCTGGCGGTATTATCAAGGATGATACGCCAATCACTTTAACATTACCGTTAGGTTTTCGTTCTGCACTGAATGTGGCTAATCCAGTCGCGCGAGGGGAGACAGTTTATCAATGGATAAAAGAAAACTATCCGAATATGCGTCTAGTTTTCTCTCCTGAATTTGCAGGCGCAAATGGTGGGGCTGATGTGGCCTATATGTTCGCAGATAGTATTGATGATGGTTCAACGGCAACCAGTGCGGTGATCCTGCAAGTCGTGCCTGTGAAATACCAGTTATTAGGTTCACTCAACCAAATTAAAGGGTATATGGAAGATGCGACCAATGCGACAGCGGGTGTGTTTGTAACTCGTCCGTGGGCGGTGACACGCTTAACCGGTATCTAATCTCACCACTTCTCTTTTTGCGCCCTCATTTGAGGGCTTTTTTATATCCAAATAACAGGAGAGCACTCCATGCCTCTTTATGCCTATTGCACCTTATCGAATGACCAGAACTACACCGTGAGAGATGGGAAAGTGTTTATTGCGGGTCAAGCTAATGTGATGACTAAACACATGTACACACCGCGTGGCCGTGTAACAGAAATTACTGATGAACAATATAAACAGCTCAAAGAAAATCACGTTTTTAATCTTCATTGTGAGAATGGCTTTATTGCCGTTGAGCCTCGCAAAGAAGATCCCGAAAAAGTTGCCACTGATATGGAAGCTAGCGACCAATCAGCCCCTGACACTCCTGAATCGTTAGAAGCTGAAAAGTTAGACGTTCCTAAAACCAACAAAAAAGGTAAGTGATCATGGAGACGAGCACATTTCCTTTAACGTCATTTCGTGTGCTCTATCCGCAGTTTAACGGTGTGTGTGATGATGAAATATTTATCATTGCTCAATCTGCGTTGAACTATTTCTCTGTATATAAGGGTGTTTGCACTAACGAGCTGTGGATGCTCGTTGTTGCACACATGCTAACACTCAGAAAAATGATTGCTGATGATGAGTCACCTACCGGTGTGGTGACGAGTGTGACTATCGATAAAGTGAGCGTGTCATATTCTGCACCGCCTGCCGGTTCGGACTGGTCGCACTGGTTCAAAATGACCACATTTGGTCAGCAATTTCTTGCACTGATCAAACGTTGTAGCGTCCCTCAATATTTTGGTGGTGGCGGTGAGCGTTCAGCATTTCGTGGTGTAGGTGGGCGATTTACACGAGGAGGGCGGTTACGTTAATGACTAAATTAGCGCAATTAAAAGCGGTTTACGATGAATTGGCTAAAAAGCGATTAAGTGTTGGTTTCTTTGAGCATTCAAAGTACCCCGATGGAACACCTATTGCTTATATTGCTTCTATTCAAGAGTTGGGCTATCCCGCTGGTGGCATTCCTCCTCGCCCATTTTTACGACCGACAATGAATGATAAAAAGCAGGATTATAGTCAGTTAATTTTTCGTGCTGTGAAAGCCTCTATTAAGGGCAACATCACACTGGATAACGGGCTGACACAAATCGGTGCGACGGTTGCGGGCGATGTGAAAATGGCAATAAAAGCAGTCACAACACCGGCACTCGATGATTCAACGGTCAAAGCAAGAGCTCGTCGACATAGCAAAGGCAAAGCCACGGATAAGCCGTTAGTCGATACAGGTCAAATGCTTCAAGCGGTTAGTTTCGCAGTGGAGGATAAATAATGTTTGGTAACTTAAATCGTATTGCTTCACGTTATATTCCCCAGCAAAAGGTGCTCTGGTTTCGATTCAAGGAACGTGGACCTGATGATAGAGGGAATGACCAGAATTACTATTACGATCCCGTAGAAGTTCGCGGAAGTTGGCAGGCGGTCGATACCCAAGATGTTCAATCAATGGGATTAGATACGAGCCAAGTGTACCGGCGCTTATATACCTCTCATGATATTAAAGCTGTGCAACGAGGTACATCTCCTGATTTTCTTGTATTCAATGGTCGAAAATATGATGTGGTGGGTGATGCAGACTGGTACGAACAAGATGGCTGGAAATCGGTGATCTGTATCGAGGCGGGTACTTATGACGGATTATGAGGTTGATGTTGCTATTCGCAAACAACTCTTGTTGCAGTTAAAAGAAGTCGGCATTGGGATCCCCGTTAAAGCCGGTTTCCAATCTACCAAGCAAGGCCGTGAAGATAACATGGTGATGTTTTTTCCCATCAATGAAAACGGTCACGGTTGGCAGAGCCGAAAATATAATGTTCAAGGCAATAAAGCCAATCACCAAGAAAACCAGTTATCCGAAAATACGTACCAAGTTCAAGCTTTCATTACCCAGTTAGGCCATTATTCAGCGAGTGATATTACCGCGATTGTCAGAATGATCGCCAATTCATTGCCCTTTGTTGAAGCTCTCCGCAAACAAGGCATTGGCGTTCAGCGGGCAACCGGTATTCGAACGCCTTATTTTCTGAATGACCAGGGCAACTACGAACAAAACCCCTCATTTGATTTCAATGTGACATTTAATCGCACACTTCATCCTGATACAGACGCCGTGAGTGCGTTGTATCCCGATATTTATCGTATTTAAGGAACGTTATGTCTATCAAACAAACTCGCTATGTCGATATCGCGAGTGCGGTGATTGGCGCGTCTGCTGTACCGATGCGTAAGCTCACGGCTCGTATTTTTTCAACTAACCCTAAAATCCCTGCTGGTAAAGTGCTTGAATTTGCCAGTGGCCAAGTGGATGACTTATTGGGTACTGACTCCCCCGAGGCACATTTTGCGCGTCAATATTTCAGCTATGTCAGCCCAGCACCCGCAAGCAAGCCGAAAGAACTGCAAATTGCCTCTTATGAGCCTGTTGGTCGAGCGCCTACCTTGTTTGGCGAAAAGACAGGCGATTTAGCTGATTTAAAATTAATTAATGACGGTGAACTTAATATCACTATCGGAAAAGTGACAAAAACAATCACAGGAATTGATCTTACTGAAAGCACATCATACGCGGATGTTGCAACAGCGGTGCAAGCGAAATTAAACGCAGAAAATGAACCTCAGTTTTCTAGCGCTTATGTCACGTTTAATTCTCTGGATAGTGCCTTTGTCATTAGCGGTGGTGTGCAAGAGCGTGCGGATATTAGTGTACGCCAATCGGTGCTTGCTGATGCGATGAATATTAGCCACGGCACATCATCAGCCGGTAATCCAGCGCAAACCCCGTTACAAGCCTTTATTGCTTCTGAGGCTGTTTCTGACTCTTTTGGTAGTGCAACGTTTTTAACGGAACTCTCATTAGAGCATGCCGTAGAGCTGGCGCAGTACGTGGCAGGCGAAAACGTGAAGTATCAATTGCACCTGTCTGTGACCAATCAAAATGCAGAAGATTTTAGCGGGGCGTTGGTGGGTACGGCTTCAACGGGCTTAAACCTAAAAACAGCAGATAACTTCTTTGTTCAAGCGTTACCTATGGCCATTATGTCCGCCACGGATTATGACCGAACCAATGCGACGACAAACTATATGTATCGCCAATTTGGTGTCACATTCCCGTCTCAAATTACGACCGATATCGATGCCGATCGCTTAGATAAATTACGGGTGAATTATTACGGAGAAACGGCCGTATCGGGTTCGCATATCAGTTTCTATCAACGTGGCTTCTTATGTGGTGGTGTTGCCAACCCATTAGATATGAGTGTCCATGCTAATGAGCAATGGTTAAAAGCCTATATCTCACAACAGTGGTTCAGTTTACTTATGGCCACACGTGGAGTACCTGCCAATAAAGACGGTGAAGCACGTGCAATGATGGTGATTGCTGGGGCAGTAACCAAGGCAATTAATAACGGCACTATTCTAGCGGGTAAAACTTTAACCGATGTGCAAAAAATCGCGGTGACAGACGCTTCTGGTGATGATTTGGCATGGCACGATGTACAAAACAAAGGTTATTGGTACAACGCTCAAATTGTTGAAAACACAGGCCCCTCTGATTTACCCGAGTACGTGATGAAATATGTATTAATTTACGGTAAGGGCGACTGGGTTCGTAAAGTCGAAGGCTCTCACAACTTAGTGTAAGGAACACAATATGCATGATGTATCAGCAACCGGCTTGAGTATTGTTATTCAGGCTCATAAAACCTTTCCTGCCGGCATTCAAATTACCGCCTTCGCTGATGATGCCGATCCATTAGATTTGCCTGCAGTGGACATTGCGCAAACAGGAATGGATATTAATGGCAATCTTGTCAGTTGGTCAACGCCAACACCTCAAACGGTCACCATTAACGTGTTAGCCGGTAGTGAAGAAGACGAAAACCTCGCTATCTTGCTTGACTCCAATACCGCTCGTCGCGGACAACGGCATGCCGGTGACATTATCACTATGGTCGCTTCGTATGGTGATGGCTCAACAACCACGGCACGCAACGGAAAAATCACCAATGGTAGTCGTGGTAGCTCTGTTGCCAGTGCAGGACGACACAAATCCAAAGCGTATACCTTCGTATTTCAAGACTTCGATCGCACTCGCGCACGTTAATTCTAGGCGGTTCTTCCGCCTTTTTTTATGGATATTAATCATGTTAATTAAACCGAAAGAAATTACGATCACCGATGCTGATCGTGAAGAGCACACTTTTATTATTAGCCGATTACCGGCAACGATTGGACGTGAAATTCTCGCTAAATATCCTTTATCGAATGCGCCTAAAATTGGCGACTATGAAGTTAGTAAAGAAGCCATGCTAAAGATGATGGCGTATGTTGCTGTCGAAAAAGAAGGACAAGAGATTTATCTGAAAACCAGCACCTTAATTGATAACCATGTGCCCGATGGTGAAGCTCTTATTCGTCTAGAACTGGAAATGTTGAAGTATAACACCAGTTTTTTCGGCAAAGACGGGAGCCAAGGTTTCCTCCAATTCCTGCTCAACAAAATCACCGGTTCACTCCCGTCGATTATAAAAACGCTGATGGCTTCTTTGCCGTCATCATCTCAGCCGGTTTCGCCACGCTCACCGAACTCAAAACGTCAATAGATTTAGAAGAGGCGTTTGATTTGTGGGAGATCGCCATTACCAACCGTTATAACGAAGCGCTGGCTTCATCGAAAGGATAAATCATATGGCCTTGCTAGATACCTTTGTTCAGGTATTTGAATTCGATACCCGCCAAGCCGATGATGCGTTTAATCGAGTGAGTAAATCGACCGATGACATTATCGCTGAGATGAAAAAGGCGCAACAATCGGCAACGATGGGCGCTGATGGGTTTACTCAATTTATTCAAAATCTATCTGCACAATTGACAGAGTTATCGTCAAACTCAGTCGATATTCATGTTAATAGTGATACTTCCGGAGTTGCTGACAGCCTGATTGCGGAGATAGATCGCATTAAAGAAAGTGCGACGGACAACTCGCAATTAGTGAGTGATTTTATTCAAAGTATTATTGCCAGCATTGAACAATTGTCATCAGGGGAGCCGATAAATATCGAGGTTGAGGTGGGTGATACGCAAGAAAAAATCGCCTCAGTCATCGTTAAAATTGATGAACTAAAGTCATCAATGAGCTTGCTTGATATCCAACGTGGTGAGCTATCACAAGGCGTAAATGAAAGCCGTGTTTCATCCGAAACGTTAAATGCTCAATATCAACAGATGCAAGATGAATTACTGGCTTTGAATAATGAGTTAAGCACACTCACTAATGCAGAAAAAAAGAACAGGGAGGGAAAGAAAGCCATTGAGGCCATTCTTACTGCATTAAATGCCGACTATACGCAATTTATTGAAACTATACGTACAAAAGGGATTAAAACCACTGAAGAGGAATCAAAGGCTCAGGATCACTTACAAAAAGAACTTTCAGAAACGGAGGCTAAATACAAGGAAGCTGGAAGCTCGGTTGCGGGGTTTGCGACAAAAGCACTAGGTGCTGTTGGTATTGTAATGAGCATTGGCAGTATTTTTGCCGAATCCGTTTCTCGTTCTCAAGAGATTGAAACGCTGGATAAGTTGGGTAAACAAATTGGTGTTGCAACTGTAGATGTTGATGCATTTTCTGGTGCAATGGCTGAATTAGGCGGTTCTAGAGAGTCCGCACAGGCTGATTTATCCGCGATGGCCAATGCGTTTGGCAACACTAAAGACTCAATGGAAAAAGTACTTCAGACAGCGGACAAAGTTCAAGGCATGAGCTTTGATAAAGCGAAGAAAACACTGGAAGGCATGGGGGTATCGGACGATAAAACCATTGAGTTAATGATGAAAGGGCGCAAAGAATTAGAGCGCACAATGGGTATTCAAAAAGAATACTCAGGCATTAGTAAAGAGAGTATTGAAAGTTCGATTAAATTCAATACAGCCATGTCTAAGTTTCAGCAAACATCGGGGGTATTAAAAAATTCTTTTCTAGAAATGGTGATCCCCGCTTTATCGAAGGGGCTAGATTGGTTAACTAAATTTATTTCTTTCTGCAAAGAAAATAAAAACTTATTGATAGGCTTCTTCTCTGCCATTGGTTTGGCTGTAGCGCTGTATTACGTTCCCCCTATGTTAGCTGCTGCATCAGCAACACTTGCAGCAACATGGCCTATTATCGCTATTATTGCCATTATTGCGCTTTTAGCTATGGCATTTGCGATTGTTTATGACGATATCATGAACTTTATTGACGGTAATGATTCGATGATTGGGCGTATTCTCGACAAATATCCACAGCTAAAAGTCGTTATTCTTGCACTATGGGAAACATTCAAAAAGCTCTTTGAATATCTAAAAGCTATCGTTGGTGTTGTGGCAGATATTGTTGTTGCCGGTTGGGATCTAATGGCATCAGGCTTAAAAGCTTATGTTAAGTATTTGCTGAGTTGTATTTCAGTCATTGCAGGTTGGGGTAAATCCTTTGCAGGTGTATTTAATACAGTCAGTGATGCCGTTGTGAGTGCGTTTGAATGGATGTGGGAGCAAGTCAAAAAAATCATTGGTTGGGTAAATACGGGACTTGATGCAGTTAAAAATGGCTGGAAATCCGCTAAAGAGTTTTTCGGATTCGGTGATGATGAAGAAATCACTGTCAATCAAAACGTAGAGCGTAAAGTCAATGATAATGGTGAGATTGAATATGCCATGCCTCAAGAAGAAAGCCAAACGACACAACAGCCACCGGTTAGGCACTCTATTGCTCAAGCCAATGCGCAATTAGATGCGATTGCCAACAATGCAATGAACCCGATTACAAGCCAAGCTATTAGTAATCAATCCAATGTGAAGAATGAAAATAACCTGAGTATTGGAGAGTTGAAAATTGAAACTCAAGCCACAGATGCGCAGGGTATGGCATCGGGCGTAAAGGATGCATTGCAATATCAACTCGCCGATTTTAATCAGCAAAACTCAACGGGAGTAGCAAAATGATCACAGAGGTCAAAATATTTGATTTAGAATCGTTTTCTACATTGTTTGATAGTGTTAATCCGATTCAAGTCAACATCAGAGATGAGCATAAAGCGACACAGTTTCAAGTTGAAAGCGGTGAAACGCGTAGTGATCATGTGATTATTAATCCCATCGAAATTGGCATGGATTTAGTGCTAACAGGGGAAATAAAAAACAGTTTTTCATCGATGCAACAAGCTTTTGATGAACACAAACTTGTTGGTATTCAAACCCGAGTTAAAACCTATCAACCGATGTTATTAACGGGGTTTAATCATGATGAAATACCCGACATGATGGATGCAATAAAACTGTCGCTACGGTTTGTTGAGTGGCGAACTGTTGAACCCGAATACGGAGATTTACCGTCTCGAGCTACACAAAAACCAGCACAGTCATCAACAGTAAATAGGGGAAATGTGCAAACAAAAGACGCCGATACTGAGACTAAGAAAAAAGGTTCGGTCGCAACACGTATCGCAGATGGGGATTGGAGCTTCTAATGAAAGTCATACCCTTAAAAGCTATTCCAAACCAACGCTTATCCGTCAATTTGGAAGGTGTTAATTGGACGTTGACAATAAAAGCCGGTCGCCATGCGATGTATCTCGATATTGAACGAGAAAGTGAGGTTATTGCGATAGGTATGCGCGCAGTAGCAAACGCACCCATTATTCCTTATCGCTATCTGGCCAATGGCACGAATTTAGCGTTTATAACAGAAAATGATGATCTGCCCTGGTATGAATCATTTGATAGAACCCAATCATTAATTATTTGGAGTGATGATGGACTTACGACGAATACGGGTGGGGATTGAAGTTGCAGAACGACTGCAGTGGTATGAAGGATTGCATATTAAAGCCAACGGCACCAAGTATGCCAATCCTTTACAAAATGAATGCACAATTAGCATTGATGGATTAAATGCCCACACTCGAGATTATCTTCTCACTGAAACCAGCCCTTATCATAAAAGCAAACAAACTCGTCGTCTTTACCTTGAAGTAGGGCGCGTCAATACAGGATTATTTCGTATCTTTACCGGTGATATTGTCAGTGCAGAAATTGCCTCGCCTCCTGATGTCACTCTAACCATTAAGGCTAAAACCAATAACGCCAGCTCAGGTGATATTGTTTCTTCCAGTGGTGGCGCCATGCAGAAGATGAGCGAGATTGCTTCATCGGTGGCTAAGGATTGCAAGGTTAGATTGGACTTTCAAGCTACCGATAAAAATATTGCTAATTGGTATTTT
Source organism: Proteus sp. G2669 (assembly GCF_009915245.1). Classification (NCBI taxonomy): domain Bacteria; kingdom Pseudomonadati; phylum Pseudomonadota; class Gammaproteobacteria; order Enterobacterales; family Morganellaceae; genus Proteus; species Proteus sp. G2669. The sequence continues at coordinate 47,283 of NZ_JAABLX010000048.1, read as the reverse complement.
TGCGGTTCAGCATTACAGCAAGTACAACGATTGCAGGAAGCGGGAAACGTTAAAGCCTTTATCGATGATGATACGTTGTTTGTCAAAGATGATAACCAAGCCTTAAAAGGGCGCTTGCGCATTCTAAGCATGAAATCAGGCATGGTTGGGATCCCAAAGGCAACCGAAAAAGGGTTGTCTGTTACCTACTTAATTGATGGTGTTTCAGAACTAGGGGGAATGCTACGACTCGAGAGTAAATTCAATTCCACACTTAATGGTGACTATATCATTGAACAACTGAAATTCGATGTTGCTTCACATGATGATCCTTTCTTTTATCAGGCTACCTGTAAACGAGCATAATCATGAATAAACCCAATACAGATATTGCTAGCGATGGTTCGCTGGCAGGTGCGCTCTCGTCTGCATTTCGTAATCTGATGATGAATACAGAGGACATGCTTCCTGCAATTGTGGTCAGTTATGACGATAAAACTAATCGTGCTGTTATCAAACCACTGGTGATGATGGTAACAACGGAAGGGGGAACGGTCGGGCGTGCACCATTGGCCAACATTCCCGTTTTTAGATTTGGGGGAGGTGGTTTCTTTATTCGCGCACCCATTAAGCCGGGTGATTTCGGTTGGATAAAAGCCAATGACAGAGACATTAGCCTGATATTTCAGCGTGGAGGATTGGAGGATCAACCTAATACCGCACGCCTCCATTCATTTAGTGACGCAATGTTTTTCCCAGACACCATCAAAGGATGGGCGATAGATGGGAAGAACATTGATGCCTTGGTTATTCAGTCAATGGATGGTTCGGTTTGTTTCTCTTTGCATAACGATAAAGTTGAATTAAAAGCTCCCCGATATGAAATCAGGGCAACTGAAACGATATTTATTGGCAATGTAATAGTAAATGGTAATCACGCTGTAAACGGTAACAGCAATTCACAAGGTGGCACGATGAAACATAATGGAAAAGATATCGGTTCTACTCATCAACATAGTGGTGTTGAAGCCGGCCGTGGGAATACAGGAGCACCTCTGTGAGAACATTTTCAATTGATAAAAATAATGATCTCTTTATCGGTCCTGATGGAAACCTTCAATTCAGCGAAAAAGACGATGCAGTTAAAAACCTTTGTCAGCATTTTGCCAAGGCCGTGCGTGGTGAAATGTTACATAAAAAAGATAAAGGCATTCCTTTCTGGCCAACAACCTTTGGTCGTCAAACTGATATCCCGATGTTTGAAACGGCATTCAGACAACGTATGAGCGAAATTGAGGAAGTCGTAGAAGTAACTCATTTCAGTGCTACGGTGGAAGAGGGGGCGTTGAAGTATCAAGCAACAATTCGCACGATATACGGAGGGTTTACACTGAATGGCTGATTATCGTTATATCAATAATAAAGGCGTTATTCTTCCCGATACGGCCACAATACGTGATGAAGTCGAAAGCGAGTTTCGTGCGGTGTTTGGTCAATCGATTAACCTTGCCCCTGAAACACCACAAGGGGCATTAGCGACGATGGAAGTTGAAAACCGTGATGCAATGGTGAGAAACAATGCCGAGTTAGCAAATCAAATCAATCCCGATATTGCGGGTGGTGTTTTTCTTGATGCAATATGGGCACTCATGGGTGGCCAACGCATTAATGCGACTCACTCTTATCTTTCGAATGTTGAGTTTAGTGGTGTACCTAGCACGATTATTCCTAAAGGCTCTCTTGCATCAAGTGTCGTGGGTGTGATGTTCGAAACCATTTCACCCTTGATTATTGATAATACTGGCAAAGCAACAGGGGATATGAGGGCGGTTGAATATGGTCCTGTTGAATGCGGTGCTGGCCAACTTAATTCGGTTGCCAGTTCAGTATTAGGTTGGGAAAAAGTCAATAATCCCACTCATGCCGTTGTTGGCCGTTATGCTGAATCTGATATCAAAGCAAGGCGACGACGTAAACAAACACTAGCTAAAAATACTGTCAGTGTTGCAGAAGCGATTATTTCTTCATTGCATGAGTTAGAAGGGGTTAACTCCCTTTCTTTTCGAGAGAACTACACTGATGCGGTGCTCACTATTGATGGAATCTCTCTGTTGCCTCACAGTATTTACGTTTGTGTTGAAGGGGGCGATAGTAACGAAATTGCTAAATCATTGCTGAGAACCAAAACCATTGGATCTGCTTTTAATGGCGAGATTGAAATTGGTGTTGTAGAGCCAGTGAGCGAACAAGAATACAAAGTAAAATTTTCACGCCCTAAAGAGATCACCGTTTTTTGTCGAGTAACAGTTAAAAAATCAGCCGTTGATGCGCAAACTATTATTCCCAGTGCCATAGAACAATGGACGCGTGGAGAGTTGGACGGCGATAACGGTTTGATTGTCGGACGTGAGGTCTCTCCTTTTGAAATAGCATCTGCAGTGAATACGGTTGAGTCTCGTTTATTTGTCACTAAAGTTGAATTGTCACTGGACGGAAAAGTGTGGAATGTCGCGTTAATTCCGATTGCCATTAATCAAATCGCACGTTTGCAACGGGGTGCTGTGCAAGTGGTGATTGTATGAACGTTCAACAATTTGAGTTTCATTCTGACCTATTAAAAGCGATCCTCTGGCAATATGAAGATGCAGAAAACCTTAAAAAACTCGCAAGTTTTAAAGCCTCTCATTTTGAAAAATCGATGGTGTCATTTTGGCAAAACTGGTACCGAGATGTGTTTAATATCGATACGGCGAATGATTTTGGGTTGTCGATTTGGTCACGTATTCTGGATGTACCGTTAGGTATTGATATTCCACCGAGCGATAAAAATAAAGTTGGGTTTGGGTTTGGTAAAAAGAAATCCAATTTTAAATCCAATTTCCGACGTAATGCAGATTACACCTTGTCATTGACTGTTGATCAAAAACGCATGTTAGTACGAATGCGCTATTTTAATCTGACACAAAGCCCCACGGTCACCAATATTAATGAATTTTTAAAACGTTTCTTTTGGCGTGATGACAGTAAAGTCTTTGTCCTTGATCCGCTAGACATGACTTATATGTATTACGTCTTTAACTTCAACCCTGACGAACGCCTACGTGTTCTTCTCGAAAATTTCGACTTAATGCCACGCCCTTCGGGGGTTGGTGTCAAATATCGCATTGTGACCAAAAAAGCCTTTGGCGTTGGTCAGCATCGTAAAAACTTCTTAGGCAGTAATTTCGGAGCATAATTCCTATGACAACTATTTTTAAAACCCCCTTTGCAACACAAGGGGATAAGGCTTCTATACCCATAGAAATCCAACCAGACGGCTCAGTATCTTATACACAAGGCTATGGTTACGACTATGAGCGTGACCAAATCACAGATCCAGCTGCGAAAGATATTGAACGTGAAAAAATGAACGGGATATTTCACGATATCACGGGAGCGATTGGCGAAATTCAGCTATTTGGTTTTCCAAAATGGGATGAAGTGGGTAAGCCGTATGCGATACGCGCTATTGTGTATCATAAAAATAAAGTCTGGCAGTCTAAAGTTGAGAATAACAATATTGAGCCGGTTGCCGGTAATGCATGGGCAGAGTTAAAAGCGGATGCTACAGCAAGCGATGTGGGCGCATATTCAAAAGGAGAATCCGATAAACGCTTTCAACCGTTAGGTAATTACACTCCATCCGGTTATAGCTACTCAAAGGCAGAAACCGATACCAAATATCAACCAAAGGGTAATTATGCACCAGCAGGGAGCTATGCCAATAAAGGAGATAGTTACACCAAAACGGAAAGTGATGGACGATATCAAGCTAAAGGAAGTTACCAACCGTCAGGCGATTACGCGACAAATTCAGCACTCAATAGCGGGCTTAATAATAAGTTTGATAAGAATAATGTAACTCAAGGTACGGGAACGTCAACGGTTCATGTGATGAGCCAGAAAGCCTCTACGGATGCTTTTCAGCCTAAAGGCAGTTATCAACCAGCAGGCAATTATGCATTAGCAGGTAATTCATATACGAAGACTGAATCGGATGGCCGATATCAAGCTAAAGGGAGCTATGCAACGGCTGGAAGTAGTTACACAAAAGCAGAAAGTGACGGACGTTATCAAGGTAAAGGAAATTACCAACCAGCGGGCAATTATGCGCTAGTAGGAGCATCGTATACAAAGGCAGAGTCTGACGGTAAATACCAACCTAAAGGGAGTTATCAAGCTTCTGGTTACAGCTATTCAAAGTCAGAATCAGATGGTAAGTATCAGCCAAAAGGAAATTATGCGACTGCGGGAAGTAGTTATACTAAAAATGAATCTGATAGTCGATATGACCGCAAAGGTACAGGACGGCAGTGGCGAAAAGTTGGGGATTTTAATGGTGCATCTGCAGTAACAGAGATTACATTAAATGAAAATATATTAGGTAAGTACGTTTATGTTCAAAGGGATGGAAGTGGTAATACATATACAGGCTTTCTTGTACCCCCATTAGCAAATATTAAGATTGCAGTCTCTGTTCATGCGGCTGCTTTTTGGGAATTTCAAGTATCTAGTGATGGAAAAAAGCTGAAAATGACTGATAGTACTTATGGTAGCGCTAAAGGGGTGTATGTATTAGATTAATAAGATTTGAGCCTATATTAATAGGCTCATCAAATATTAGTCTACTTGATTAAATTGCATAATTTCACTATTAGCATTCAGAATTTTATCTTGCTCTATTGCTTTGATGAGGTATTTTTCATCTACTTTGTATCCTAAAAATTCTGATAAGATATATTTATTCATATTTCCATTTAACCAGCCATTATTACTTCTGAACTTATCAATATATTTACAGAGACTTTGGTCTTGATTGGTAAATAAAAATAGTGGAATTAGGAACTGATCTTTTCCATATCGAAATCCATGACCTTTATTTACAATTTCCCCATGGTCAGATGTATAAACTAAAATATAATCGCCTGCATTTTCTACTATACTTTGAATTCTATTTATAATGTCATCAGTTTTTAATATTGTTAAATCATAATCATCCATGTCGGGATTGTTTTTTTTATCATTATAATAGTAGTTTGTATATGGAAGATGGCTACCTAATAAATGTATTACTATAAATTTATTTTCACTATTATTATTTATTTCTTTTTCTAAGATGTTTGGTATTTTGTCATCTTCTTCTTGTGTTAGAAAGATATGATCGCTTTTTTTAGCTATATAGCCATATTTAGAAGAATAAACACCATTTAAAGACTGAGAGCCAATCCAGTAAGTTGAGTAATTGGAGTCTTTTGCCATATCAATAATAGTTTTTCTGGAAAACATTTTTTCGTCATTTTCTGGAGAGTTAAATGATAATGACATAGATATCGAATCTCTAGTAATAGGTGCAGATGAATGGACATTATTGACTATACAACCTATCCCATTATCAATCATTTTATCTAGATTTGGAGTTGTGTTTTTCTCATATCCATAAGAATGGTAACGCGATGATAATGATGATTCTCCTATTATAACAACAATATTATGATAGGTGTTATTTGATGATTTTGTGTTTAAAATTGATTCATCAACTATTTTATTTGATAAGTTATCTTGCTTGTATTTATCATTACTTATTACAGAAATAAACAAGTAAGATAGGTCACCTATAATCGTAGGAAATTTATTATGTAAGTATTTACCTAATATCTTATTATCTTCACGAATATCTGGTACCAATCTATCTGTGCTATAAATGTTTCTTGCTGTTAATATTACTAGTAAACATAAAGTTAATAAAAATATATAATTATTTATTTTATATTCTTTTGTTTTCAATCTTATGTATAGAAGAAACAAACAAAAAAATAAAGATGGAATTATTATTGTAGGTAAAAATGAATATGACATTCTTACTATTTCTGATGGATTCGTCTCTATAATTGAATCTAATACTAATAAAGAAAATCTTTCATGAAAGTTTATAACATAAAATATTTCTAACGAAAATAAAAAGGATAGAAAAGTAGTGAATATTAATCCATAAGTTGTGCATGAAAATGAGGAGAGATATATTATAATAAGTATTAAAGTACTTAAAAGAGGTAGAGTTGAGTCAACATGAAAAATTAATTTATTAATTAAATAGGCAATAATAACAGAGATAAGCAATAAATAGATATTTCTTTTCATTTTTATAAGTAATGGTAATAAATAAAGAAATAATATACATTAAAACTTTTAATCATTCAAGTTTGTTTCTTCCAAGAAAGTATTCACTTAATAGTTTTAATTGGTTTTATATATTACTACTCTATGTTTTTATTGGTTCTAAATATATTCAGCATTATTGATTTCGAGGTTAATCATGGTATCACCTATTTAACTGTGTTTTTGTACAGTTATTTATGTAAGGTAACGAATAGAATAGCAAGGAGAAAAGGGCAATTTTATGAGCTAAAGAAAGGGTGATTTTGAGAGATGATTTGTTGTCGTTTTACCAGAGTTTTACCAGAGTTTTACCAGTGGCAAATTTCAGATATAAAAAAACCAACCTTAAGTGGTTGGTTTTCTTAAAGATGTTTGGTCGGCATGATAGGATTTGAACCTACGACCCCCGACACCCCATGACGGTGCGCTACCAGGCTGCGCTACATGCCGTTTGTGCCCTGTATATTACTGTTTTTGACTACTAAAGCAACCCTTTGCTAATTAAGTGACGTAATTTTATACATCACGAATTGCGCTAGCGTTCGATAAAGCGTTTTTGTTCGGCAAGAACTTGTAATAATAATTTTAAGTCAGGTTTTGCAGAGCTAATTTCTTTTCCTGATTTATCAAATAAAGCATATCGGCCATGTTTATCTATCAACAACGTATTATCTTGTAAAAAGACCACAAATGTTTCGTCATCACCGGTGAAAATCCATGGATGATTACGAGTGCTTGCAAATAAATCCTCACCTTGTGAATAGTTATCCGCAGGGCTAATCACACGTAAAACATGTTGCATTAAGGTTGTCATGATATCTTGATGGCTAGTCATTTTATCAATCGACTGTGGTTTCATGTTTGGCCAGTGTACCATTAGAGGCACTTGTGATTGGCTTAAGTTAAAGGTGGTTTTATCAGAAAGCCATTGGTTGTTTTGTTTTTTATCACTATCTTGATGATAGCTAGAAGTGACAACTACAACGGTATTATCGAGTACTTTGGTTTCTTGCAATGTATTAAAAACGCGCTCTAATTGTTGATTTAATGTCATACGTTGAGACGTTTTATTGGTGTGACCATCAATTTGTAAGAAAGAGAACCAAGGTGTTGTTTGGTTGTCTTTTATTAGCCAATTGCGCCAGCTATCAATGGTGGCATCGTTATTACCACTGCGTGATGTTGGAATAGAAAAATCTGATAGCACAGCTTGTTTAAACAATGGTGTCTGAAAACCATTTGTTGAGAACATTGCTAATTGATAGTTTCGATAACTTAAAGCATCAAATAGTGCGGAGTTTTTTCTGCTACTCAATACACTATCTAAATAAGAAGGTGAGATACCATAAAATAAACCAAACAATGCCGTATCGTTATCAATACCTGATGAATAATGATGGGTAAAATTGAGATTATTTTGTGCAAACTCTTGCAAGCTTGGTAATTCAGGAACTTCCTCATTACCTAAACCATCAACAACGATAACTAATAGATTATAAGAATACGTTTCTTTTGAGTAAATCAATGGTGCAAGAGGGTAGGTAATACCTTGTGCGGCTGGGTTACCTTCACTGATCACTCGTTGTTCATATTCTGATTGATTAATAAAACCATGGCGCTCAAGGAACTTACGTGCAGTCATCGGGTAGGATAATGGCAAATTGGCGCGTTGCATTGTAATCGGGCGATAAAAATTAGCATCAGCCCAAATTGACATAGAGTGAGATAAGACAAAACAAGTAATAAAAACACCAGCTAATGGTTTACCCCATCGCTGACGGTTTAAACTGCGTAATTTTTGCCAACTCCATGTTGCAAAAAGCATCTCAATAAGAAAGATAATAGGAATGCCAATAAAAATAAGTTGCCATTCACGAGCCATTTCACCTTCATCTGGATTAATGACTAGATCCCAAACAAGTTGAGTCAGATGAAGCTGAAATTGTTGGTAAACAGCCATATCAAAGATAAGGATTGTGAGTCCAGCACTGGCGAGAGCACAAGAGATCACTCTAAGTAGCCGTTGAGATACGACTACAAAGGTAAGTGGAAAAAGGACAAGAATATAGATAGCAAAAACAATAAAACTAAAGTGTCCCATCCAACTTACAATTGCGTAAAAACGACCCGCGAAAGTTGCAGGCCAATCTGAAATAAACAGGTAACGGCTTCCGAGCAATAAGCTTAGAATAATATTAAATAGCGCAAACCAGTGACCCCAACTGATCATTTGGGATACTTTTTCACGATAGGACTGAGGTCTCGTTACCATGTCTATAAATAATTTTCTATGTTTATTAGTGAATATTGCCTTCATCAATTGAAGCACGCAATGCGTGAACAAAAGAATCAGCAATCAGCATCCGTTGAGCAGGGGCAATACTTGTATTAACTAAGTTTGTCACCATGTTCCCCAACACCATCAAAGAAAGATCTGTAGGAGTATGATGTTTTTCAAGAACGCTGACAAGTTCTGCTAATAACTGCTCAACTTGTTCATCACTATAACGGGATTTTTGTGGCATAAAATCAGAATTCCTACTAAATGAATAAAACGCTATATATTACCGTATTGTTGGGTCTTTTTCCGCTATTAAATTAATTAATTTTCCCTTGATACTGAAAGTGGGGAGTGTTTGAATACGCGCATGAGAAAGTGAAGAAATAAAGAGGACGACCATGAGTCTAGATATTAGTCAGTTAGTCTTACATCAGCTTATCAAGCGAGATGAGCAGACATTAGAAGTTGTGTTACGCGATTCAGTATTAGAGATTGAACCTGTTGTTCAGGAAATGATTGAAGAGTTGCATCGTGTCTACAGTGCAAAAAATAAAGCTTATGGTCTGTTTAATGAAGAAAGTGAATTAGCGCAAGCATTACGTTTACAGCGCAAAGGTGAAGAAAACTTTTTAGGTTTTTCGCGTGCAGCCACAGTGAGATTAAAAGATGAATTAGCAAAATACCCCTTTGCAGAAGGGGGAACCGTTCTCTTTTGTCATTATCGTTATTTGGCGGTGGATTATCTTTTAATTGCTGTATTGAGTAGCTGCAATAGCATGTGGGTGAATGACAGTCTTGATGTTTCATCAACACGTTATCTAGATATTCCTCATGCAGATATTATTGCTCGTATTGATTTAACTGAATGGGAAACGGCTCCAGATTCTCTGCGCTATTTAACTTTCTTAAAAGGTCGAGTAGGACGCAAAGTCTCTGACTTTTTTATGGACTTTTTAGGTGCTCAAGAAGGTTTAAACGCTAAAGTTCAAAACAAAGGTTTATTACAAGCTGTTGATGACTTTTGTGAAGCTTCCGAAATGGATAAGCAAGCACGTCAGACTTGTCGCGAACAAGTATATAGCTACTGTAATGAGCAATTACAATCTGGTGAAGAAATTGCCTTAACCGAGCTTGCTGAAGAATTACCATCTTTGGGTGATCAAAACTTTGTTCAATTTACCGAAGAGAAGGGCTATGAATTAGCTGATACTTTTCCAGCTGATCGCAGTACCTTACGTCAATTAATGAAATATTCTGGTAGTGGCGGTGGATTAACTGTTAATTTTGATGCGAAATTATTGGGTGAAAGAATATTCTGGGATCCTGCAACAGATACACTCACGATCAAAGGTACTCCACCTAATTTACGTGATCAATTACAGCGTAGAGCATCAGAAAAATAATTACCTAGTAGAAACAAATAACGCCACATTAAGTGGCGTTACATGCTCGGCGTCCCGAAAAATAAAGCTCGAAGGGTGGCTTATTAAGCGCGCAGGAAGTCAATATGAGTAATTTTTGGCTTATACTCGTGACGTTGCACTGCTTTAACTTTAACTTTAGTTTCTTTACCATCGATTACCAGGTTAACGAAATCAGAATAGAATTCAGATTTGTGTTCTTGGTTGATTACTTCGTTGTGATCTAAATCGATAGCGATTGGCTCTTCATTTCCGCCATAAACGATAGCAGGAAAACGGTTAGCCACACGCAGGCGGCGGCTCGCACCCTTACCCTGCTCTTTACGTACAGTTGCATTAATAGTTAACATCTTTTTTCTCTTATGAAAAAGAAAGAAAATACATACTTGTTACAGGCGACCCAGCAACAAGCTCGAGATTTGGTTTATCTAAAAATAGATAAAGCGGAGCGCATTTTAACGAAAAAGTCCACTAACAGCAAATATAAATCCAGATTAATACAAGGTATCTGCTTTTCGATAGCGTCCTGTATAGTCAAAAATCTTATTTCTTATCTTCCAAAAATGCTCTTTTTTACCTTTATGAGCGACAATAAAATCAGGATGACGTAATAAATCGAACTGCTTAATAATATCGTTAGCATTATGCCAAATAAAAGGAACTCCGGGCGCTCGCTGGTGTTCACGTAGAAACTTCAACTCAAATACTTTACGTTGAGCAGGAGTGGTTAAGCGAAAACGCTCTGATACTGAAGTGCCTTCTTCATCGTAATAATTGATGTCTAACCATTCTCCTTTAGCATCATTTCCAGATTGAAATTGCATGCCACCACAGCGCAAAACAAGTGCTCCTTTTAGCTTTAATGCGGCTTTAAGCATATCATCAGGATCAACTAATATTTCATTACAGTGAACACAACGACGTGCTGCAATATCATTTTCTTCATTACAATGAGGGCATAATTTAAAGCGGAAGCGGAATTCACACTGCTGTTTTTGTCCATGTTCATTGAGTTCCCAGCCTTGGCAACGCCGACCATAATGTTCAATAATATCGCCATCAGCATCGACTATTCCCCAAAAAGTATTAGCAAATTGGCAAACAGGGCAGAATACTTGCACGGGTTTGCTATTAGGGTTGGGTTTTTTAGTGCCAACTTCAGGAAGATAAAGATCATGAGGATTACCCGCATAATCTAAAATCAGACATTCGGTTTTTCCTGCAAATAATCTTAATCCACGTCCTACAATTTGTTGATATAAGCTGACTGATTCTGTTGGGCGTAAAATGGCGATTAAATCAACATGCGGTGCATCAAAGCCTGTTGTTAGCACAGCAACATTGACCATATAACGTAACTGTTGCTGTTTAAAACGAAAAATCAGCGTATCTCGTTCATGAGAAGGCGTATCTGCGCTTACTAATGCCGCTTCATCTTGAGGCAAAAGAGAAAGAATTTCTTTTGCATGTTCAACGGTGGCTGCAAATATCATGACACCACGGCAGTTTTCTGCATATTCAATAATCTGTGAAACAATATGGGGAGTAATACGTTTTTGTCTTTTTATTTCACGATTAAGATCTTCTTCATTAAATATTCCATTTTGACTTGTTCGGACTTGGCTAAAGTCATATTGCAAAATAGGCATATCTAATCGAGTTGGGGGTACTAGAAAATGATTGCTTATCATATAACGTAAAGGCAATTCATAAATACAATCACGGAAAAAACACTCTTCATCACCTCTAATCATCCCGTGATAATGATATTGATAAATCCAACCCGTAGGTAAACGATAAGGTGTTGCAGTTAATCCCAAGATCCGTAATTTGGGATTAATGGATTGTAATTGTTTAATAACTTGTTGATATTGGCTATCTTTAGACAAACTAATACGATGGCATTCATCGATTATAAGAAGCGAAAACGTATCATTAAATTGTGATAAATTACGCGCAACAGATTGCACGCTACCAAAAACAACTTTTCCGCTACTTTCTTTTTGTTGTAAGCCTGCGGCATAAATATCTGCGGATAGACCATAAGCTTCATATTTGTTATGGTTCTGTTCAACTAATTCTTTTACGTGTGCCAAGACTAAGACACGTCCTCGCGCTCTTTTAGCAAGTTCTGCGATAACTAAACTTTTTCCTGCACCGGTGGGTAAGACTATCACCGCGGGTGTATCGTGTTGACGAAAATAAGAGATTGTCGCGTTAACAGCGTCAAGTTGATAAGGTCTGAGTGTAAATGCCATAACTCTACATAAGAAATCAAACAGGGCGTCAGCGTAGCATTTTTTTATAGATAGCGCGAATAAGGTAAGTGGTGTTTGATAAGTAAAGGATGTAATAATTTATTTATAAATTAATTAGTTGTTTTATTGTTAATATTCATTTTTAATAGATACCTCATATCAGATGGTATTCATCCATTTTTCAGAGAAATTCATGCGATTAGATAAATTTTTATCCCAGCAATTGGGGATTAGCCGTAGCTTGATACTTCGTGAGTTAAGAGCAGGGCTTGTAACAATTGACGGTGAAATGGTGAAAAGCGGTTCCACCAAAATAGCACCAGAACAAGAAGTAGCTTATAACGGCAATGTGTTAACCCAGATTTTAGGGCCTCGTTATTTTATGTTGAATAAGCCTATTGGCTATGTGTGTTCAACAGATGATCCAGTTAATCCAACTATCCTTTATTTTATTGATGAGCCTCTGGCATATAAATTACATGCCGCTGGACGTTTAGATATTGATACAACGGGGCTTGTATTATTGACTGATAATGGTCAGTGGTCACATCGCATTACAGCGCCAAAACATCATTGCGAAAAAACGTATCATGTCACATTGGAAGAGCCAATTGCTGAAGGTGTTGCTGAACAGTTCCAAAAAGGTGTGCAACTGAATGGCGAAAAAGATCTGACTAAACCCGCTAAATTAGAAATTATTACACCTACAGAAGTGAAACTCACAATTAGTGAAGGCAAATATCATCAAGTAAAACGTATGTTTGCTGCTGTGGGTAATCATGTCAGCGCATTACATCGTGAGCGTATTGGGGATATTACATTAGATGAAACTTTAGCTGAGGGCGAATATCGTCCATTAACAGAAGAAGAGATCAACAGCATTCACTTACCTCAATAATTATTATCTGTCCTGTCGTCTTTGGGAGTTTATCTGCGTGCAACAGCAACGTTCGTCGTACCTTAGTCTCATTTTAATATTGGGACTTATTTCCATGCTTATGCCATTGGCTATAGATATGTATTTGCCAAGCTTACCTACTATTGCACAAGATTTTGGTGTGCCTAGCGGTAAAGTGCAAATGACATTAAGTATCTATATTTTTGGTTTTGCTATTGGGCAACTCGTTTATGGTCCTATGGCGGATAGTTTGGGACGTAAGCCTGTCATTTTGGGCGGTGTGATTGTTTTTGCTTTTGCCTCTAGTGCATGTGCATTATCTGAATCTATTGATATGCTAATTGGTATGCGTTTTCTCCATGGCTTTGCGGCAGCTGCTGCGAGTGTGGTTATTAATGCATTAATGAGAGATATGTTCTCTAGAGATGATTTCTCTAGAAGTATGTCTTTCGTTGCATTGGTGATGACGATTGCACCTTTATTAGCACCATTACTAGGTGCTTGGGTGATGAATTGGTTTTCATGGCATGCTATTTTTTGGAGTATTGCGATAGCAGCAGTAATTGCGGGTGCATTAATTGCATTTTATATTCCTGAAACCTTACCCAAAGAGCGTCGTCAGCGCTTTAGCCTAAGAGTAACATTTAGCCAATTTATTAGTTTGTTTAGAACTCGTCGTGTTCTTTGTTATATTCTGGCGTCAGGTTTTTCTTTTGCCGGTATGTTCTCATTTCTGAGTGCAGGGCCTTTTGTTTATATCGAATTACACGGTATTCCATTCGATCAATTTGGCTTGTACTTTGGTTTTAATATTATCTTTTTAATTGTCATGACAAGCATAAATGGGCGATATGTTCGCCGATTTGGTGCGTTGAAGATGTTGCGTTTAGGGCTAACCATTCAATGTATTATGGGGATCTTTCTATTATTAGTTGTTGCCCTTAATTTACATTTCTATTATCTCGTTGTGGGAGTAGCGATGTATGTTGGTGGCATTGCAATGATCACATCAAACGCCATGGCTGTTATTCTTGATGATTATCCACATATGGCAGGAACGGTTTCTTCTTTGGCAGGAACTGTACGCTTTGGTGTTGGAGCTTTAGTTGGAACGGCTATTGCTATGTTCCCAGCAAAATCAGAATGGCCAATGGTAAGTGCTATGGCTTTTTGTGTGCTATTTGCTATGGGCTTTATTTTACTTGCGCGCCGTTACAAATAAGAATATCACGCTATAAATAAGAGAAATTTATAGCGTGCTTCTCCTTTTTCTCCTTTACTTCCCCTGAACAGACCACATTTTCCTCTACTGTACTTCATGAATCGTTTCAAATTAGTGTGCTTTTTTGATTTGAATCAATACTCAATGTTGTTGTTTTGTTAAATTAAGTAAAATTTATTTTAATAATCATCTATTATTGTTTTGTTGGTATGAAACATAGTGATAAAAATTGATGAATTGTTTTACTTGAATGCGTAATATTTTATACAATTATTTTATATAGTTGATAAAATGTTAAAAAAATGAAAGAATAATTGAAGAGATTAATCATCGTAGAAATGAATACGTACAAACGCTAAGCTAAATAAATGGTTTGATACGTCTCTTCGCTTTTTTTGTAAAATAATTGTAATAATTATGTTTTATGATTAGCAAGGTTTTAATATGACGTGTGAGCAAGTCAGTTCAAACTCGTATTGATGATGTATTAAATTAACGTGTTGATGAAACAGGATTGATTTGTGGATAATGTACAACTTTCGGTAGTTCATAAGCTGCCGCTGAGTTATCGGTGGCTAGCAGGCTTTGCAGGTACAAGAGTAGAGATACTGCCTGAAAATGATGCTGGAAAGCAAAATACACTGATTGGCTTAAAATTATTAAGTCATGATGGTATGACACTGGATGAAGCAATACAGAATTTGCGTCAGTATCTGAGTAATCTCCATATTGATAGCGTTGTGATTGAGTGGGATGGCGTGCCATGTCTTTTTTTATGTAGTGATGATGAATGTGCTGCGCTGTGTTGCTTAAAGAATGCAGGTGTTGCCATTGCTGAACCATTTCCAACAGCGTATTCTTATTTATAACATTACCTATTGTTATAAAACTGACGTGATGATTGTGTGATTTACAAAATGACGAAAGAACACAAAAAAGCCTCATTATTTGATAATGAGGCTTTTTATTTGCAATAAGATATAAGGGAATAAATTATCTTAATACACTTTTTGAAAAGTTGTTCTCAGCAAGGGTTGCATCATTGTTTTCTATAACACGTCTTGCCGCATAAAAACGCTTATTCCAGTAAATATTAGACATTTCTGACACTGTCACACCATTGCTGGTGGATGCGTGTACAAATTTATCATTTCCAATATAAATACCAACATGGCGCATAGTACGGCCTGTTTTAAATAGAACTAAATCACCTGCTTGTAATTTTGATTTGTTAACCTGAGTACCTGAGAATTGTTGGTCTGAGGTTGAGCGAGGTAGTTCTACACCGAATTGGTCAAGGAAGGTTCTTTGTACAAAGGCAGAGCAGTCGATGCCTTTTTTAGTATCTCCGCCTAAGCGATAAGCGACGCCTTTCCAGTCTGCATATTGGTCAAGTATCTTAGATTTTATATCGAGATTCTTCACCAATGATTCAAATTCATCTTGAGATGCTTGGGAAATAGAAGTGCTTGATGATGTATTAAGTGGGGTAGTGCTTGAATTCGCTAAGCGTGAATTTGCGTTCTGTGAGCTACAGGCCGATAGCGTAGCTACAACAATGAACGCCGGTATGAGCTTAAGCATTCTCATATACGGTTTTGTTCTCATTGTGACAGATTTCCCTTACATCCTTACGTGCAGAAGCGCACCTGAATTATTCACCAAATAACCAGAGAATATAGTGTAATTTAACTCTGGCAACCCTATTTCGCGAAAAACGTGCTCTAAAGCACGTAAATATCCACATTAAACAATAAATAATGAGGAAACCAGAAAAGTGTACAGAAATAGGCGTTAAATGGCGAGAGAAATGAGGTTTAATTTACAAAACATTAGATAATAAAGTGCTAATACTTAAAATAGATCTCATTTTATCATCATAATATCATTTAAATGTCAAAAAATGACCAAAAGAATAAGTGCCATTATGTTTGCACTTATTCTTTTTTAATTAATCAGAGGTATTTTTCTTTTATTTTTTAAATGGAAGATATTTTTCTAATTGTCTGACAATAACATCTGATAATGGTGTGATTAATAACCAACTTGTTGTGATTAGAGTTAAAGAAATAGAACCCACTAATATATCAGAAGCCCAATGTGCACCAGCCATTACTCGTGGTAATGCGAACACAACGGTAATAAGTAGTGCCCATAAGAAAGCGCGGAATGAAAGATAACGTAATATAAAGCTACAAAAGATAAGTAACATTAAGCCATGATCGCCTGGGAAGCTGTCACCAGAGGCATCTTTTGTTGGAATGCCAGTTACAACACCCACTCTATGTGCATCTTGAAAATAAAGTGTTGGGCTGGGTCTTTCTATTGGAATGTTTTGTCCAATTTGATTAATCAGTACAGCGCTGATCACCATCACTAATCCTACAATTATAAGATGGCGTTTACCTTTATAATCTTTTTGACGAAAAGTATTGTAATAAAGTGCGCCCATAGCTAACAAAATGACTAAATCAAATTTTCTATTATTAACGTAAGCCACAAAAGTTGCGAAAAAAGTATCAGGCAAAATATGTTGATTAAAATAATAAAAAATATGAGTGTCTATTGATAGCCAAAATCCATGTTGTGCAGGAAGATACCAAGAGAGGAAAATAATGAGGCCCACTAGGTTAAGTAGAAAAATAGCGACGGCTTTTTGGTAAAAATTAGAAAGTTTCATAGTAATCAAATGACAAATTTCACATGTTTTTGGTGATCTAGATCACAATAAGTTTAAGTTTGATTATAGGACTATAGTCAAAATAAAAAAATATATCTTTGCAATTTATTGCTTAGATAAATGTTATCTATTCGTTTCGTTTTTGTTATCTCTGTTCATTCTTACTTAACTTAAATTTAGAGTGTTTTTTCTTGGTAGTCTTAATTTGAGCGTCTTATAATTTTTTTCTATTCTTTAATTAAAGATAAAAATTAAATAAATAAAGTAACAAGCCGATATTAGTTATGACTTTAATAACATATTGGCTTGTCAGATTTCTACGCCCAATAATCAGAGGAGATTAGTTTTGAAGAAGCTTTATATTGCATCTATGTGCTTGTCTTTATTATTAAGCGCACCTTCATTTGGTAAGGAAAATAAAGTTATAGGCTCCGGAACAATCACTTTTGTTGGTGCGATTGTTGAGGGCAATTGTTTAATGGATACAGATAAAAATACTTTTAAAACAAAGTGTTGGAATGGTAGTGAAATGCAAGAGTCTCAATATAAGTTAGAAAGGAATAAGCAATTCAGCTCGAAATTGATTAACAACAAAGGTTCTATGGATATTAAGTGGATTAATGACAATTTAGCTATAATGAATATTGTTTATAATTAATCGCATAAGATTAGAATAATAACAATAATTGTATTAATTAAATAAAATTTTAATGCTTTTATAAAACAGTTATTAAAGTTACAAATATTTGACTTAAGTTTGATCAACGTTGATTTCTTATTTATAAACATCGAACACTTATATTTGATAGACATCAAATATTCTTCTTATGTCTATATGAATGTCATATTTTATTGCTATGATGAAAATATGTCGGGTAGGTGTGATCCTCATACCTGCTAGCGCAAACAAGAAGTGAGGTCGTTATGAGAAAATATCTGACCGTAGTATGCAGTCTTCTCGTTTCCAGTTCGATATCATTAGCTTGGGCATCTGATCCCATGCAAACAACAGGTCAGATTTATCTGCGGGGTGCGATTGTTGATCCTGCGTGTGAAATGAATTTCACATTAGATAAAGCTGAATACCAGTGTTACAAACACAACAAAGTGTTTACATCTACTCAATCCATTGTTCCTGCTTCTTTTGATAAATCCCAACAAATGATTATTTTGCCTCAAGATATGGGCCAAGCAGAGATCCGTTGGATGGATGATACGCAAAAAAATGGCGTTATTGACGTTCAATACTTTTAAAGCATCAATGGGGTGTAGATAAAAGTAACAAAGATAAACAAGTCAAATAATCGTTTGTCACATTGGGTTTCTTACGATTATCTGACCTATTTAGAGCAACATTAGCAATACGCTAATGAGTAGATGTTTTGACTATTGATTAGTCAGCTCGTCCCATATAGCGACGTTCTGCAATATGGATACGCACTTTATCGCCAGTAGAAAGATACTCAGGAACCTGAATAACTAATCCTGTTGGTAATGTTGCCGGTTTAGTACGCGCACTTGCTGATGCACCTTTAATACCTGGAACAGTTTCAACAATTTCCATATCAACAGTTTGTGGCAGCTCTAATGCTAAAACCTGACCATCCATTGTTAATACTTGCATTCCCGCTAAGCCTTCTTCAGGAATAAACAGTAATTCATCTTCGATTTGATCTTTTTTGAAGGTATAAGGAGTGTAATCTTCGTTGTCCATAAAGATATACTCATCACCATCAATGTAAGAAAAGCTAACAGCACGGCGAGTTAAGTTGATGGTATCAACCATATTATCGCCTTTAAAACGTTCTTCTACTTTTTGGCCTGTACGGATATCGGTAAAACGCATTTTATACAGAGTACTTGCGCCTCGAGCACTTGGTGCTTGAATATCGATATCTTTTACCAGTAATAATTTGTTGTTATAACTAACAGCCATACCACGCTTAATTTCATTGGCTTTTGCCATATAAAACCTTCCATTAAATAACATTGATGATAATGGCGACAAAATTACTCGCAGTGCAGAAACTTGGCAAGTTATTCACGTAATTTTTTTATAAGATTTGATGAAAAAATAAAGCCAGCAATGCTGGCTTTTAGTGAAGTGATTAGCGGTAGATAGGAAGAAGATTAAAGTTTGCTAAAATATGTGCGCTAGCATTGATGATGCCAAACAAAATAACAAATCCAATCATAAACATACCACCTGGAGCCTTAAAGCTTTGACCTTGATGACGTTGGCGACTGGCTTTTGCCATTAAGGCTGGAATAATTGCAGCCCAAATAGTTGCTGCGAGTCCTGCAAATCCAATGGCATATAAGAAACCATCAGGGAAAATAATAGCTAAAATAGTCGGTGGTATAAACGTCACAAGTGCAGATTTAAATCGACCACTTCCTGTATTGGAAAATTTAAAGAAATCCGCTAAGTAATCGAATAATCCTAATGAAACACCTAAGAATGAGCTTGCTAATGCCATATAAGAGAACAAATCTAGTAACAGTGATACAGTCGCATTGGCAGTTGTTGAACGCATTTGTGCTAATAAATTACCAATATTCCCACCATCAGCAATGACTTGCTTGAATCCTTCACGAGGAATATTACCTTGTACAACAAACTGCCATAAAATATAAATTGCCAGTGAAATCAGTGTACCAATCAACAAGCTTTTCATGACGGCTTTGCCATCTTTACGGTAATACGTTACTAAGCCTGGAATATTGCCATGATAACCAAATGAGGTCAGTAAGTAAGGGAGTGCAGCTAAAGCATAAGGCAAGTAACTCGCATTACTTTCATTTGTATTAAATAACACAGGCATTTTTACTTCTGTAAATAATCCACCAATGGCTAATACAAAAGCAATTACCATACCGCCAATTAAAATGGTGCTTAATCTATCCACTGCACGTGTTGATAACCAAACAAAGAAGGCAACAATTAATGCAAAGACTAAGCCCGCAATAGCTTGCGATACACTGATGATGCCTGCAAAATTTTGTACGATAATGGAGCTACCCGCAGAAATATAAGCGTAAGTTAAAATATAAAGAACAAACGCAATGGAAAGCCCATTAATAGTGCTCCAGCCTTTTCCTAATAGATCTTTGGTGATGGTGTGAAAACTTGAACCTAGAGGATAATGAAGATTCACTTCTAAGATCATTAATCCCGACATAAATAGGCAAAACCAAGTATAAATTAACAAAAAAATAGACCCGGTAAACCAGACACCGGAAGTCACAATCGGAATGGAAAACATGCCAGCACCGACAGCGGTGCCTGCAATGATCATTGCGCCACCAAGTATGGATGGACGCTTTGTTATTGATGTGACTTCTGACATAAGATGTCCTTATTAAATTGACTCAATGTACTAGCTTGATGGTGTAAAGAATACACGTTTGTATTCAGAGTGTAAATAGAGGTTATTGTGCTTTATAAAAGAAAAAAGTGAGTAAAAATAATACAGTAAAAGGGGGCGATCATATAAATCAATAGATTAGTGTAAGCATTATCAGAAATGATAAAGAAATTGAGAGTTAAATAAGTGGTTTTTTAAGCAAGATTAAACGTTGAAACCATTATTCTGAACAAAAATTATTCAGAATAATGAAAGTGATAGGAGAAAATTAGCCTTGGTAAAACTGTTTGTTTTTCCATAATGTAATGGAATTACGGCTGGCTTCAAAATGAGGTTCAGGTAAATCATTCGGTGAACACCAGCGGATCTCAGAACATTTGTCTGGCTCCATTAATTTGGGCTCATCGCCTTGGTATTGTGCAATCATGCAAATAGAAACTGTGTGTTTACCTTCTAATTGGTAAGTTTCTAAGTTATTACTAATACCAATTACTTTAGGTGATGTAATAGTAATGCCAATTTCTTCTTTTATTTCGCGAATGGCGCATTGTTCAAAAGTTTCACCATCATCGACATGACCACCAAAAATTGACCAATAAGGTGCGTGTGTGCCACAGCGTTTTCCTAATAACACTTCACCTTTTTCATTTACAATAATCACGCCAACACCGACCACAACTGACATTCTAGGCTCCTTATTTTTTATATAGTTATTGATAACGGATAGCTAAGTCATTTTTTATGAGCGTTATTGTCCTTGGCGAAGAGTAAGAGTCAAGGAGAACTGATGCAATTTCACTGAATTAAAGGTTAATTAGTGCTATATATAGCCCCTAAATATTCATAATAAAAACGATTGGAGAGTAAAGACATGAGTCGCCGTGTCGCTACGATCACTTTAAATCCTGCCTATGATCTTGTTGGTGCTTGTTCAGCGATTGACGTAGGTGGTGTTAATTTAGTCCGAACAGCTGGACTTAATCCCGCAGGGAAAGGTAATAATGTCGCGAAAGTCTTGCGTGATTTGGGGATAGATATTACCGTCAGCGGATTTATGGGACGCGAAAATCAAGAAGAGTTTCAGCATTTTTTTAGTGAAAATGGGATGGCTAACCGTTTTTATCTGGTATCTGGCCGTACACGTATTAATGTGAAATTGACGGAAGGAAAAGGGCAGGTTACTGATTTTAATTTTTCAGGGTTTACAGTATCACCACAAGATTGGCAACGCTTTGCAGTAGACTCACTTAATTGGCTGGGGCATTTTGATATGGTGGTTGTTAGTGGCAGCCTACCGAATGGTGTTGATCCTGAAGCTTTTACACAGTGGATGATTAAATTAAGGCAGTTGTGCCCTTGTATTATTTTTGATAGTAGTCGTGATGCATTAGTGGCGGGATTAAAAGCCGCACCTTGGTTAATAAAACCGAATCATAGGGAGTTAGAAGCCTGGGTTGGACATTCACTGACTGAAATGACAGATATTATTAAAGCAGCGCATCAATTGAGGGATAAGGGCATTGCACATGTTGTTATTTCATTAGGAGAAAGGGGGGCATTATGGGTAAATGCTTCAGGTGCTTGGCTAGCTAAACCACCGTATTGTGATGTCGTAAGCACTGTGGGAGCTGGTGATTCTATGGTTGCGGGATTAGTTTACGGTTTATTGATGAGCCAAACTAGTGAACATACGCTACGTTTAGCAACGGCCATCTCTGCGTTATCTGTGAGTCAGCCTGATGTTGGAATTAAAGATAGAAGTCAACTTGCTCAGATGATGACTAAAATTGAGTTAACACCAATTAAATAATGCTCTTTGCGGTTTATTTTGAGATAAACCGCAAAGAATACCAAATTTAGGTTTGTTGTGATTTTAACCAGGCAATTTCATCAGGCCAAATATCAGGATTAATTGTTTCTAAAATTAGTGGAATACCATCAAAACGCTTATCCTGCATAATATAGCTAAAAGGTACTTTACCAATATTACCTTCGCCTAAGCTATGGTGACGGTCAACTCGACTTGCTAGTTCACTTTTAGCATCATTTAAGTGCATCGCTTTTAAGTATTGAAAGCCGACGATTTTTTCAAATTCTGCAAAGGTTTTTTCACACTCTTCATGGGTTCTTAAATCATAACCAGCAGCGAAGGTGTGACAAGTATCAATACAAACACCAACGCGAGATTTATCTTCAACACCGTCAATAATCGCCGCAAGATGTTCGAAACGATAACCCAAATTAGTGCCTTGGCCAGCTGTATTTTCAATAACAGCAGTAACATTTTTTGTTTTTTCTAAAGTGATGTTGATTGACTGAGCTATTTTTTGTAAGCACTTATCAACATCAATTTTATTTAAGTGGCTACCAGGATGAAAATTAAGTAATTCAATACCAAGTTGTTCGCAACGTTGCATTTCATCTAGAAATGCGTCTCTTGATTTTTCAAGCGCTTCTTCTTCAGGATGGCCTAAATTAATTAGATAACTGTCATGGGGTAAAATTTGAGAAGGGCCATAACCATAAAGTTCACAGTTCTTTTTAAATTTATCAATGACTTCTGTGGATAATGGTGCGGCTTTCCACTGGCGCTGGTTTTTAGTAAAAAGAGCAAACGCAGTGGCTTTGATTTCATGTGCGCGTAATACCGCCTGATCAACACCACCAGCAGCACTGACATGTGCGCCAACAAATTTCATTATTTCTCTCCTTAGATTTATTTTACACCATGATAACAAACATACAGCATATAACATAATATTGAGGTGATAAAAGCAAAAAAGCGCAACTAAGAATAGTTGCGCAATAATGAAAAGAACTTCTCAAGGCGAAATTTTAAAGGGGATGAATTTTTATCGATATTCCTATTAAGACATCAACACAGTTTGAATAAAGATATTAATTATCACACCACCAAGGGTTAACCAGAAGAATAAGAATAAAGCTAACAATAACGGTTTGACGCCTGCTTGTCGGATAGCGCTAATATGTGTTGTTAAACCTAATGCCACCATTGCCATTGCTAATAGAATGGTATCGATAGTAACAATGTAACTAACAATAGACGCTGGAATTAAATTTAAAGAGTTAAAGCCAGCCATTAAAATAAAAAATACGGCAAACCAAGGAATAGTGATTGGGCTTTTTTCAGCTACTTGTGCGCCATTGTTTGCCTTGCTTTTCTTTTTACTTAAATAAGTTGAAAGAATAATTAAGAATGGTGCCAACATCATTACGCGGATCATTTTACTAATAACGGCTGCATTTTCAGCGTCAGGGCTAATTGAGTGTCCTACGGCAACGACTTGAGCTACTTCATGGATGGTTGAACCTGAAAAAATACCAAAGGTTTCTTCTGTAAATGGTAACCAGCCAGCAAATGCATTTAAGTGATAGAACCAAGGATAAAGGAAAATACCAATAGTCCCAAAAATCACAACAGTAGATACCGCAACAGCTACTTGGCTTGCTTGTGCTTTAACAACCGGCTCTGTCGCCATAACAGCCGCCGCACCACAAATACTGCTACCCGCACCAATTAAGATCACTGTTTGTTCGTCTAAGCCGAAATATTTTCGACCAATCCACATTGCAATAAGAAACGTCGATGTCAGCATAATTGCATCTATAATTAAACCCGTTGCACCCACATCGGCAATTTGCTGAAACGTCAGTCTGAAACCATACAAAATAATACCGGTGCGTAATAAATAGTGTTTGGCGAATTTGACACCGTCATCACTATAAGGTTTTGCAACAGGATAAAGCGTATTACCAATAATAATGCCGAATAAGATCGCCAGCGTTAATGCGCCTAACCCCATACTAGAAAACCAAGGAATATCACCAACATAAATAGCAAGCGCAGTTAATACACCTGTTAGTAATAAACCAGGAAGCCAGCGATAGACTGGAGTAAAACATTTTTTCGCCAATGTAATAGGTTGACTTTGCTCTGACATAGAAAAACCTTGCTTATATGAATTTTGCATAAGCATATAACAATCAATCTTATTTATTAAACTCATTATTTTTATAATAATAACCAGTAAAAGTAATATGTGTGTATTTTCTTAAATGTACTTGGTATGTTACTGGTTTGTGGATAGTATGTTATTACAATGATGGCTCAAAGGTGGAATGGACATGCGAATTACGTTGCGGCAACTGGAAGTCTTTACTGAAGTTCTCAAAAGTGGTTCTACAACGCAAGCATCACAACAGCTTGCTCTATCTCAATCTGCTGTCAGTGCTTCTTTAACTGATCTAGAAAGCCAATTAGGGGTACAGCTTTTTGATAGGGTGGGAAAACGCCTTGTTACGAATGAACATGGTCGATTACTTTATCCCAGAGCATTATCTTTACTTGAACGTGCAATCGAAGTTGAACAACTATTTCAAGCAGGAAATGGTGCCTTACGTATTGCTGCAAGTACCACAATAGGTAATTACATTCTTCCAAAAATGCTGGGTAATTTTCATCGTAATTATCCTGATATTCCATTAGAAATGAGCATTGGTAATACAGAAGAAGTCGTTAAACTCGTGAGTGAATTCAGGGTTGATTTGGGATTAATTGAAGGTGCTTGTCAAAGTTCTGAGTTAATTAGTCAAAAATGGCTCCTAGATGAAATGGTTATTTTTTGCTCACCAGATCATCCTTTAGCTAAAGCAGCAAAAGTGACTTTAGCTGATTTACAATCAGCACCTTGGATCTTGCGAGAAAATGGTTCAGGGACTCGAGATGTTCTTAATCATCTTCTTTTTGCTTCTTTACCAGGCTATCGCATTGAAATGGAATTAGGTAATTCAGAAGCGATAAAACACGCAGTTATGTATGAAATGGGTATCAGTTGTTTATCTCGTCGAGTTATTGAGGAACAGATTAATAACGGTTCATTAAAAGAGATAAAAGTAGAAGGATTGGCATTACAACGTACCTTATATCTGGTTTATCATCGCCAAAAACATGTGTCTGATGCACTGAAAAAATTGCTGACATATTGTAATGCTGAACACTTAATCGGCAATTTTTCATAAATTGCTAATAATTGACGCCCGATTATGAAGGTATCTTATAATCATGGATCCTTGCTATTCACGAACGACAGATTTGCTACAATCCTCGTCAGAAAAGTGAATATAAAAGTGGAATGTTATGTCAGAACAACAAAAAAGTACTGCTAAGTCGGGCGCAGTACAGCAGACTTTGCGCCGAGAATTAAAGGCGCGACATTTAGCGATGATCGCTATTGGTGGTTCAATTGGTACAGGACTTTTTGTCGCATCGGGGGCTACTGTTGCTCAAGCAGGGCCAGGTGGGGCATTACTCTCTTATGCTTTAATTGGGCTGATGGTCTATTTTCTAATGACAAGCCTTGGTGAGTTAGCCGCATTTATGCCCGTATCCGGCTCTTTCTCAACTTACGGTTCTAAGTATGTAGAAGAAGGCTTTGGTTTCGCATTAGGTTGGAACTATTGGTACAACTGGGCAGTTACTATTGCTGTTGACCTTGTTGCTGCACAATTAGTGATGCTCTATTGGTTCCCTGATGTTGATGGTTGGATCTGGAGTGCTCTATTCCTTTGCGTTATATTCTTGCTTAACTATATCTCTGTAAAAGGATTTGGTGAGGCTGAATATTGGTTCTCTTTGATCAAAGTTTCCACTGTGATTATCTTTATTATTGTGGGTATTGCGATGATCACTGGTATTATGAAAGGGGCTGAAAACGCAGGCTGGCATAACTGGGAAATTGGAGATGCACCTTTTGCAGGTGGATTTGCAGCTATGATTGGTGTCGCAATGATTGTTGGTTTCTCATTCCAAGGTACAGAATTAATTGGTATCGCGGCGGGAGAATCTAAAGATCCAGCTAAAAATATTCCAAAGGCTGTGCGTAAAGTTTTCTGGCGTATTTTGCTGTTCTATATCTTTGCTATTCTAATTATTAGCTTAATTATTCCTTATACTGATCCAAGTTTATTACGTAATGATGTTGGCGATATCAGCGTTAGCCCATTCACGTTAGTCTTTAAAAATGCTGGATTACTGTCTGCAGCAGCAATTATGAATGCTGTCATTTTAACGGCGGTTCTTTCTGCGGGTAACTCAGGCATGTATGCCTCAACTCGGATGCTATTTACACTGGCAAGAGAAGGCAAAGCACCAAAATGTTTTGGCAAATTGTCTAAAAATGGTGTGCCACGTAATGCACTTTATGCAACAACTGTTGTTGCGGGCCTGTGTTTCTTAAGCT
Organism: Proteus sp. G2669; assembly: GCF_009915245.1. Classification (NCBI taxonomy): domain Bacteria; kingdom Pseudomonadati; phylum Pseudomonadota; class Gammaproteobacteria; order Enterobacterales; family Morganellaceae; genus Proteus; species Proteus sp. G2669. Next base: position 20,721 of record NZ_JAABLX010000048.1, on the reverse strand, counting down.
CAATGTATGGAAACCAAACTGTCTACTTGTGGTTATTAAACACGTCAGGAATGACGGGTTTTATTGCATGGTTAGGCATTGCAATTAGTCATTATCGTTTCCGTAAAGGTTATGTAGCACAAGGGCGTGATTTAAATGATTTACCTTATCGCTCTGGTTTCTTCCCAATTGGTCCAATTTTTGCCTTTGTACTGTGCCTAATTATTACATTAGGTCAAAATTACCAAGCGTTTTTGGAAGATACAATTGATTGGTATGGTGCTATTGCAACGTATATTGGTATCCCATTATTTTTGTTAATCTGGTTTACTTATAAAATTGTGAAGAAAACTCGTTTTATTCGTTATAACGAAATGGAATTTCCAACACATATTGCGAATAAAAAATAACCGATAATTCAGTATATTGAGACGCCCGCTTTGTGATCTAAATCACATTAAAGCGGGCGTTTTTTTTATTTTCCAATCTAATCATTATAAAAAATATACAAAAGCTTCAATTATATTAGCAATCGTATTGATAATTATTATTATTTGCTTTATTGTTAGCGCGTATTTAATTTGTGAACTAATAAAATAACAGCGCTATTGATTGTGAATATTATGCTAAATGTAATGAGCCTGATAATAATTAGTCCTCTTATCTCTCAGTATTACAGATCAATAGCCTATCGCATTGTAATAATTTACACAGCGAATATGTTTCACCGTATAATAATTTAGCGACTCATTTCTTTGTTAGATAAATTGTCCCAGATTGATAATTTGCTTCATAGCAATAAAAAGCATCTGATGAGTTGTACGGTATGCTTTTGCCAACGTAAACGCAGGTAAGAGCAGAAGAACGTAAAAAAAGACTAGGTACAACAATTGATATGAGCATTATGTCAGAGCGACTTACCGCAGAAGAACAAGCAAAAAGCACATCCGATAATGTAAAAGTACATTATCGGAAAATGATGAGTAAGCGCATGTTATGGTTAGGTGTGATTGTTTTAATTATTTGTGGTTCGGTGGTGTTAGATTTCACCATGGGGCCTTCAGGTTTATCGCTAGATAAATTATTAACAACACTGTTTCAGCCTGAGCTTGTTGATGCAGGTTCAAGAGTGATTGTATGGGATATTCGCTTACCTTATGCCTTAATGGCGGTGGTGGTAGGTATGTCGTTAGGGTTAGCTGGTGCAGAAATGCAGACTATTTTAAATAACCCTTTAGCAAGCCCATTTACATTAGGTTTATCAAATGCGGCATCATTTGGTGCGGCATTAGCTATTGTGCTCGGTATTGGTATTCCCGGAATTCCTGATCAATGGTTTATTTCAGCCAATGCATTTCTTTTTGCGTTGTTATCAGCCTTGTTATTGGATGGAATTACACGTTGGACTCGTGTTCCGACATCTGGTGTTGTACTTTTTGGTATTGCCATGGTGTTTACTTTCAACGCATTGGTTTCAATGATGCAATTTATTGCGACAGAAGACACTCTTCAAGGACTTGTTTTCTGGACAATGGGAAGTTTAGCGCGTGCAACATGGGTAAAACTTGGTGTTATGGCTGGTGCTTTTGCTGTCATTATGGTGATTTCATGGCTAAGTTCATGGAAACTAACTGCATTGCGATTAGGTGAAGACAGGGCGATTAGCTTTGGTATTGATGTAAAACGCTTAAGATTAGGCTCATTGTTACGGATCAGTATTTTAACGGCACTGGCTGTTGCTTTTGTTGGACCTATTGCTTTTATTGGGTTAGTTGCACCTCATATTGCCCGTATGATGTTTGGTGAAGATCATCGTTTCTATTTACCAGCAAGCGCATTAATCGGTGCTTTAGTTTTATCATTGGCGTCGATTGCATCTAAAAATTTAATACCTGGTGTTATTATTCCTGTTGGTATCGTGACATCGCTGGTGGGTGTGCCATTTTTCCTCAGCATGATTTTACGTCATAGAGGGAATATCTAATGATTGAAGGATTAAAAATTCAAGATTTTAGCGCTGGCTATGCTAAACACCTCATCATTAAGGCACTTGATGTTGAGCCATTACCTAAAGGAAAGGTTACCGTACTATTGGGGCCAAATGGGAGTGGAAAATCAACATTATTAAGAGCATTAGCTGGATTAAATAAATCATCAGGTGTTGTCAGTTTAGATGGAAATGATCTAGCTTCGATGAATTTCGCACAACGAGCTCAAAATGTCGTCTATTTACCACAAACATTGCCTGCGGGTGTTCATTTACATGTTTTAGAATCCATTATTGTGGCGCAGCGTGCTTCCGGTGGATTACATAATGAACATAGTGAAGCTCAGGTAATGCACCTATTACGTCAATTAGGTATTGAGCATTTAGCGTTACGTTATTTAGATGAGTTGTCGGGTGGCCAAAAACAATTAGTTGGGCTTGCCCAATCATTGATTAGACAACCCTCTTTATTATTATTGGACGAGCCGTTGAGCGCATTAGATCTTAATTACCAATATCATGTAATGGATTTAGTCGCTAAAGAGACACACCGTAGAAATATTATTACTGTTGTTGTTGTCCACGATATTAATATCGCCTTACGACATGGCGAACATGTATTAATGTTAAAACAAGGGCAATTAATTGCGCAAGGTGCGCCAGATAAAGTTATTACAGCACAAAGCCTTGCTGATGTTTACGGTGTTCAAGGTAGATTGGAATATTGTTCACAAGGAATACCTCAAATTATTATTGATGGTTTAGTGGATAAAATATAGAGAAGCAAAAGAGAAAAGAAATAAATATAGGGATGCAGTAAATAGGGATATAAAAATAATATTAAAATAACCAAGGGTAATTAAATTATTACCCTAATTTCTGAGCAATTGTCGATCTGTCCATCTATATAAAACGTAAAGAATATATATTCTTGGAGAATCGGGAATGGTAGTGTTAAATAAAAATAAAATCGCGCTTAGTGTTGTTGCTGCAATTGCATCTAGTTTTGTTATGACTGCAACAGCTGAAAATGTAGAAAAACTACTTGTTACAACTGCTTCTGGGTTTAAACAAACCGTTGAAGATGCGCCTGCATCGGTTTCTGTTGTTACTCGTGAACAATTAGAAACTAAGTCTTATCGTGATGTAACTGATGCGCTAAAAGATGTTCCTGGCGTATTAGTGACAGGCGGTGGAAGTAGTTCTGATATCAGTATTCGTGGTATGGATGCAAAATATACCATGATCTTGGTTGATGGTAAGCGTATTGCCTCGCGTGAAACGCGTCCTAATAGTGATAACTCGGGTATTGAACAAGGTTGGTTACCGCCTTTACCTGCCATTGAACGTATTGAAATTGTACGTGGCTCAATGTCTTCTTTATATGGTTCAGATGCAATGGGTGGGGTTATCAATATTATCACTCGTAAAGCGCAAAAAGAGTGGAACTTTAGCTTACGTGCAGATACCACATTAACTGAACGTAAAAACGAAGGTAATACGGGACAAGGCAGTTTCTATGCTGCAGGACCATTAGTTGAAAATCTTTTAGGTTTAAAAGTTCAAGGCCAATATTCACATCGTGGTGAAGATAAACGCGTTGATGGTTATAATCGCCAAATTATGTCAAGTGGTGGTGGTACATTAAGTTGGACACCAGATGAGCAAAATACGATTGATTTTGAATTTAAAAAAGATAATCAGCATCGTGATTACCGCAAAGGTTATTCTGATACTGCTGATGGTTTTTCTAAGTACGAATTAACCCATTATGCATTAACTCATGATGGTGTTTATGATTTTGGTACCATGAATACTTATGTTCAGCGTGATGAAAACCGAAATCCATCTCGCAAAATGGATTATGACGATACAGTTGTGCGTAACCAAACTGTCTTTGCTTTAGGGGATCATACTTTAAGTGTAGGGGGGCAATACCGCTATGAAGAACTTAAAGATGATGGTAATAAGATAGATGGTGGTAATAAATTAGATCGCTATAGTTGGGCACTATTTGCTGAAAATGAATGGGCAATGACCAACGATTTCGCTTTAACTGGCGGTCTACGTATGGATAAAGACGAAAACTACGGTACTCACTGGACACCACGAGTTTATGGCGTATGGCATATGGCTGATGAATGGACGTTAAAAGGTGGAGTCTCTACCGGTTATCGTTCACCTGATTTACGCCAAGCAACGAAAACTTGGGGACAAGCAACGGGTGGTCGTAATGGTAATGGGGTGATTTATGGTAACCCAGATTTGAAACCAGAAAAATCAGTTACGGAAGAAATCAGTCTGATCTGGGATAATAGAGAAAATTTATCTGCAAGTGTAACTGTTTATAATACTGAATTTAAAGATAAGATCACAGAAGTCCGTCGTTGTGATAGCACAGTAGATAAAAATGGCAATAAAAAGAATGTCAATTTACGTGACTGTAATAGACCTGAAGATGGTTTAAGTAACGGCAAAGAATACGATTTTGTTAGTGATAGAATAAACGTTGGTAAAGCCAATATGCGTGGTGTTGAGGTTACGGGAAACTGGATTATTTCACCAGAATGGAATATTGCTGCTAACTATACCTTTACAGATACTGAGCAAAAAAGCGGTGATTTTAAAGGTAAGCCTTTAAATAAACAGCCTCGCCATATGGCTAATGCGACCCTAAATTGGGAAACCACACCAGAAATGGAAACATGGGCGCGTATTAACTTCCGTGGTAAAACATCGGATTATTTATCACGCACCAGTATGGCAAATGGTACACCATCTTATGCATTTGTTGATGTTGGTACTAGCTACAGCTTAACCAAACAATTAAATGTAATTGGTGGTGTTTATAACGTATTTGACCGTCGTATTGAACGTGATAACTTTGGTTCAACCTTAGAAGGTCGTCGTTACAATATTGGTTTGAACTACAACTTCTAATTAATTACCCTCGGTTTGTGTCATTAAGACTCCACTTGTGGAGTCTTTTTTTATGATTCATTTCTTTTTATTTGTTCAAAATTAATACTGGAAAATTTAAATATTGAGGTTTATATTTAGCTTATAAATCATCTTATCAATCGCTTTATTCTGACTACTAGATTGTTATTTCTACGTATTATTTATCGTTTTTTCCTTAATTTGTTTAATTACATTTTTATTGTGCGAAATAGACCTATAAAAAATAGGTGTTTTTTATTAAAAAAATGTTTTTTTGAAAAATAGAAATGGATTTTAACAAAAATATAGCATTAATCTTATTAATGTATTTTAAATGCTTTATTTTGATGGTTTGATATTGATAGTAATTCTAAATTATCTATTAGTCTTTATTTATCAATTAGTTGATGGGTTGTTTTTTTAATTGTAATTCTATCTTCCTAAATGTTTATATCTTAGTGTTTGTGATAAAATCACAATAATTGTTAATTAAATGTGGCGTTATATGTTGACTTAGTTTGCGAATTGAAAAGATCGTAAAAAAAGAGGGCTTTTTGATGAAAATGTATTGCTATTTAAGTCTGAGACGTGCAAAATGCGCCCACTAAAAATATGACTGATGCGTTTAAAGTGCATCGGTTTTTTTTTGCATTTTTACTTATTACTACACCAAGAGGTCAGATTCATTTGAGTCTGAATAGATAACATAATTTGATTAGCAGCCAGCCCCTTAGAGAAAGGGTTGTCATGATAGAGGAATGCTAATATGGTACAATTATTCTCTTTCGCAGTCGGGCCAAACGGCACCTGCGGTAATGATGACTACGGAGCACGGCGTCTCCTGAACACATACACATCCTTAAAAACTTCATTCTATTCTGTTTATAGGCAGATGCGAAGTCTTCCCAGTAACTGTCGGTTGAGTTTATTGAATACTCAAACCGAAGTTATGGGAGGGTTCGCGAATGTCAGATAACGTCATCTCCTCTATCGGCACTAACCAAACAGGTGCTAACAATCGAGTTCAACTACGTAAAACCTTGACACTAATGCAGGTAGTCATGATGGGGCTTGCTTTTTTACAGCCTATGACTATTTTCGATACATTTGGTATCGTTTCTGGCATTACCAATGGTCACGTAGCAACATCGTATGCAATTGCTTTAATTGCAATTTTATTCACCGCAGTAAGTTATGGAAAATTAGTTAAACGTTTTCCATCAGCTGGCTCGGCGTATACTTATGCTCAGAAATCCATGAGTCCTTATGTAGGCTTTATGGTGGGTTGGTCATCTTTACTCGACTATTTATTTATGCCAATGATCAACATTTTATTGGCGAAAATCTATTTACAAGCAATATTCCCGGGCGTTGAACCGTGGATCTTTGTATTTGGTTTAGTGGCCTTAATGACGTTCTTTAACCTACGTGGTATTAACGTTGTTGCTAACTTAAATACAGCAATTGTTATTGTGCAAGTTGCAGTAATGGTTGTGTTTGTAGGGTTACTTATTCACGGCGTATATAATGGAGAAGGTGCAGGGGAGTTATGGACCTTTAGACCATTTGCGTCTGTTGATGCGCAAGTCATACCTATGATAACCGGAGCAACAATACTCTGTTTCTCATTCTTAGGTTTTGACGGTATCAGTACATTGTCAGAAGAGACGCCAAATGCAGGTAAAGTTATCCCTAAAGCGATTTTCTTAACAGCGCTGATTGGTGGGATTATCTTTATTGCGGTTTCTTACTTTTTACAACTGTATTTCCCAGATATTTCACGATTCAAAAATCCAGAAGAATCACAACCAGAAATAATGCTGTATGTTGCAGGTGCTTTATTCCAGTCCATTATTTTAGTGTTCTCTTGCGTAACAGTATTAGCGTCTGGTATGGCGGCTCATGCTGGTGTTGCTCGTTTACTTTATGTAATGGGACGTGATGGGGTATTCCCAGAGAAGACTTTTGGCTATGTACACCCTAAATGGCGTACTCCTGCATTTAACGTATTATTAGTGGGTTTCTTAGCCTTAGGCGCAGTGTTCTTCGATTTAGTAACTGCAACGGCATTAATTAACTTTGGTGCGTTGGTTGCGTTTACTTTCGTGAACTTGTCTGTAATTTCACAGTTCTATATTCGTGAGCGCCGTAATAAAGGAATAATGGATCACATTAATTACCTGATATTACCTATTATTGGTGCAGCGACAATGGGTGTCTTGTGGATAAACCTTGAACCTGGTTCTATGGAATTAGGCCTTGTTTGGGGCGCTATTGGCATACTTTATATGGTGTGGATCACGCGTCGTTTCCGTCGTCCAATGCCGCAGATGCCAGAAAAGTAATATTCTAAGAATTGTCATAATGATAAATAAAATGGCCTCAGAAATGAGGCCATTTTTTTGTATTGAATAAACAGTATTAGAATTAAACAGGATAATAAATAACCAATTAATTGATTTATATACAATAAAATTAAGTGAATTTACCTATTCAAATAAAAAAATTAAAAATAATTTTATGTGGAAACTGAGTTTATTCTTAAGTATTTATAATTAAGTGCATTTACCTATTTTAATTAAATTAAATAATTTTTCATATTAGTTTAAATATGTCTATATATATGAAAAACAAACTTTATATATAAAAAAATATATGTTTTTATTTTTTGAGTATTATATTGATAATCAATTAAAGATTAGTTAAATATTCTAAAAATAAAGAAAACACTTTATAAATAAAGTGTTTTAAATAATTATCATTATGCAATTTTAACTCACTTTATGAGTAAACTTTGATTGCTGTGCTACTCTTTAATTAGGATTAGAAAATATATTTTCTTAATTCACATCTAATTAAGATGATTAAGAAATAATACTAATTCCAATAGGCGATTTATTTAAAAAACGAAAGGTAACAATATGTCTTTAATTAAGAAAGTTGCTCCGTTTATCGTGTTGTCTGGATTTATGGTTGCAGGTAATGCTTTTGCTGCAACACAGGGTACAACTGTGTCATTCGAAGCATTAATTCGTGCCGCAAGTTGTGATGTTTCTTCAACAACAGAAGGTTCTAGAATTGATTGGGGTACCTTCACAAGTGATGAAGTGACTGGCAAAAACGTCGGTGATCAATTAGGAGATAACAAGACGTTTAATTTAGAGCTTTCTAATTGTACAGCAGCATTAGCAGCTGATGGAACAATCAATCTTTATGCTCGTGGTAATAAATCAAACTTTGATTCTGAAATGTTTGCTAACGCAACAGCAGCTTCTTTAGCTGTAAAATTGTTAGCAACAGCAAGTAATACTTTAGTTAAACCAAATGTTGAAACAGGTCTGGTATTAGGACAAGAGATCATTAAAGACGGTACTGGTCGTATTCCGATGACTGCTGGTCTGTATTTAACAAATGGTGCAGTAACAAGTGATGAATTAAAAGTACCAGTTACTTTTACTGTTGCTTATAACTAATATTACTTAATTTTTAGAGGCTCTATCTAATAGAGCCTCTCATTAAAGAAGAAATATAATGATTAAAAATACAAATAGAATAAGAAAATTTTTTGTTATTTTACTAATGATTATATCACCACTTGCTTATTCCAAAGGTGTGGGTTTAAACGCTACACGAATTATTTATCCTGAAGGTGAGAATAGTGTAGGTGTTATCGTTCGTAATGAAGAACCAAAAATAAATTATTTGGTACAAGCCTATATTTCCTCTGATGAAAACCCAATTGTATTTCAAGTCACTCCACCTCTTTTTAGAATTAATAATTTATCAAGACATGAAGTAAAAATTTATGCCATGAGTAATTCTTTACCGAAAGATAGAGAAAGTATTTTTTATTTTCATGCAAAGATGATCCCTGGACAAAACAATAATTCTGACACAGCGGGCTTAAGTGTTGGATTTGATAATGTCATAAAGCTTTTCTACCGACCTAAAAACTTACCGATGACATCAGAGGATGCGCAAAAGAAATTAGGATTTAGTGTGGAAGGAAAACAATTAAAAGTAGTCAATAATTCCCCTTATTACATCAATTTTGCTGGGTTCTCTGTCAACAATATAAAGTTAGATGTTAGTTTAGCCAATAACAATGCCATGATCGCGCCTTATAGTTCGATAAAGTATGCCTTACCTACAGGTGTAACTAAAGGAAGTGTTCAATGGCGTACAATAGATGATTTAGGTGGATTTAATGAACATAAAGCCACATTTTAAACCAATTGTATTGGGCGCATTATTAACTTGTATCTCTTTTTATGGATATAGTGCTGTTGATGACTCTGCGGTTGTAATAGTAAAAGGCTCAGTAACAAAAGGAACGTGTGCTTTTACTTTATCAGACCAAGCGGTGAAATTTTCTCAATCAACATTAATGCAAAATGTTGATGAAATAGGTGTAAAAAAGGAAAACAAAATACCTTTTTCAGTTAATTATCTTTGCCAAGATTATGTTGATGAAACTCCTGATATGGAAGTTATTATAAAAGCGGGATCAGGAACACAAATTGCAAATAACAAAATATCGCCGGTGAATAATCCAACTAATGCGAGTTTTGCTCTATACGATTGTAAAGGTGAGCATTGTTCTTTAGTTAATTTTAATGCTGGAACAAGTTCTGTTTATATTACAACTGGAAATGGTAATAAAAATAAAGATTTTGAAGTCGAGCTCGTTAAGAAAGACAGTTCAGCGGTTAATCCCGGTACGCTAAAAGCAATATTAGCATTAACACTTATACAACCTTGAGAAAGTAAATATGAATATATTTCTATTGAAAAGGAGTTTGTTAAGTTTATTTATTACACCAGCACTATTTATTAGTTTTAGTGCTCAAAGTATTGAATTTGACTTTAAAGTGACCATTGATAAACAGACCTGCAAGCTCTCAGTTTCAGGAACAAGTAACAATGAAGTTGATTTTGGCAGTATTCAGTCGAATAAAATTAAAAATAATCTTATAGAACCTATTCCGATAAAGGTATTGCTGAGTGATTGTAAAACGAATGACTTTTTTGATACTTATGTGACGATGAAGGCAAAAAGCACTTTAAATACGATTACTTTTAATGATGATCTCAATAAAAGTTTTGGTATCAGAGTATCTAGTAAAAATAATGTTGCTCAATCTAATGCTAATGCGGATTTTTTTAAATCTGAAGATACGGTTTGGAATAACATAAGTAAAGATAAATTAGAAAAAACACTTTATACCTATGTCAAATGCAAAGATCCCACAGTTTGTGATCCCGAACCTGGAGAGTTTTCAGCAACGCTAACTTTTTCGTATATCGTTGATTAAGATATTATATGAATAAATTTATTATAAAAGTTTCCATTATTTTAATATTAGCTTTTAGTTATTTTAATGCTAACGCTCAAGGGGTTAGTTTAGGCAAAACACGCGTTATTTTTTCTGAAGGTAGTTCAAGTGAAAGTGTATATATTTCTAATGATGATAATCAACCTTATTTAATACAAGCTGGCGTTACTGAAAAAATTGATGGAAATTTGTCATCTAATTTTATCGTTACTCCTCCTGTATTTCGTTTAGAAAAAAAGAGCGTATCATCTTTACGTATTTTATTAAAAGATACTCAATATTTACCTAATGACAAAGAATCACTCTTTTATTTGAATACAAAAATTATACCCTCTACTAAACGGCCTAATGAAAGTGAATCACAGGAATCAAAATTAGTATTAATAACTAATTTTGTGATTAAAGTAATTTATCGACCTGAAAATATAGCAAGGCCTTCAGAACAAGATTACAAAAAAATCTTTATTAAAGAACAGGAAGGAAAATGGTTTTTAGATAACCCAACTCAATATTATATGACATTAACATCAATAAAAGTTAATAATGAAAAATATAATAAAACTTTCTTGTTAGCACCTTATAGTAAAACTGAATTGGTAGAGGTATCAATAAAAGAAGCTAGTTGGCATGTAATTAACGACTATGGTGAGTTATCAAAAGAATTCGAATATAAGGACTAATGATATGAACGTTTTAAATAGTCGTGTTTTTTCTATTATTACTTTGATATTAGGTTTTTTTTATTGCCAATTGGCATGGTCTGCTAATAATGCATTTGAATTTTCATTACAAAGAATGACATATAATGAAGGTAGTAAAAGTATTTCTATCGGCTTAAGAAATAATGAAAAAAAAGCGTATCTCGTTCAAGCTAGTATGAGATGGTTAGATGAATCTACGGGTTTACAATTAATTGATAGAAAAGAGAATCCTCCTTTTATTTTAACTCCTCTGTTACAAAAAATAGAACCTGAAGAATACTATGAGTGGGTAATTAAGTTTACTGGTTCAGAAAGTGTATTACCAACAGATAGAGAGAGTGTTTATATTTCTCAATTCAGATTAATACCATCCACATCTGAAGAAACTCCAAATGTGCAGATGAACTTTATTAGAGCATTAAACTTTAAAGTCTATTATCGGCCAAAATCTCTTGAAGGTATAAAAATAAAAGATGCAGAAAAAAAATTATCATTTTCAATTGATGGTAATAAAATAATAGCTAAAAATGACTCACCTATTTATTTAGCTTTTAACACAATAAAGATAAATGGAAAAGAGATTGAACTGCAAGAGTTATCGAAAAATGTACCTCCATTTGGTACGCAAGAATACTTATTTTTGAATGAAAAAAATATTACATCTATTCATTGGCAAGTATTAGATGAGTTTATGTTCCCATTAGATGAAAAAATGAAAACAGTAAATTAATAAATTTATAAAAATATATGTTTTTATAAAGCTAAATATTAAGAGTGTAAAAATGAATAAATCAATGGCAATGTTTAGATACAGTTTTTTTACATCACTTATTTTGTTCTCATTTAATTCTTTTGCAGAGGATTATTTTGATCCCGCTTTACTTGATGGACAATTAGGTGCATCTGCAAATGAAATTGATTTAAGCCAATTTTCACAAAAAGATGCATTACCTGAAGGTAAAATATCTTTATTAGTTTATGTCAATAATAATAACAATGGTGAGTTCATCATTAATTTGGTAAAAGGGCCTAATAATAAAGTGGTGCCTGAAATAACCAGAGAGTTATTAGATGAATTAGGTGTTAATACTAAAGTAATACCTAAGTTAAACATGTTAAAAAGCGATCAAGTGATTTATGATATTAATGAATATATTCCTGACGCATTAATAAAAGTAAATTTATCAGAATTAAAACTAATCACTAGTTTTCCTCAAATTGTTATGTCCAATGATGCCGTTGGCTATATTGATCCAGCTTCTTTTGATAGTGGTGTTTCTGCCATGTTTATCAATTATATGTTTAGTGGAGGACATTCTTCTAACGATAGCCATTTTGATAAAGTTAATAATAATGGAAAACAAAAAAATGATAATTTCTTTGCTCAACTAAGAGCTGGTTTTAATCTTTATGATTGGCGTTTACGTTCGACAATGACACAGACTTATACCCGAAATTCAAATAATGTAGAGACTCAAAGTAATAATAGTAATAAATTTTCTAATACATATCTTTCTCGTAATCTTTATTCTTTACGCTCGGAATTTATTATTGGTGAAACTACAACCGGAAATGATGTCTTTGATAGTATACCAATGAAAGGTATGCGTTTAGTTTCTAACGAACAGATGTTGCCAGCGAGTCAACAAGGTTTTGCTCCAGATGTGAGTGGGATTGCTCAATCTAATGCCCAAATTACTATCCGACAAAATGGGAATGTCATTTATCAAACTTATGTTGCACCCGGCGCATTTAAAATAACAGATCTTTACGCGAGTGGCTCAGGAGGGAACTTGGATGTCACAGTGAAAGAAGAAGATGGTTCAGAAAGGACATTTACAGTTGCTTTTTCATCATTACCCGTAATGTTAAGACCGAGGGGTTGGAAATATGAAATTAGTACTGGGCGATTTGATGGCGGCACAACGGTTGGTTCTAAAAAAGCAGATTTTCTGCTTGCCAGTGGTATTTATGGTTTACCTCATGATGTCACTCTTTATGGTGGGTTATTAGGTGCGAAAGATTATTACGCTATTTCTTCTGGGATAGGAATTTCATTAGGTAATTGGGGTGCTCTGTCTACAGATATCACACATGCTCATGCTGATTTTAATACAATAGGCTCCCAAAATGGGCAATCTTATCGATTCCGTTATTCTAAGAATATGACCACAACAGGAACCTCTGTTGACTTAACGGCATTACGTTTTTCAACTAAAGATTATTACGATTTTAATCAATTTAATACTGAAGATTATCGGTTAAAAGACGGTACTTCACCGTGGTTAGGTGAACGAGAAAAAAGTCGTTTTACAACGTCATTATCACAATCATTAGGCAAGTACGGTAGTATTTATTTATCTGGTAGCCGTTATAATTATTGGGAACAAGATAAGAATGTTACCCAACTTACGACAGGTTATAATGGCAATATCCAAGGTATTAACTTTGGCGTTAATTACAGTATTGATAGAATAAAATCAGATGATAGCTGGCCTGAAAATAGGCAAATTAGTTTTAATGTGAGCGTTCCATTTAGTGTATTTAGTAATTCGCCTGCGCTCAGTAATTTTAATAGCACTTACATGATAAACCATGATAATAATGGAAGAACTAACCAGCAAGTTGGTTTATCTGGCAGTGCATTTGATAACTCCTTATCTTATGGTGTTTCTCAATCTTGGGCTAACCAAGGCCAATCTAATAATGGCTCAGCATATGCTAATTATTCAGGTAACTACGGTACATCCTCTCTAAATTATAATTATTCAAGTGACTATTATAACGTTAATGGCAGCATGAATGGTGGTTTGCTTTTACATTCAGGTGGTTTATTGCTGGGTAGAAGTATGGGAAGTAGTATGGCCATTGTTGAAGCACCTGGAGCAAAAGGCACTGAATTAAGTTCAGGAAATGGTGCGATAAATGGACAAGGATATGCGTTATCACCATATCTTACAGAATATCGCCAAAATACAATCGCATTAAATGTTAATACATTGCCTGATAATACGACTCTACAATCCACATCTCAAAATGTAGTTCCGACAAAAGGCGCTATTGTTAAGGTTACCTTTAAAACAAAGATTGGCTTCCAAGCTATTTTAAATCTTTCTCAGAACAAAAGTGTTGTCCCATTTGGCGCTATTGCTACGTTAATTGATGCTGATAATCCTAATGATTTGAATACAGGTATTGTTGGTGAAAATGGTCAGCTTTATATGAGTGGACTTCCTGATAATGGCAAGCTGTTAGTGAAATGGGGTAATAAAAATCAACAAAGTTGCAACGTTTCATATAGTGGCTTAAGTAATATTGAAGTCAATAGCAAGCAACCAATAAGAATTTTATCTCTTTCTTGCCAATAAAAAATAATCCTTATTTTATAGGTGGATGCATAACAATGAAAATGCGTAATTTAATGATGGCATCACTGACTTCAGTATTAATGACTTCGTCATTTAATGTTTTAGCTGGAACAGATATGGGTGCGATGACATTAAACTTAACTGGGGTGATTGATATGAATATTAATCCCACTCAAGTTCAATATATAAATGGTACATTGACTGGGACTAGTAGTTTTCGTGGGAGCCCTGTTTATGATAATAGCAGTAACTCTTCTTGGGATACTCAGTATGCGATTATTTCATTAAGTCAGTCAAAAACGAGATGTAATGCTACATTTGTTTCTAAAGTTCCTGGGCAAACTAATAAATATGGTCTGAAGTTAACGCATGCCAATAATTCAAGGACTGCAGTATATGTAACACCACAGTTTAACTTCAATGTCAGTTTATCTAGTTTTAGTTCTAATTATCAAAGTGCTTATTCAGGACAATTTTTTCAGGTGAACACTAATCTTGTTGATAAAGAATCATCTGATATTAATGTATGTTTTGTGCCATATAATTATGCGACAGCAACAGTTCCTGGTGGCGGTTCAAAAGTTGTTAGTGTCACAACACCAAGTTCATTTCCTGTTTATATTGATGCTAATTTAACGCCTGGTAAGTTAACGTATAAAGGCACTCCTTTTTATGTAGGTAGTTTTGGCCGGATTGGTGATGGTGATTTTTTTGCACAAGTTAACGTAATTGCAGATGTAACAGTAAAACGTTCTTGTGCTGTTACTGGTGTATCTAATCAACAAATTAATGAAAATATGACATTTACAAATGAAGTCATTAAAGACTCTGTATTTACATTATCCTGTGGCGGTACAGGTAACCCTGTAAATATGTCAGCGGTGATTAAAGAGGGAAGCTTAGATCCAAGTAATGTAAATAAATTAGTCTTAGCACCTATTAATGGCACTGTATCTAACAAAAAGCCTTGGGTTATAGGATTGCCTTATAAGCAAACTTCAACACCGAATTTAAAATGTGCTGATGAAAATAATAACAACTTATTAAAGTTCAATAATACAGATATTGAGCTAAGAGGAACCAATATGGGGAATAATCAACCTGATATATTTGGTATCAAATGGGCTCTTTGCAAACCAGAGGGCACAAAAGCAGGTGAATATCGCGGAAAAGTGGATGTGAATATTTTTGTCCGTGGATAAATAGAGTGATTAAAAAAAGAAAAAAGTGGATCTTAGTATCCACTTTTTTTATGGAAGATATTTTTATTTCCACTTATTTAATTTAAGGTTTTATTTTAACTTGAATAAATATTTCAATAATAAATAAATTATTTTAATTCAAGTTATTTAAACTAAATAAATGACTATGATTTAATTTAAAGTAAAATTTATTTTAATTTTTATAATTAATTGAGATTAACATTAATTAATTTATTAAGTAATTTTTGTGATTACATAAGGCTAATTGTTTAACATAAGTTGATTTTTTTAATCTTTACATTGTCAAGGTTACGGTATTTTATTTGTTATTCATTTTTTGATATTTACCTTATATATTTTAATATCAATAATGTTAAAGATTAGATGTACCCTAAATACAATTAAAATTACACACTCTATTTATTGCACAATATGAAAAAAATTATACTCTTTTTAAATTTATGGGTGTTTTTTACGCTCTTTAATACTCCCATATCTTCAGCTGATGCTTCTGAAAAAGCGACGGAAATCTTTAATCAGCAACAACAGCATAATCAAAGTCAACAAGAAGCACTTTACCAACAATTAACACCTGAAATACCTAATATATATTTTGATATTAGCAAATATGAAGAAACAGAGAATAAAACAGAAGAAAAGCTTTGCTTCCAAATAGAGCACATTGAAATAACAAATACCGAAGTTATTCCCCATTGGGTTAATTTACCCCTTTTTAAAACTGAATTTATAGGACAATGTTTGGGGGTGAAAGGAATAAACGCTTTAGTGACTCGTATGCAAAATCGGTTATTAATGCATGGGTGGATCACCACGCGTATTGTTGTACCTGAACAAGATATTAGTCGTGGAACTTTATATCTAACAATAGTTCCCGGCATTATTCGCCATGTTAAGTTTACTGATGACTCTGATAAATACGCCTTGCTGTATACCAGTATGCCTGCACATAAAAAACAACTACTCGATTTGCGAGATATTGAACAAGGGTTAGAAAATCTGCAACGATTACCGGTTGTTAGTGCAGAAATGGAAATAAAGCCAGGTGAAAATGCAGGTGAAAGCGATATTGTGATAAAGCGAAAAAAATCCCGTTTCTGGCATACTTCATTGTGGATAAATGATGCCGGATCACCTGCAACAGGGCGTTATCAAGGTGGTTTAATGTTAGCACTAGATAATCCTTTAGCGCTGAGTGATTTGTTTTATTTATCAACAGAACGTGATTTAGACTTTGTTGGTAGTAAGAATAATCAAAATATTATGGCGCATTATTCAGTGCCTTTTGGCTATTGGTTATTCGATATTAACGCCTCGAAATATGATTACTCTCAAACTGTAGCAGGCCATATTAAAGATATTCTCTATTCAGGAGAAAGTGATAGTGTTAATGCAGGTGTGTCATACATTCTCTTTCGTAATCAAAATAGTAAAACAACATTACGTTATAGTGTTCAAGCTAAAGTATTACGAAATTATATTGATAATACCGAAATTGAAATACAACGCCGGCGAGTGAGTCATTGGCTAGTGAATCTCTCGCATCGTCAATATTTTAGCTTTGGGACTTTGGACGGTAGTATAAATTACCAAAAAGGAACTCGCTGGTTTGGTTCAATGGCGGCTTACGAAGAAAAGTATCTTGATAATTACTATGCAACAGATAAAGCGAATATTTTAACGTGGCGCGCTGAATTAGATATTCCAATATCTATTGGCCAACAGCAATTTAAATACCAAGCAAGCTATCGTAAACAAATGACACACGATGCATTAACCCCCATTGACCAATTTGCAATTGGTAATCGTTGGACTATTCGTGGATTTGATGGTGAAAGAACGCTCAGCGCAAATGAAGGCTGGTTTTTACAAAATACATTGAGTTGGCGATATCCTGCAACAGAACAGTTTATTTATCTTGGTGCAGACTATGGTGAGTTAAAAACAAATACGGATAATCCTCGCTTATTAGGTAAACATCTTGCAGGTGGTGTTGTGGGTATAAAAGGTTCGTTATTTTCATCCACAATAAAATATGATTCGTTTATTGGCACACCATTATCTAAGCCAGATGGATTTAAAACAGATCATGTTAATTTAGGATTTAGTATTAACTTTAATTATTAAAACACAGTATTAACTCAAATATTAAATAAAAAATAATAATTAAGTGAAATTTTATTGTCTTTTTGACAAGGAACTTACATATGAATAAATTATGTTATCGTGTTATTTATAATCGTACTCGACAGTTAATGGTTGTCGTTTCTGAATTAACTAAATCAAGTGGTGAAAATAATAAACGAAATAATATTATTTCATCGCCTATTCGTACATCACTTAATAGTGTAGCCTTTATTTTACTATTAATGCAGGGATTAGTGAGTTTTTCAGCACAAGCGAGCCAAATTATTGCTGATCAACATGCGCCTCAAAATCAACAAGCAACGGTATTACAGACAAGTAATGGGCTTGCTCAAGTTAATATTCAACAACCGAATCAACATGGCGTTTCTCGTAATCAATTTACGCAGTTTGATGTTGATAATAAAGGTGCAATTTTAAATAACAGTCTGCAAGATACACAAACTCAATTAGCGGGCATGGTAACCGGTAACCCTTGGCTCGTTAATGGTGAAGCTAAAGTTATTTTAAATGAAATTAATAGCCAAAATCCGAGCCAATTAAATGGTTTTATTGAGGTTGCAGGTCAACGTGCTGAAATTATTATTGCGAATCCAGCAGGGATCAGTTGCCAAGGTTGTGGCTTTATTAATGCAGTAAATACCACATTAGTTGCCGGTAATGCACTAACGCAAGATGGTGCAATTACTGGATATGAAATTAACAATGGTAAAATTGTTATTTCAGGAAATGGATTAAATGATACAGCGAGTGATTACACGCGTATTTTAGCGCGAGCGGTAGAAGTAAACTCACGTCTTCAAGCTAATAAATTAGAAATTACCACAGGGAAAAATATATTAGATAACGAAGGTAATATTGTAAATCAGGATGACAAAGCTGAAAAACAAACTGACTATGCCATTGATGTTGCACTGGTTGGTGGTATGTATGCTAATAAAATAAAGCTTGTTGGTACTGAACATGGTGTAGGTGTACGTAATGCTGGAGAAATTGGTGCTGATATTGGTGGTTTAACTCTTAATGAAAATGGGCAGTTAGTTAATAGTGGTAAAATCCAATCTTATTCAGAATTAGATATAAAAACAACGAGCCTTAACAATCAGGGGGCTATCGTTGGTAAGCAAAACCTAAATGTTACTGTTGAAAACCATTTAGCAAATAGTGGTACGTTACAAGCTAAAAATAATATTCAAGTTGATGCAAAAGGAACTGTTTCTCAAACGGAAGTAGGTAAATTTCTTGCACAAGAAAATATTCAGATTGATGCTAAAAATTATTTGGCAGAGAAAAAAAGTCAGTTAGGTGCTGGCGTTGATAATAAAGGTAATATCTCAAAACCTGCAACGTTGACATTAAATATAAAGGATGAATTAAATTCTGCGGGTCAACATTTAAGTAGTAGTGATATTGCTTTTAATGCCAAGAGTATTGATCTTTCAAATAGTCATACTCAAGGTAAATCACTGCAAGTAAAAGCGACAGAAGGCCATGTAACTTCTGACTCAGCTCAGGTTAATGCTGAAAATATAGTGCTTGATGCGGGTACTTATATCTCAAATCGCCACGGTGAAATTAAAGGTGAGACAGTTTCACTTACAGCACCTCAATTGATTGGTAATACCAAGGGGAAAATTACACAAACAGGCTCTCGTGAATTATCTTTCAATGCAAATGAGTTAAATAATCAACAAGGTGAAATTAATGCACAAGGTGTGCTGACGTTTAACAACCAAATACTAAACAACCAAAAAGGAAATATTCAAACTCTAGGGAATCAATTAATAGTAAAAGCAACAGAACTGAATAACCAGCAAGGTATTATTTCTTTACCTAAACAAGGGCTATTAGCTATAGAAGCCCAACATCTTTCTGGAAGAGAGGGAACATTATTATCAGCGGGCGACTTATCTTTACAAGGTCAACTGCTTGATTTAGAAAAAGCAACAACGCAGGCTGATAATATAACTATTACTGCAACTAATCTGAATCATGATAATGCGACCTTAAAGCAAACAGGTGATAAAACAACCTTTATTACAGTTAAACAAACACTCAGTAATCAACAAGGCAAAATTCAGACTCAGGATCAGTTAACGCTTAAAGCAAGTATAATTAATAATAATCAAGGCGAAATCAGAACATTAAATAATGATCTTGCTATAACAACACAACAAAATTTGATCAATACTGAAGGTAAATTAATTGCAACTGCCCAGAATAAAATCAATGCAAGTCAATTAGATAATTCCAAAGGTCTTATACAGGCTGAAAAAAATATTTTACTTACCTTAATGAATGAGCTGAATAATCATTCAGGTAAAATAATCACGTCTGAAGATAGTCAACTTCAAGCTGGTCGATTGATAAATGAGCAAGGTAAAATTGGTGCCAATACATTAAATATAACGCTGAATAACGAAGCTATGACTAGTCCTGATATAGGTTGACAATTTTTCAGGCATAAAACGCTCGATGTACTTCATCGGGCGTTTTATAGTTTAACGATAAGTGTGGCCGTTTTTCATTATAGAGTTGAATTGATTCTTCTACTAATTTTCTTGCTTGTTCCAGATTACTCGGTTTTATCAGTAGATACTCCATTTTTAATATTCCATTAATTCGTTCTGCTAAGGCATTTTGATAACAATCATACCCATCAGTCATAGAACATTGAATATTATGCTCTTTATGTATCTTCTGATATTCCGAAGAACAATACTGTATCCCTCGATCTGAATGATGGATTAACGAAGTTGTCGAAGTCCGTTTTTTTAACGCCTGAACCAACGATTTCTTCACTGAACTTGTTTTCATATTGTTATCTAAATGATATCCCACGATTTTTCGTGAATACGCATCCGTAATTAAACTTAAATAAGTATCACCTTCATGCGTCGATAAATAGGTAATATCTGCCACCCAAAGCTGTTCTGGTTGTGTGGGGATAAACCCTGACTTAATTAAATTTGGATGCCGATGAAAACGATGATGGCTTAAGGTTGTTCGATGATAAGCCCGTTTATTAGGCACCAGTAACTGATG
>NZ_JAABLX010000047.1:0-34641 GCF_009915245.1 Proteus sp. G2669 | reverse complement strand
CAATTAATTATTTAAAATAGCAAAACAAATCGATAAATTTATTATTAATAATAAATGTGTTGTGCTAGATGATTATTTTGTTATTCTCTGCACGGGTGCTTGGATCAATCTGGTTCAAACATATCGCAAGCACCAGAAAGAGAAAAGCCCCGGAAAATATATTCATATTAACCGAGGCGGACTCAAACATACACAATTTGATTCTGCCTCCATTTTTAACGGAGTGCAAGAGGAAATGAAAAAATATTCTTTAATCGGACTAGTGATCGTGACGATGATATTACCAACTCACGTATTATTAGAGCGTAAATATCTTATTTACTCATACCAAACAATGGATATTTAATTATTCAGGTTAATATAGTTTTTACTTTATATTAATCTTGTGGGGGAGCATTCCCCCACAGTTTCCTTTTTAAATTATTGTGTGTTTATCTCAGCACCCAAATTTAGAATAAGAGGTAACAGATCAGCGTTACCTCTTATTATATTAAAAATAAAAAAGCCGACCTTATTTTTTGGTCGGCATCCTAGATAGGAAAATATTGCGCGGAAGGCATGTGAAGCGCAAGAAAAACAACAAAGCGTCAATATCAAAGCGCTAGCAATTTTACAAAAGATTTAAAACTTCACTTCCTGCCAATAAATAAGCACCAGCACCATAATCCATATTATGTTCAAACTTCACTTCACGAGGGTTAAATGCCGGAAGTTGAACCCAACCTATCATGCCATTGTCATGAATACAGGTTTGTAATGCTGACCATGCTCTATTTAATGCAGGAAAATACACATCTTTCTCTAATACTCCCTGATTAATTCCCCATGCTAATCCGTAACAAAATAGCGCTGTTGCTGAACTTTCTGGTGCAGGAAAATTATCAGGATCGAGTAAACTTGTTCGCCAAAAACCATCTTCATGTTGATAATCTAGGATGGATGTCGCTAATTCTTTAAACAGTGCAATATAACGCTCACGATCATGATAATCATCAGGCATATATTTTAAAATACGCGGTATCGAAGCTAAGACCCAACCGATACCACGGCTCCAAAATACTTTTTCACCATTAGCTTCGCGTAATTCATTACCTTGACCATCAGGAATATAGCGATGATCACGGAAGATAAGCCCTGTTTCAGGATCACGTAAATGGTCAATCGCATCCCAATAAGCTGTGTGCATATAATCTAAATAACGTCGCTCATTGGTAATTTCAGCTAATGCAGCAAAGCCTGGAGGCGCCATAAAGAGTGCATCACACCACCACCAATCCTCACGACCGCGTTTTGGCTCATTAAGCATAATATCAAACGCTTTGATTGTTGGTTCAACCACTTCAGATTGTTCAAAAAGCGGGCTAATAGCCAGATAAGCTTGTGCACAAACATGATCATCTGCAAAACGTGCGTTGGGGCCTGTTCTAAACCCAGTATGTAAAGTGTAATTCAACACACCATTGAGATACTCTTCATCTTGTGTTGCCTGCCATGCTGCACTTACACAACTCCATAAAACACCACGTTCCCAGTCGGTATCTTTAATAAAACGGGTTTTACCACTACGGCGACGAACACTGCGAACTTGATTAGCCGATTGATAACGATACACTCGCTTCATGTTTTTTAATACAAGCTCTCTTTGCAAAGTATCTGTATTAGCGTGTTCCATCCTATTTCTCCATGAAATTAACGAGCTAACCAACCACCATCAACCGCAATGGTGTATCCATTAACATAATCACTGGCTTTAGACGCTAAGAAAATAGCAGGACCTGCAACATCTTCGGGAACACCCCAGCGCCCTAACGGAATTCTCTCTAAAATAGCCGCATTACGTGCATCATCAGCACGTAGGGCTGCAGTGTTATCTGTTGCCATATAACCTGGAGCAATTGCATTGACATTAATATTGTATTGAGATAATTCCGTTGCCAATGCACGGGTTAATCCCATGACTGCAGATTTACTTGCTGTGTAGGAAGGTACTCGAATACCTCCTTGATAAGAGAGCATAGAAGCAATATTAATTATCTTTCCACCGTCACCTTGTTTTACAAATTGGCGAGCTACTTTTTGAGATAAAAAAAACAATGTTTTCTGATTAATATCAATCACATCATCCCAATCTTTTTCACTAAATTCTAAAAGGTCTTCTCGACGAATAATCCCTGCATTATTCACCAAAATATCAATACGTCCCATAACAGAAACAGCTTCATCCACCAGCGCTTGTAACCCATCTTGTTTCATTAAATTTTGTGTAATGTAATGAAAACGACGACCTAATGCTTCCACTTGCTGACGAGTTTCAGGCGCATCTTGAATGCCCACCCCCACAATATCTGCGCCCGCTTTGGCTAAACCAATAGCCATACCTTGGCCTAAACCTGTATTACAACCAGTGACAATAGCAATCTTGCCATTTAAATCGAATAAATTCATAGCAGTAACCTCTCAGGTGTGGCTTTATTGCCACACCTTTTTTATAAGTAGGGTAAGAAGAAAATGTAACTATTTGTGGTTATTTCAGATCTTTCATTGCCACATGATCCATATCGTGGAAGACCTGATTTTCACCAACCATTCCCCAAATAAAGGTATAAGATGCAGAGCCTACACCTGAGTGAATTGACCAGCTAGGGCTGATGACGGCTTGTTCATTGCGAACAACCAAATGACGAGTTTCCGTTGGTTCTCCCATATAATGGAACACCACGTTATCATCTTTCATATCAAAATAGAGATACACTTCCATGCGACGCTCATGAGTATGGCAAGGCATGGTATTCCATAAACTACCTGGTTCAAGAACCGTCATCCCCATGGATAATTGGCACGTTGGCAGAACTGAAGGGTGTAAGAATTTATAAATAGTACGAACATTACAATTTTCTGCATTACCAATTTTTTCTGGTGATGCTTGTTGCTGCGTTATTTTGCGTGTTGGATAAGTATGATGAGCTGGCGCACAGTTCATATAAAAACGAGCTGGAGTTTCCATATTATCACTCATAAACTCAACACTTTTAGCCCCCATTCCAATATAAATGGCTTCACGAGGACCAATATCAAATACTTCTCCATCAACAACCACTTTACCAGCGCCACCAATATTAATGGCACCTAACTCACGTCTTTCTAAAAAGAAATCAACGCCTAAGGCTTTACCCGCCATTAATGCTAAAGGCTGTGTTGTAGGAACAATACCGCCAACAATAATACGATCTATATGGCTATAAGTGAGATTCATTTCCCCTTCACAGAATAGGTTCTCTATCAGAAACTCCTTGCGAAGTCCTTCTGTATCAAGCCTTTTAGCATGTTCACTATGAATTGGCTGACGAATTTCCATTATAAATACCTCATTTTTACTGATGGGTGCATAACTGAAAAGCTATACATTTTCCCCGGATACAGAGTAAATATGATTTCCTCTGATGAATGTATCGGTGAGATGAAAACACTCATCCACCACAGCAAAGCTGGCTTGTTGCCCTACTTTGATATAACCCAATTTGTCGCCGATACCGAGATACTCAGCTGGGATCGCAGTCGCCATTTGTACAGCTTCCCACTCAGGTATGTGCGCAAGTTGCACCATATTTCGCAATGCACTATCTAAGCTACAGGTACTCCCAGCCAAAGAGCCATCTGCTGTTTTGGCCTGGCCTTGAGTAACACTCACTGTTTGAGCACCCAACGTATAATCACCATCAGGCAACCCACCTGCACGCATGCAATCTGTAATTAACGCGAGTTGTTGGTAACCTTTCATGCGATACGCTAATTGCATCATCACGGGATGAACGTGAATGCCATCGGCAATCAATTCTGCTAATACATCGTGATATAACACGGCACCACAACATCCAGGCTCACGGTGATGAAGTCCCGTCATACCGTTATACAAATGCACACCACAATCAGCTCCATGTAAAAAAGCATCTGAAGCTTGCTCGTAAGTTGCCGCTGTATGCGCCACACTTGGTTTAATACCTCGATTGACCAACCAATCAATCGCTTCTATTGAACCTTGTGCTTCTGGCGCAACAGCGACACGCAATAATGTGTCACCTGCACTTTCAAGCAGTGTTTCTAACTCTGATATTGTTGGTGCTTTTAGATATTTCACTGGGTGAGAGCCTCGATGGCGTTCGGTAAAATAAGGCCCTTCTAAAAAACTCCCAAGCAACAACGCACCGGACGTTTGTGGCTTTGATAAAAACTCACGTACTTGTGATAATGCGAGGCGAATATCATCTATAGGCGCAGTAACTGTTGTACCAACCCACGCTACAACGCCTGTTTTCACTAAAGCATCAGCAATGGTTTGCAACCCTTGTTCAGTCGCATCCATGACATCTGCACCTTCACGACCATGAATATGGATATCCACAAAACCGGGTAATAATGATTTCCCTTTTAGGCGAATAATGGGGCAATCTGTTGGTGCTTGCGAGGTGATCGATTCAATGACATCGCCCCTAACACAGACATAACAGAGATAACGAATTCCTTCAGGCGTAAACGTTCTATCTGCCAAAATGGCGTATCGCTGACTCATAAGCCGTCTTCTTCATCAGTATCATTGCTGTCTATTTGAGCCAATTGCTCACGAATATCTTGAATACTGTCTTGACCTATTTCGCGTAACGTCTGCACTAACTCTGACGTTGAACATCCTTCTCGTTCAAAGGCCGCATTAACAATCATCGGTAGATTCACACCCGCTAACACTTCAACAGCAGGGTTCTGCATCATAATGGCCATTGCCCTATTACAAGGGGTTCCACCGGGTAAATCTGTTAAGAATAGATATTGCTGACATGACATTGAGTTAATCGCTTCACGCATTTTTTCTTCAAGTTCATCAGGAGAAATTGACTCAACAAAATCGATAAATGCGATATCTTCTTGCTCGCCAGCAATCGCTTTTACGGCTGATGCCATACCTGAAGCAAAATTAAGATGTCCTGAAACAATAAGACCTATCATGAGTGACTCCTTGCGGGCAGCAGAAGACTCTCCTGCCCGTTTATAGCAAGTTAATAATGTATTTCGATTGACGATAACGACGGTGGTAAAGGCTCTCTGTTATAAGAATCCTAATACGTGGCCGACAACACCAAATGCAAGAGTTGAGAAAATCAATACCGGAGGTTTTCCCCAAAAGCCGGTGCTTTTTACCATTTTGTACATCAGGAAAACTAAGCACAGAGGCAGTAAATTCGGCATGATTTTGTCAAAGAGCGCGCTTTGCAATTCGACCACCTTTCCTCCCAGCTCTAACGAGGCGGTGGTTTGCACCTTGATAAAGGTCGCGGAGAGCGCCCCAATGACAAAGATCCCCATAATATTGGCGGCTTTAGCCAGTTTTTCAGTGGCATCACTCATATTGACCATCGCAGCAGTTCCCGCGCGATAACCCATAAACATCAGCCCGAAATACACTAAAAAGTGCACAATTTGATATAAAAAGAAGAAAACAAAAGGTCCCGCAATCGAGCCTTCCATTGCAATAGATGCGCCCAATGCTAATGTAAGTGGCATTAAGGTCATATGATCGATAGCGTCACCAATGCCCCCTGTTGGCCCCATTCCTGCTACTTTCATCACGTTAACAGTTGATGGTTTTTCTTTGTTTTCTTCCATTGCAACAGCTGTACCTAATAAAAAGGTAAACAGCTTAGGACTGGCATTAAAAAATTGCAGATGGTTTTTCAGTGATGTTGCATAATCGCGTTTATTATTCCCGTGGATCTTCTTTAGTGCCGGAATAATTGAGAAGGCAAATCCACCGCCTTGCATACGTTCAAAGTTAAAGTTACCTTCCATAAATAACCCTCGGAACGCACACTTCCAAAGATCACCTTTAGTGATAACTTTTCTGACCGTAGTATCTTGGTACTCATCAATGCCATCAATCAAAGAACCCGTTTCTGGTTTATCTTGTGTTTTCAATGCAGTGCTGTTATCAGATACCATCTTCGAAATCCTCATTTTGCTGACTTGTATTTTTGTTATTACCGCTAAAGAAGAAGTAGAGTGCAGCGGCTGATGCGCCTAAAATAGCGACCGCCATAATTGGGAGTTTTAAATAGGTTGTCATCACGAAACCAATGAAGAACACACCAGCAACTTCTTTTGACCACATGATTTTCAACAACATTGCGAAACCAATAGCCGGAACCATCTTCGCGCCAATACCTAGACCTTCAAGCAACACTTTCGGGGTATTATCATCAATCCACTGGGCCGCATGTTCACCGAAATAGACCGTTACGAAGGCAACTAATGCGTAGAGTAATGAACGTACTATAATCGTGATAATCAGTAGCCGTGACACACCACCAGCATCGGCTCTTTCTGCGTATCTATCGGCTTTTCCCATAGTGAACGCAGTCATTGCAAAGAAGCCAATCACCAACATTTGCATTAACACCGCAATTGGCATACCAATACCCATAGCAACTTCAGGTGATTGATTTGTCATTACTGCAAAAGCAACCGCAGCAATAGTGCCTAATGTTACATCTGGTGGCTGAGCACCAGCGTTAGGAACAAGTCCTAACCAAGCAAGTTCTAATGTTGCCCCTGCAATCAATCCAACCTGCATATCGCCCATAATCAGCCCGACAACAGGCCCTGTAATTAATGGACGATGGATATTT
This sequence comes from Proteus sp. G2669, assembly GCF_009915245.1. Taxonomy (NCBI): domain Bacteria; kingdom Pseudomonadati; phylum Pseudomonadota; class Gammaproteobacteria; order Enterobacterales; family Morganellaceae; genus Proteus; species Proteus sp. G2669. Next base: position 27,967 of record NZ_JAABLX010000047.1, on the reverse strand, counting down.
AATGCAACGTCATACTTATCTATACCGCAAAAGAAGGCCCATAAAGCCACTAAAGAAGCTTCAAAAATCATAAATAATCCTCAAACCTGCTAATGCAGGTTTTTTTATTCAGAAATTTATCAAGCAGATGCGAGTGTTAATACATCAACAGGTGTCTGATCGGGAGTGTTTTGAATTGTGCAAGTTACCCCATTTGCAACAAGGCGTTTAAATGCATCAATATCGGTTTCATCAACGGATACTGTTTTTGCAATTTGGCGTTTCCCTTCATGAAAATGCATATTGCCAACATTGCAGTGAGTAATGGGCACGCCACCTTCCACTAAACGGGCAACATCTTTCGGGTTATTACACAACACAAAAATTTTCTGACGAGGTGATGCTTTGCTAATAACATCAATGGTTTTTTGAATAGAGAAGAAGCGAACAGCATATTCACCACCTGCTGATGCTTTCATTCCAGCTTGCATGAATGCGGCGTTTGGGCCTTCTGCTGCGTCATCATTAGCCACTAAAATCAGGTTTGCTTCTGTATGTTTTCCCCATGTAATGCGGATTTGACCATGGAGTAAACGTTCATCAATGCGGGTCCAGACAATATTCGGTGTGTTCATGATTAGCTCTCTTATTATATTTTATTAATTTAAAGCAGACTGTGTGTCGTCTTTTTTGTATGAGAACGGATAAATAGTGACGCCTTGTACAACACGATTGATTTCTCCTGTTGGAGACGGGTTATCAGGCGTATTCCCTAGTGCAATGGAACTGTGAAATGCGAATGATTGCGCCAACATCAAGTAAGGGAACAATAGCGCCACATCAGAACAGTTCTCTAACGCAGGAATATAAACAAAACTCTCAGGCGAAAAAGCTTTATCATTTCGTGCGGTGATCGCGATCACCTTGCCTGATGCATTATCGTGAATAACCTCTCGTAATAAGTCAGTCTCATATTGACGTGTATAAGGATCATTAGAGAAAAACATCACCACTAAAGTTTCTTTATTTACGATAGACTTAGGCCCATGTCGAAAACCTAATGGAGTATCAAAGCTCGCAACCACTTTACCCGCTGTAAGCTCTAACATTTTCAACGCAGCTTCTTGCGCTAAACCTTGCAATCCGCCACTTCCTAGATAAATAACCCGTTTAAACTTACCCGCGTATTTATCCCGAATAATTTGATTCGCTTTATTAAACTGTGCTTTATAGTGACTAAAAAAGGTGCAATAGAATCACTAAAGACGTTATCTCCTAAAAAGATAGTCACTGCAGCCATCATCATGGATGAAAAGCTAGAAGTCATTGCTAAAGAACGGTCATTGGATTCTTCAGGCATCAACAATGCCAATGCTCTACTGTTATTTTGGCAATACTGATAAAGCTTGCCATTTGCATTACATGTCAGTACTAAGTGATGACACTGAGATAGACATTCAGTCGCAACATCTAACGCCGCCACACTTTCAGGGCTATTCCCTGAACGCGCAAAAGAAATTAATAACGTTGGGATGTCTTCTGCTAAATATTCTTGTGGATCAGCCACTAAATCGGTTGTTGCAATAGCATCTACTCGACGTTTTGTATGGCCACTTAAAATAGGGGCTAATGCTTTTCCAGCAAATGCGGACGTACCAGCACCTGTTAAAATAATTCGTGCATGAGGCGCTGCGAGCGCTTTATCTAAGAAGGCTTCAATATCAGCACGTTTCTCTTTTACTGATTGCCATGTTTTCTTCCAACATTCTGGTTGTTGCTCAATTTCTTTCGCAGTCCAAAATGCATTCAGTTGCTCTAATTTAGCGGTCTGATAGCTTAAATATTCCATGGTTTCCCTCAATTAATGGACATAGCAGGCATCGGCATACACCGATAACACGTCACGAATTTTCGCAATAACAAAAGATTCAGGGGAGCCGTCAATCATGCCCTCTCTAAATTGGGTAAATTGATAAGGCAGATATTGACTCAGTAACGGCAGTGGAATTGGTTTAACGGATAAGTTATCCATTAGCGTATCTATAGCGGCATTAATTTCAGCATCAGGCCAGTAATAGCGAATACGATCACTAAAACTATACACTCGAGCAAAGGCTTGTTGACGCTCATCACCGTGATAATATTTTTGCCAAAATCCAGGCTCACGGCACATCAGTTGTTCCATCTTTTCACGCAATTTAGAGCACTGTTCTTGCGGAAATAAAGTCTCTTCAATGGCACAAAGTGCGTATAAACCTTCACGCATAGCAAACGTTAGTGCAGGCCCAACTTTTAAAATTGCAAAATGATCGTGAACTAATTGTTTATAAGCCTCTTTGGTTTGATAGTCCGTTGAGTGAGCTTCGAAAACAAGGTGAGAATAATCATTTACGACTTGGCTTAATGCTTGTGCTTCTTCTGGTTGGTAGTCGATGATACCTGTATGATCAAACTCGACTCCCGGTTGAACCACCAAACCAATAACACGTTCCCAACAATCACCGACACCAGCATGTTGAAAAGCTTGGCGATGACATTCTAAGGTTTTACGTGCAGCATCAGGTGAAGTCACTTCAACCGTATCAAGCTCTTCAGCGGCACCGCCCGGGACAGGCACTTCTGTGCCAACAACATAAACAATATCACTCGAGCCAAAAGTCTCTTTTGCTGTATTTTCTGCAATAACAGCAAGGCGTGCTGCACGAGATGCCACAATTTCATCGGTTAAAGGAACGGGATCGTCAGCACAAGACATACTGCAATCAAGGTGGATTTTTTTGAAACCTGCGGCAACATAATGTGCAATCAACACATCTGCATTCGCCATCGCTTCTTCAGCGTTTAGATGTTGCCAACGATTAGGCCCTAAATGGTCGCCACCAAGAATAAGCTTCTCGATAGGAAAGCTGACATTTTTAGCCTGTTCAATAACATATTGGTAAAAGTCAGCGGGAGTCATTCCTGTATAACCACCAAACTGATCAACCTGATTAGAGGTGGCTTCAATTAGCAGAAAGGAATCATTATCCAGCGCTTGTAATAGAGCTGCTTCTATTACTAAAGGATGGGCAGAACAAACAGAATAAATACCATTCTGTTTGCCTGATTTGTGTAGCTGAACAATCTTTTCTAAAGGATGCATTAAATACTAACTCCATAATCAACACCGGCGGTGTTGCTAATGGAGTTAGCAAATTACGATGCCTTATCGTCGACGATAATCACTTCGATTTTGTGATCTTTCAGTTCCTGAATATATTCTTCAGGGATACCTGAATCGGTCACTAATATATCAATATCACCAAACTCTCTGATCATATGACAGCTGCGTTTACTGAATTTCGTAGAATCGGCAACCGCAATAATCGTTTCTGAGATATCACACATTAAACGGTTAAGACTAGCTTCCTGTTCATTGTGTGTAGTAATACCAACACGTAAATCGAATCCGTCAACACCTAGAAAAACCTTATCAAAACGGTAATTTCTAAGGCTATTTTCAGCTTGTGAGCCTGAAAAAGACAACGCACTTTTTCGCAATACACCACCGGTCATTAATACTTCCACACCTGAGGTATTTGCTAACTCCATTGCGACATCCAGACCGTTAGTCATGACCACTACATTTTCGCGCGACTTTAAATGTGTCGCGATTTCGCGAGTAGTTGTCCCCGAGTCAAGAATGACGGTGTCTCCATCCTTTATCAGCGTTGCGGCTGCTTTCCCGATTAATGTTTTTATGCCCGCATTTTGTCCACGTTTTTCGTGGATACTCAATTCGGCAATAAATCCTGTGTTAGGAATTGCTGCACCATGAGAGCGAACGATATAACCATTTTTTTCAAGAAAGCTTAGATCGCTGCGGATAGTGACACTTGAGACTTTAAATAATTCAGCGAGATCTTCGACTCTGGCTTTACCTTGCTGGTTTACCATATCGAGGATTTCCATACGCCTCTCAACTGCCGCTTTCACTTTCGTCTCCTTACGAAACCAAAAGACTTTCTTTCGATTGGTTTCGAATGTAGTTTACTACGCCAATTTTAACCGACAATGCAAAAAAACAAAACTTTTGATCTCTTTCACAAAGTTTCGATTCATCATCGAATGCTTACGATTATTTTCGTGTCATTTCAATGATAGCCTTCAGGCCATCAGTTTCCAATAAATAAAATGATATAACGCAACACTATACTTATGATTACACCATATACAGCTAGGTAAAGTACAATAACATAGATTTAATTTCGCCTTATCTCACAAAATAAAGATTAAAACTTCAATACATTCATTTATTTTCGAAAAACAAATCAAACTAAATAGCTCAAATAGTCAATAGAATATGAAATAGTATCGAATCGAAAGTATTTTTATCGAAAAAAACAGTATTTATCTTTCGAAAAAATCTTTCATTTACTTTCGTTGTTTCGTATTTGTGATTTTAATCTCTTTTGTTTTGATAAATTTTACGTAATGTAACAGGATAAAAAAGAAACTCAGGAAATGACTAATGGCATTAAATCAACCTGCTTATTTTCATATGATGGCAAAACCTACAAGCTACCACTGTAATATTAAGTGTGAATACTGCTTTTATCTGGAAAAAGAAAATATTTTTCAAGATGAAAAAAAAGAGACAGGCCATACCGTGATGCCAGATGGTGTACTTCGTCGTTATATTAAAGACTATATTCAGTCACACGGTGGAGATCAGGTTGATTTCTCTTGGCAAGGTGGAGAGCCAACGCTTGCAGGATTGGCTTTCTTTGAGCAAGTTGTCAAATACCAAAAGCAATTTGCTAACGGCAAGACAATTACAAATAGTGTACAAACCAATGCAATTGCTATTAATCGCCAATGGGCACAATTCTTTGCTGATAATCACTTTCTATTAGGCGTTTCAATTGATGGTATTGAAGCTGTTCATGATAAATATCGTATTTCAGTCAATGGAAGCCCTACTTTTGAACGAGTAAAACGTGCAATTAAGTTACTCAATGAATATGGCGTCGAATTTAACACACTCACTGTCGTTAATGACCAAAACTGGAATAAAGGAAAAGAAACTTATCAAGCCTTAAAAGAATTAGGTTCCACTTTCTTTCAATTTATTCCCATTGTCGAAGTCGATAGACGCTTTCCTCATACTCACGGAGGACATTATGCGCCGGGCCCTAATGCACAATTAGCACCATTTTCTGTTCCGGCTGAAGGCTATGGGCAATTTATGGCTGAAGTATTTGATGAATGGGTACGGCAAGGCGATATCGGGAAAATATATATCCGCTTATTTGATAGTTTATTAGGCACATGGATGGGATATCCCGCATCAACCTGTATTCAATCTAAAACCTGTGGTCAGGCATTGATCATTGAAGCCAATGGTGATGTTTACTCTTGCGATCACTATGTCTATCCCGCCAATAATTTGGGCAATATTCATCAAAATAGTCTTGCTCATTTAGCCACATCAAAACAGCAGCAGCGCTTTGGCCAAAATAAATATGATAAACAAACTAGCCTTTGCAAACAGTGTGAAGTGCAAAGCTTATGTTACGGCGGTTGCCCTAAACATCGCATTATTGCTATTGAAGGTGAAAAACATCGCCATAACTACCTATGTCGCTCTTATAAAAAAATATTTCACCATACCGCGATAGGCATGCAATTAATGCAACAAGCTATTTCGCGCGGAGGCCTTGCTAGTGATGCACTTCCTGCGATGAAAAAAAACTACTTAAAGTAACTCTTTTTATTTTATCTTGTTTATTCTGGAGACAATCCGTGATCTTACCTTCTGTTAAAAAAAGCTTACTCACTGGGCTGATTGCTACATCATGTTTAAGCATCCCAATCACTACCAATGCAGGTGGTACACCTGAAAAGCCGAATATTTTACTGATAGTGATGGATGATTTAGGAACAGGACAGCTTGATTTTGTACTGGATACCTTAAATGTTGATGAATTAGCACAAAGACCGACACCGCCACGTTATGAAGGCGATATCAATAAGATGGTTGAAGCTGCACGCATTGCAATGCCAAATGTCAGTCAAATGGCTACAAATGGTGCCAAAATGACCAATGCATTTGTTGCTCATCCTGTTTGTGGCCCTTCTCGAGCAGGTATTTTTACGGGCCGTTCTCCTGCAAGCTTTGGTACTTACAGTAATGATGATGCCATTTTAGGTATTCCCAAAGATATCAAACTATTGCCTTCACTTTTCCAAGAAAATGGCTATGCCACAGCCAGCATTGGAAAATGGCACAATGCAAAAGTGATCCGCAAACCGAAAATTAATGAAAGTAAACAAACTCGCGATTATCACGACAACATGATTTCAACACCAGAAGTGGGTTACGCACCTCATGAACGAGGTTTTGATTATGACTTTAGCTATTACGCATCGGGTGTGGCTTTATGGAATTCGCCTGCATTTTGGCGTAATGGTGTCAATGTTCCAGCTCCGGGCTATACCACACATTTATTAACGGATGAGACCTTAAAATTTATTGATGAACATAAAGATAAACCATTCTTTATTAATCTCTCCTATAGCGTTCCTCATATTCCGTTGGAACAAGCCTCACCTGCGAAATATATGGAAAAATTTGATACTGGTAATGTTGAAGCAGATAAATACTTTGCAGCATTAAATGCAGCCGATGAAGGTATTGGTCAAATTCTTGCAAAATTAAAAGCAAATGGTGAATTAGAAAATACACTTATCTTTTTCTTATCCGACAATGGTGCAGTTAATGAATCACCAATGCCAATGAATGCAATGGATAGAGGCTTTAAAGGACAAATGTTTAATGGTGGGGTCAGAGTACCTTTCATTGCCTATCAACCCGGCACTATTCCTGCTGGTACAAAAAGTGATGAGATGATCTCCGCACTTGATATTTTACCGACTGCGCTACAAACAGCAGGTATTACTATTCCTGACAATCTAAATGTTGAAGGGAAAAACATCATGCCTTTACTCAAAGGTGAAACAACAAAATCCCCTCACAATTATCTTTATTGGGCCGGTCCTGGCACTAAACATTACAGTGAGGAAAACCAAGAATTTTGGCATGGATATCATCAATGGATAACCTATCAACGTAAAACACCGCCTACAAATCCTAATTTAGAAAAACTCTCTAAAGGTGCTTGGGCTGTACGCGACGGTGAATGGGCGCTCTATTTTTATGATGACGGGAAAAATCAGCCTCAACTTTTTAACGATAAAAACGATCCGTCCGAATCAATTGATCTTGCCAAACAAAACCCACAAAAAGTTACAGAGCTAAAAAATGCGTATTACCAGTGGATCAAAGATAAGCCAAAGCCCGTTATTTGGGGGCAAGATCACTATCAAATATTAGTGGATTCTGCAAAACCTTAATATTCAACCTCCGTTTTGTTTCGCAAGGATGCGTCTTTTTTCTGAGATACGAAAATGGCTATTAAAATTGCATCTTCAGCACGTCCAAAACTCCCTTATGAGCACCCAAACGTAGAAATCTATCAACGCTTATTTAAGGAAAATATCATTCGACGATTAGTCAGAAAATCAGCTTATCGTCGCTATGATAAAACGATCACTCACTTTTTTAATGATGAAAATCAGTCTCTTTTCTCTTTATGCGAAATGTTGACACAGTATGTCACTCAGGCTTTTCATCATTATCAAGTCTGGGGTTATTCCCATGCTTATTATCCCGGAAGTCCCGGGCAACAAACAGCAAGAACGGATGCTCTTGAAGGTGTTAGCAGAGTACTTCCTCTACTTGCAGCATGGATAGTTAGCAGCAAAAAAAGTACGTTGATGGGATTAAATCAGCAAGCATTTAATTTACCATTAATGATCAAACAAAGTTTTATTCATGGTACTGATCCACTTCATAAAGGATATTGGGGGAAACTTGAAAATTACGATCAACGAATTTGTGAAGCATCTGATTTAGCGCTCACACTTTGGATAAGCCGTGAATGGGTTTGGGATACATTAGCACCAGCAACACAACAACAAATTATTGCTTGGTTCGAACAAGTTAATCATTGTGAAATTGTTGATAATAATTGGCATTTCTTCCCTCTTACCGTCCAATTTGTCATTAAAGCACTCACAGGAAAAGACACAATTGCCCATTGGCGTTATGAACGATTAAAAGAGTTTTATGTTGGTGATGGATGGTTTCGTGATGGCGCAAAAGGTAATTATGATTACTACAATGCGTGGGGTTTTTACTATTCACTGTATTGGTTAGCGCAAATCGACCCTCAATTTGATTCGACATTTATTACTCAATCACTTAATACTTTTAATCAGCACTACCTTTATTTTATGACTCCCAAAGGTATTCCTTTCTTTGGTCGAAGTGCCTGCTATCGCCTTGCGGTTTCTGCGCCATTATTAGCGGGCGTCGATTTGCATTGCCCTTCAGTCAAAGTAGGTGAGGCAAAACGCGCCTTTGAAAGTAGCTTACGTTATTTTATTTCTCAAGGTGCATTAAAAAATGGCGCACCAACTCAAGGCTTATTTACTCACGATCCTCGTTTGGTCGATAACTACAGTGGGCCAGCCAGTAGTTTTTGGTCATTACGTGCTGTGATTATCGCGCTCTATTGTGCTGATCGTATCAATTTATGGCAAACGCCTTCACTTCCTTTACCTATCGAAAAAGATAACTTTCGTTTCGAAATTCCATCTATCCAAGCTTTAGTAACTGGAGTGAAAGCAACACAAGAGGTAACTGTCATTTTTTGTGAAGATTATACAACTCAGCAAACCCCATTAACTCGCCGTTTAGAAAAACAGACCTTAGCACAAAAAGTCACTGAAACCGTAATAGGACAGTCAAGACGACCTAAAAATAACTTATTACGCAAAGGGATCACCAGTTATAGTTCAAAAATGGCACATTTTTTCTAACTACCTTTCATTTGCTTTCAGTGCGAAGGGAATAAAAATGTGATTTAGATCTTTTACCTTTCTATTTCTTTCGTTTATTATAATTCGTAATTAAACGAAAGATGAGAGGCAAACATGTATCTGGTTTCTACTCGTAATATGCTCAATAAAGCACAGCGTGAAAATTATGCTGTGCCTGCTTTTAATATTCACAACTTGGAAACTATCCAAGTTGTGATGGAGACGGCTGCTGAAATGGCATCTCCCGTCATTTTAGCTGGTACACCAAGTACGTTTGCTTATGCAGGTAGTGATTATTTGATCTCTATTTGTCAACAAGCCGCAGAGCAATACCGAATTCCCGTTGCACTACATTTAGATCACCATGAAGATATTCCTGATATTTGCCATAAAGTCATTTCAGGTGTGCGCTCCGCCATGATCGATGCCTCTCATTTTCATTTTGAAGAAAACATTCGTATCGTCAAAGAAGTGGTCAATTTCTGCCATCATTGGGATTGCACTGTAGAGGCTGAATTAGGTCGTCTTGGTGGACAGGAAGATGATCTTATCGTTGATGCTAAAGATGCCCTATTCACCGATCCTGATTCAGCGGTACAATTTATTAAAGCAACGGGTATTGATTCATTAGCTGTTGCAATCGGTACAGCACACGGCATGTATAAACATGAGCCTCATCTCGATTTTGATCGCTTAGAGATTATTCGCCAAAAAACAGACGTCCCTTTAGTTCTTCATGGTGCATCGGGTATTCCTGATGCGGATGTGCGCCGTTGTATCGATTTAGGTATTTGTAAAGTTAACGTCGCAACTGAACTAAAAATAGCTTTCTCTAACGCAATCAAGCAGTACTTTTTAGATAATCCTGATGCAAGTGATCCTCGCCATTACCTTGTACCGGGCAAAGCCGCAATGAAAGCGGTGGTTGCGGATAAAATTCGTGTCTGTAAAAGTGATGGGAAACTGTGAAAACAAATAGAACTGTCGCCATTATTGGCGAATGTATGATAGAGCTTAGTGGTCAACCGTTTTTACCACAACAACAGCGCTTTGGCGGTGATACGCTAAATACAGCGCTGTACTTAGCGCGACTTATCCCTACATTACATCCGTACTATATGACAGGTTTAGGCACTGATACTTACAGTGCCTTAATGCAAAAAGCATGGGAAGAAGAAGGAATTAACTGCCAGTCTGTTATTACTATTCCCGAAAAACTTCCCGGCCTATATGCCATTGAAATTGATCCCTGCGGTGAGCGTAGTTTTCATTATTGGCGTAATGATGCGGCCGCACGTTATATTGCAACAGATAGCCGTTTTACAACACATCTCAATGCACTACCTGATAATAGTGTAATTTATCTCAGCGGAATTTCTCTTGCTATTTTAACGCCGGAAGGAAAAGAGTCTCTACTCACGCAATTAATCCACCTTAAACAGCGTGGGATCACTTTAATTGTGGATTCAAATTATCGACCTCGCTTATGGGATTCAATATCTCATGCACAAGAATGGTTTGAAAAACTGTACAGGCTTAGCGATATCGCTTTAGTTACGGGTGATGATGAGCAAATGCTTTGGCAACAACCCATTTTGACAGAACAAGATATTGCACAACGCCTTCATCAATGGGGCAATCAAAACGTGATTGTCAAACTCGGTGCTCATGGCGCTTTCTGGTCTGATGGCATAGATACGGGCTATATCTCTCCCAAACCGATTGATTTGGTTGTTGATACTACCGCAGCGGGCGACTCGTTTAATGCTGGTTTTATTGCTGCTTGGCTACAAAATAATCGCTTACCAACTTGCTGTTTATGGGGAAATACATTAGCCGGACTCGTTATTCAACACCATGGCGCCATCATCCCTCATAAAGTCACCGATTCATTCTATACATTAATCAAGGATAACCATGACACAGTCAATTGTTGATACACTTTCCTCACTGAAAGTGATCCCCGTGATCCAAATTAATCGCGCAGAAGATGCAATCTGGCTGGGTGAAATTCTAACCCAAAATCAATTACCTGTTGCTGAAATCACCTTTCGTACACCTGCGGCAGCTAAAGCTATTAAGTTAATGCATGAGCATTTTCCTGAGCTTATTTTATGCGCAGGAACAGTATTAACGGCACAACAAGCAGACATGGCAAAAGAAGCTGGAGCAAGCTTTGTCATTTCTCCAGGTTATAACCCAAGTACAGTTGATTATTGTCTGAATAATGGCATCAACATTGTGCCGGGAATTAATAATCCAAGCCAAATAGAAGTAGCCCTTGAAAGAGGCCTAACCTTAGTTAAATTCTTCCCAGCAGAAGCCTCTGGCGGTATAAAAATGCTAAAAGCACTTGCGGCACCTTACGCACAAATGCAATTTATGCCAACGGGTGGCATTAGTTTAAATAATGTCAGTGATTATCTCGCTATTCCACAAGTGGTGGCATGTGGCGGTAGCTGGATAGCAACTACTGAAGCTATTGATAAACAAGATAAGCAAACCATTGTTAATCATATTCAAAGTATCCATTCATTACTAAAAATCAATAAAGGATAAATACAATGAAACAGGTTGCCGTTTTATTAGCAGACGGATTCGAAGAAGGCGAAGCCGTTGTTTTTATTGATATCATGCGCCGTCTTGATATTCATGTTGATGTACTTTCTTGCATGGATACATTGGTATTAAATACTTATTTTGAAACTAAAATCAGTGCTGATTTTCTATTAACTGAAAAACTGACACACAGCTATGACGCAATAATGATGCCAGGTGGTCCTAAAGGTACTGATCGTTTATGTGCGAATGAACAAGTTATTCAATTTATTAAACGCCATATTGCTGAAGATAAATATATTTGTGCGCTATGCTCTTCTGGAGCAAAAGTATTAGCGGCACACCATCTTCTTGACGGTCGTAATTACAGCACAGGCGATAAATTGGCAGATAAATATGATGATGGCAATTATCTTGATCAAGATGTAGTTGTCGATGGAAAATTTATCAGTGCAAAAGGATTAGGTGTAAGTTTTGAATTTGCCTTTACTGTGGCTCGCCATTTATTAAGCGACAATACAGAAAAAGTAGACTGGCAAGCTAATCATATTTATTTCAAACACTGGCCGTTAGGTTATCTAAAATAGCTAAATTAATTATTATTTACGATATAAAGGGGATTAACTCCCCTTTATAGTTTTATTTTTAATAACGCTTCAATGATCCAATGGCAAACTGGGTGATCTTTCCATATTTTCTTCCATGCGCTCACAACATCTTGCTGAGACATACGAATTTTTTTCTTCGCATTTTTTATAAGGTATTCCTTCATTTTTTCGGAACCTTTCTTATAATCAGTGCGCATATCAGGCCCTTCCCAATATTTTCCACGCTCTTTAATTAATTCAATAAGATCTTTTTTCAATGCTAGGTATTCAGGTGTTCCACTAAAATAATATTTCACACCGTTTAATAAAACTGTTGGTGTTTGTGCAAATAAAAATCGAATTTGAGTGCGTTCTTTACGTCCTTTCTTTTCAGAAAAAGATTTATCAATTGCAGCAAGAATAATTTTACGCTACTCCTCATCAGGGGCATTAAGCGATGAAATATCACAGCGATATAGCATTTTATCTAAGATAGATGTAATAGCCTGTTCAAACTCAGCCTCACGTTCTATCGCTTTTGGCATAATTTCTTTACCAAATGGCATTCCCCATATATGAGGAGTGTCAAAAATCTTCACATAGTTATTTTCTGATATTTCATTGAAGAAACCTTTTAATTCTGTTTTCAATCCATCAATAAGTTTCATAATATTCCTTTATTTTACAAACAGGGCGTCCATATTATTTAAATAATTAGTTTTCAATTAATATAGATAAAATATTTTTATTCCTATAACAACATGATTTATCAGACATATGATAATTTAATACAATTTTAATTATTTCCACATGATACTTAATCACTTCCTTTTTCATTAAAAATAGAAGGTGACTCAATGGAACCTGATTTTAAATCAGGAGATGTAATCATTGTCGATCCTGAGATAAAACCACATCCTGGTGAATTTATTGTTGCTGCTAATCATGAAAGAGAGGCAACATTTAAGAAATACAGGCCAACTCGCATTGATGCAAATAACAATGAACATTTTAAACTTGTACCATTAAATAATGATTATCCAATAATTAGCAGTGAAAACACACCATTAATGATCATTGGTACAATGATTGGACATCGCATTTATCGTCGTAAACGATAACTATTATTCCCAAAAGTACCCCAATAATAACTAACTCTATTATTGCGGTTGAACTCAAAAAACAGTTTTATCTGTTTAATACTTTCATCATAGATTTAGTGATAAATAATCGTGAATCCCATAGTTGTCTGGACTTTGCCTTCACGTATTTTTTTCTTCTGTTTAGTAATAGCGCCCAGAAACAGAAAACAGCTAAATATCATGTAATATGCTGTAATCACTCGCAACATCCCACTGAGTATCGCTATCAATACATGCGTAGTTATCACTCCCTCAATATTTTTTCATTACTCATTAATGTCTGACCAATTAGATTCAAAGTGATTTACGCTCATACTCTTCATGGCTTAACTTACATTCTTATTTCTTTACCCCCAATTAATAACTTAACGAAACTAGAAAAAGTGTTATAGTATCTAATGTAAATTATTAAATATATGTTCTATGTACAAATACTGAGTAAGGATGTTTTTTACGACCCATAACAGAATAAAATAAATATTTAAATTATAATTTTTATATAAATACTAAAAATGCAAATAAATATAGAAATATAAAACTAATAAATTATTTACTCCTATTTGTTGTTACATTTTATTTTTAGAGATATCTCTTAAAAACGTTAAGATAAATTGATTTATTTAAAATAATTTAATATAAGTAATCATGCCTTAAATTAAATTTCCTGGTAGTGGATTTACTTATTATTCCCACTCTCAAGAGATCCTTTATTCGTTTTAATACAAGGATTTTATTATGTCAGATAGCTTTCAAAATGAAGTGCCTAAAGCGCGGGTAAATATAAAACTCGACTTGCACACAGGTGGTGCACAGAAAAAAGTTGAGTTGCCTTTAAAACTATTGGCCATTGGTGACTACAGTAACGGAAAAGATAAACGTGTTCTTTCAGAAAGAGAAAAGGTCAATATTAATAAAAATAATTTCAATAGTGTTCTTACTGAATTTTCTCCATCGATCAGTCTTACCGTAAAAAACACATTAACGAATGATGGTAGCGAAGAAAATATTAATCTGTCATTTAAAGAAATGGCTGATTTTGAGCCAGAACAAGTTGCTCGCCAAATACCGCAACTGCGCGCCATGCTGGCAATGCGTAATCTCTTACGTGATTTGAAATCTAACCTTCTTGATAACATCACTTTTCGCCATGAACTCGAAAATATCCTTAAAGATCCTGCATTAAGTGATGAATTACGCGAAGAGTTATCTCAACTCGCACCGAAAAAAGACTAATTGGGTTTTATCATTACAGGATTATGCTTATGTCAGTGAATAGCGAAAGTATTTCAAAAAGTACAACAACTGTACTTGATGAGCCCGCCAATAGCGGTGTTTACGCCTCTCTCTTTGAGAAAATCAATCTCACTCCTGTTTCTCAGGTGAGCGATATTAATATCTTCCAAGACAATAGTGCTCTGGCTGATACAACTGCAAATGAACGCGTTACTGTTGCAGTTCAAGTTTTTCTCGATCGTTTGAAATCTTCAGGCCAAAAGGTTGAACGTTTAGATAGAACTCTACTCGATCACCATATTGCAGATTTAGATAGACAAATTAGTGAGCAACTTGATGAAGTCATGCATCATGCCGATTTCCAAAAAATAGAATCAGCATGGCGTGGACTAAAATTCTTAGTGGATCGCACTGATTTTCGCCAAAATGTGAAAATCGAATTACTCGATGTAGCCAAAGACGATTTACGCCAAGATTTTGAAGATTGCCCTGAAACTATTCAAAGTGGCCTTTATCACCATACGTATATCGAAGAATATGATACTCCCGGTGGTGAGCCTATTGCAGCTATTGTCTCTAATTATGAGTTTGATCGTAGCCCACAAGATATTGCGTTATTACGTAATATTGCAAAAATCTCAGCGTCCGCACATATGCCATTTGTTGGCTCTGTTGGCCCTGCATTTTTTGGTAAAGACTCTATGGAAGAAGTCGCTGCCATTAAAGATATCAGCAACTATTTTGACCGTGCTGAATACATCAAATGGAAATCTTTCCGTGACTCTGACGATGCCCGCTATATTGGTTTAACAATGCCTCGCGTTTTAGGCCGCCTTCCTTATGGTCCTGATACCGTTCCTGTACGTAGTTTTAATTATATTGAAGAAGTAAAAGGCCCAGATCATGAAAAATATTTGTGGACAAATGCAACCTTTGCTTTTGCTGCAAATATGGTTAAAAGCTTTATTAATAATGGTTGGTGTGTACAAATTCGCGGCCCTCAAGCTGGCGGAGCTGTAAAAGATTTACCTATTCATCTTTATGATTTAGGCACAGGAAGTCAGGTCAAAATTCCATCTGAAGTCATGATCCCTGAGACACGAGAGTTTGAATTTGCCAACCTCGGTTTTATTCCATTGTCTTACTATAAAAATCGTGATTATTCTTGTTTCTTTTCAGCAAACTCGGCTCAGAAACCCGCTATTTATGATACCGCTGATGCAACTGCAAACAGCCGTATTAATGCGCGTTTACCTTATATCTTCCTACTTTCACGAATTGCTCATTATTTAAAATTAATTCAGCGTGAAAATATCGGTACTACTAAAGATCGCCGTTTATTAGAGCTCGAATTAAATAATTGGGTTCGTGGTTTAGTTACTGAAATGACTGATCCAAGTGATGATTTACAAGCTTCTCACCCACTGCGCGATGCCAAAGTCGTTGTAGAAGATATTGAAGATAATCCAGGATTTTTCAGAGTGAAACTGTATGCCGTTCCTCACTTCCAAGTAGAAGGAATGGATGTAGATCTCTCGTTAGTATCTCAAATGCCAAAAGCGAAAGCATAAGGTGAAGCACGGATGAAAATATACCGCCCCCTCTGGAGTGATGGGGCCTTTTTGGCTCCTCAGCAATTTCAACAACAAGCAAGATGGGATAGCTATCTCATTAGCACAATCGCCAATATGACGATTGCATCAACATGGGGCGTGATTTGTGCTGAATTTGATGAAAGTGCTTTAACGATTTCACGCCTTAGCGCACAAAAATTAATTGTGCGTTTTCCTGATGGAACACTGATCGATACGACACTGGCTGACAATTTACCGCCAGTCAATGAACTCAGCCATTACTCTCAACATCAAACACTTGATATCGTTCTTGCCTTACCTTTATTGCAAGCCAATGGTGGCAATCTTATGCAAGAGGGTCGCTCTGATAGACCACAACAGTTCTATCAAGAGTGGATGAAAGTCCAAGATTTAGTTGGTCAAGAACAAACGGATATTGCCGTATTACGCCACAGTATTACTTTGCGCTATGCCCATGAAGAAAACAGTGCATATATGACTTGTCCCGTTGCTCGATTAATTCGCAATGCACAAGGTGCATGGGAAATAGATAAGCATTTTATTCCTCCATTATTAAGTTGTAGTGCGAGCGCTGAATTAACCATATTGTTTTCAGAATTCATGCATCGCTTAGTCGCAAAGCGCCGTCGCCTAATGACTATGCGTCGCGAAAATAATGAGCAAATGGCAGATTTTGCGGTTGCTGATGTCTCGCTTTTTTGGCTACTAAATGCGATTAATAGCGCTGAACCAGTATTAAGCGAATTACTATCATCAATGGGTCGCCACCCAGAGCTTCTTTATCGTGAATTAGTACGTTTAGCTGGGGCACTACTGACATTTTCACTCGATCATGAAAATGGTGATATTCCTCTTTATCAACACGCTTTTCCTGAACAGGTTTTTCCACCATTATTCAATTTACTTAACACCTTATTAGAAGCAAGTTTACCTTCTCGTGTGATTAGTATTGTGCTTGATAAAGAAGGGCCTTTCTGGCGTGGTGAATTGCATGATCCTCGCCTACGCGAAGACGCTGATTTCTATCTTTCAGTACGTTCTGCATTGCCAGCTCACTTGTTGATCACTCAATTTCCATTGCTTTGTAAAGCAGGCAGTAATGACGATGTTGCCAGTGTCGTTAACGTGGCGCTTAACGGTATTCCATTACAACCATTAACGCATGTTCCTGCCGCTATCCCTCTACGTTTAGAAAACCACTATTTTGCGCTTGAACTCAATAATTCAGCAGGCCAAGCCATGTTGTCTTCAGGTCATTGTGCCTTTTATGTACCGGGAACATTAGGTGAAATTCAACTCGAACTTTTTGCGGTACTTCGCTCATGATAACTAACACAAAAATAGCTAAAAATAATCTGATTGATAGCCTTTTTGCTGATACTTGGTTAATGGTATGTCAACTACGTCAAGGAGCTGAAATTACTGATGGGAAAACCTTCTATCGACGCGTTTGCGAACATATTGACAAAACACGCCAAAATCTCACTGAAAAAGGTTACTCACAATCTGCCATTGAAAACATGCTTTATGCACAGTGTGCCTTAATTGATGAAAGCGTGATGAATCGGACTGAGCGTGATGATGGCTACTTACAGTGGATACAATCTCCATTACAAGCCAAATATTTCAATACGTTAGAAGCTGGAGATAAGCTTTGGGATAGATTACGTAATCTATTAAATGAACCAGCACCAAACCATGATGTGCTTATCTGTTTTCATCGTGTTATTACGCTTGGTTTTGTTGGCAAATATCGCCAAACCGATGCTCCAGAGCGAGAAAAAATAATTGAGTTACTTAATACCCAACTTCCCACTTATGCCCTATCAAGTGATTTACCTTTAGTAATGAAACCCAAAAACCGAATGAATCGTCGTCACCTATATTGGCTAGGGTGGTTAGGCGGATTTATCGTGATTGCAGCATTGTGGTGGGGCTTTTCTGTGTCATTAGAACATTTACTTCAACAATGGGTAATTCAAGGAAAGTGATGCAAAAAAACAGGATAAAACAGTGTATTACATTGTTTTCAGCAAGCTTACTATTATGGTTAATTTGGGGATTTTGGTCTTTTGGTAAAGAGATCTCTTTTTTCCTGACGGCGTTTATTTGTATTGTCACACTCTCTTTATGTATTTGGTTTTTCCGCCAACAAAAAAGTATACCTTATCTTAAAGATACTCAAACAAACCAACTTCCCCCTGAAAACTACCAAGGTGATGTTGTTATTGTTTGTGGTCAATCACAAGCTCTTTTTGAAGAAAATCAAACTTATCGAGAAACAGCTAAAGGCTGGTATATCCGTGCGTTATCGCCAATTGATTTGATTAACATTACTCAGCATATTAGTGATGTTTCACCTACTCAATTTAACCGTTTATCGCTGTTATATTCTCTCTTACCAGAACAGTTATCACAATTAGAGGAAGTTACCCAAGACACATTAAATTGGCGTAGAGCTATTAATGAATGTAATAAAAAAGCGAGTAAATCCCTGCCATTTTGGGTGACTCTTTATCTTAATTCTCCCATTGATTATCTAAATTCACATCTTGATGACACTACACCATGGATCATTCACTTAAAAGATCAGCAAGAATTACTCGTTGTTTCTGATAACTTAGCAACACAGCCTATTTCAAAATGGTTATCACAAAACATTAAGCACGTTGAACATCAACTCACTATGGCACTCTGGATTGATCAATTACTTGCTTGGTTAAAAAATACGTTTATTCCTCTGCTTACCATTGCTCAATCTGGTGCTCCAAGTCTTATTCCTGTGGCCTGGGCAATACAATTCACTGCTGTATCCACAGTTTCAAATAGCTGCTGGGCTCAATTTATTCATCATAAAACCACATTATTCCCATCTATTACTAAAGCCCCCAATCAAAGTGAAGAATTACCATTACCTGATGTTCTGATTAATAAATTCACCCACGATGTTAACTTACTGCAAATAGAAAACACCTTTGGTGTTGTTGGCATGATCTGTGGATTATTTCTTATTGGAGCAATATCAGGAAGTTATCATCATAACAAACAGCTAATTTATGATATAGGTAATGATATTCATCACTTTAAAAGTATTACTGATGAAAACTTAGAACCTAAAAAAGTAGCTTATAAACAGCTACTTTCAGATGCAGCTTTTCTTTCTCATTGGCAACGAGAAGGTATTCCTGCTCGTTACTCTTTAGCGTTATACCAAGGTAATAACATATTGCCTTATTTGCATACTTTACTCAGTTCATGGTCCCCACCACTGCCACCAGCTCCCATTATTGTGCAAGAAGTCCCTGAAATGGTGACTTTAGATAGTCTTGCTCTCTTTGCTTCTGGTCAATACGAATTAAAAAATGAAGCCACCAAAGTACTTGTTGATGCCCTTATCAATATCAAAGCGAAACCGGGTTGGTTAATTGTTATTTCAGGGTACACCGACAACACAGGTAACCCCGATTTAAACCAAAAACTTTCTCTTAAACGAGCTGAAGCTGTGCGCGACTGGATGATTAAAACCAGTGATATCGCACCTTCTTGCTTTGCAGTGCAAGGATATGGTCAGCGCCAACCTGTTGCAGATAACTCAACACTCGATGGACGTGCTCGTAATCGTCGAGTTGAAATTCGCCTGATACCTCAAGCCGATGCTTGTCAGGTATTAGCTGATGACCTTACGCCACTGAAGGATGGTGGCAACTAAACCTTAGAAAGGAGATGTAATTATGGCTATTCCTGTATACCTCTGGTTAAAAGATGACGGTAATGCGGATATCAAAGGTTCTGTTAATGTTCAAGATCGTGAAGGCAGTATTGAAGTCGTCGCTCAAGATCACAACTTGTACATTCCAACAGATAACAATACCGGCAAATTAACCGGTACACGTATCCATACTCCATTTATCTTCGTAAAAGAAATTGATGCATCCAGTCCGTATTTATACAAAGCAGTTACAACTGGGCAAACCTTGAAAAAGGCAGAGTTTAAGTGGTATCGCATCGATGATGCAGGCCAAGAAGTTGAATATTTCAACACTACGCTTGAAAACGTCAAAGTCGTAAAAGTGGCTCCTAAGATGCACAACATCAAAGATCCAACTAAAGAAAAACACAATCACCTTGAAGAAGTTGAATTGCGTTACGAAAAAATCACTTGGACATACAAAGACGGAAATATCATTCATTCAGATTCATGGAATGAACGCGCCACTGCGTAAAACCAAAACAAACAGGCGGTTAACCGCCTGTTTTAACAGCAAATTATTGTAATAACACTATTTGAAGCACAACGAGCAAATACTCTAAATAGTTCAAGGTGTAGCTAGGCGACAAAGGAATGAGTTGCTAGGAGCATACAAAAGTATGTGACTAGTACGAGTGAGTGCAGTCAACAACGCTACAACTTGAAATATGACGAGTATCAGGAGTATGTGGCTAGTGCGAGTGAGCATAGTCAACAACGCTACAACTTGAAATATGACGAGTATCAGGAGTATGTGGCTAGTGCGAATGAGCATAGCCAACAACGCTACAACTTGAAATATGACAAGTATACCTTATGAGCCTCGGTCTATGGCTAAGGGCGGTAGCGTACCTAAATTCCCTCAATAGGGACTTCATTACTGGGAGAAAATATGGAAAATCAATCTGTCATGCTATTACGTCGCTTAAATCCTTATTGTGCAAAAGCGCTAGAAGCGGCGGCCTCATTATGCCAAACCCGTGCCCATGCAGAAGTGACTATTGAACACTGGCTATTAAAAATTCTAGAACTTGGCGAAAGTGATATCACTGTATTGGCACGTCGCTATGAATGGGATTTATCTGCACTTTGGCAAAGCTTACTTGATGCGATTGATAAATTGCCCCGCTCTGTACGTAGCCGACCTCAATTATCCAAATCCTTACTAGAATTAATTAAAAATGCATGGGTAATTGCTTCTCTTGATGAAGATATCGAACAAATTCGCAGTGTACATTTATTACACACAATGACAAAACAACCTGCATTAGTTCCACTCGATGCACTTTGGCCTTTAATGACATTAGGTGAGACACAACTACAACGATTAAGACCTCTACTTGATGCTCAATCTGATGAAAGACCAGAAATTCAGCAGTTAGCTTCACATAATCATTTACCTGAAGCCCCTCTTACTCAACATAATGAAACCAATACTCCATCCTCAACGACAGATAACGCCATTATTGGTCACACTCTTAGTGATGCATTACAAGCAGTATTAAATAAATTCACTCTTGATGTGACAGAAAAAGCACGGCTGGGTGAAATTGATCCTGTCTTTGGTCGAGATGACGAAATTCGTCAAATGGTCGATATTCTCTCTCGTCGTCGTAAAAATAACCCTATTCTTGTTGGAGAGCCTGGTGTAGGTAAAACCGCACTTGTTGAAGGATTAGCATTACGTATTGCTGAAAAAAATGTTCCTATCAGTTTACAAACTACCTCATTACGCACTCTAGATTTAGGTCTATTACAAGCGGGGGCGGGAGTAAAAGGTGAATTTGAACAGCGGTTAAAAAACGTTATCGATGCCGTTCAACAATCACCCACACCAATTCTACTTTTTATCGATGAAGCGCATACCATTATTGGTGCAGGTAATCAAGCTGGTGGTGCTGATGCCGCTAACTTATTAAAACCCGCATTGGCTCGCGGTGAATTACGGACTATCGCAGCAACCACTTGGTCAGAATACAAACAATATTTTGAACGTGATGCTGCATTAGAACGTCGTTTTCAAATCGTTAAAGTTGACGAGCCTGATGATGAAAAAGCCTTTTTAATGTTACGAGGATTAAAATCTCGTTATGCCAAATATCATGGCGTACACATCACTGATGATGCCGTAAAAGCAGCCGTCACTTTATCTCGCCGTTATTTAACAGGTCGCCAACTTCCTGATAAAGCGGTGGATTTACTTGATACAGCAAGTGCGCGTATTCGAATGAGTTTGGACACCTTACCTGAAGAACTCACTCGCATTAAAGCCAAGCGTTATGCACTTGAACTAGAACAAAAAGCAATACTTGATGACATCACTATTGGTAATTTAACCAATCAAACCAAGTTATCTGATTTATCTTCTCAAGATGCCCAATTAGCACTTCAACTTGAAGCCTTAGAACAGCGTTTTGAGCAAGAAAAAGAGATTATCTGTCAGCTAATTGAAAGCAGACAAGATCCCGAAAATACCGAAACATCGGCACAGTTACAGCAACAACTCTCACAATTACAACAAGAAGCACCACTTTTAAACCCTGATGTAGACGTTCGCACAGTAGCAACGGTTATCGCTGATTGGACAGGTGTTCCACTTTCAAGTCTTCTTAAAGATGAACAAATCGGCCTATTAGAGCTAGAAAGTAACTTATCAAAATATGTTGTTGGACAAGACAGTGCTTTACTCGCGTTAGCACAACGTCTGCGTGCATCGAGAACAGGATTAGTGTCTGAAAACGGCCCTCAAGGGGTATTTTTATTAGTGGGTCCAAGTGGTGTAGGTAAAACAGAATCTGCCATTGCGCTGGCAGAATGTCTGTTTGGCGGTCAAAAATCCCTAATCACTATTAATATGTCTGAATATCAAGAAGCACATACTGTCAGCCAATTAAAAGGCTCGCCTCCAGGTTATGTCGGATACGGTCAAGGTGGCGTATTAACTGAAGCCGTAAGAAAACGGCCTTATAGCATTGTGTTATTAGATGAAGTTGAAAAAGCACATCGCGATGTGCTCAATCTTTTCTATCAAGTATTTGATAGAGGCTTTATGCGTGATGGTGAAGGCCGTGAAATTGATTTTCGTAATACCGTTATTTTAATGACTGCAAATTTAGGCAGTGATGATTTAATGCAACAACTGGAAGAGTCACCATTAAGTACAGATAGCGATTTACAAGAAACGCTTCGCCCTATTTTACGTGACCATTTTCAACCCGCACTACTGGCTCGTTTCCAAACATTAATTTACCGTCCTCTTGATGCAACGGCACTACGTATTATTGTTGAGATGAAATTAAAAAATGTGATCAAGCGACTTTACACTCACTATCGATTAACAGGTATTGTTGAAGAAACCCTCTACGACACCATTGTAGATGCCTGTTTATTACCCGATACAGGTGCGCGAAATATCGATAGCCTACTTAATCAACAAATTCTCCCTATTCTTAGCCAGCAACTCCTTTTACGCCAAGCCAATGCTGAAAAATCACAATATGTCATTTTAGATTTTAATGAAGAAGAAGGTATTACGTTGAGTTTTAGTGATGAGTTGCCACATTGATTAATGCATATCATTAAGGAATAGAGAAATCTAAGTATGTCCCCAAAAATAACCCGTAAAAAAGTTATTGTCATGGGTGTTATTCTTGCCATTGTTGCCGTGAGCTCACTGTTTTTCCCCCAAAAAAAACCACAAGATGACTACCTTGCTGGGAATTTACACGGCTTTAATCATGTCAAAGGTACTTCTGTAAATTGGTTTATGGTCAATGGCTATTATGGCAAAGGGGGTGGCGGGACTTGTTGTATTGTCGTGCCCGCCAAGTGGACGCCGAATCAATGGGTCAAAGTGGAATGGGAAGTCGATCCCAATGCTTACCCTACAGATTCACCGGGTGTGACAGATCCCAAATTTGATGCTTATATGAAAAAACACGAAGCAAATTATCGTCGCTATAGCAAAATGGTAGAAATCCCCGAATACGATGAGCCTTGTAGTGTCAAAGTCCATTTTCTTCCCTGCCAAGAGGTTCGGATCACATTATCTTGTTATTCCCCAGGACACCCTAATTACCCCATTTCGGTTCCAACAAAGATGGAGGAGCCTGCAATATGCTCGAAAAAATAACCCGTAAAAAAGTTATTATCGTGGGTGTTATTCTTGCCATTGTTGCCGTGAGCTCACTGTTTTTCCCCCAAAAAAAACCACAAGATGACTACCTTGCTGGGAATTTACACGGCTTTAATCATGTCAAAGGTACTTCTGTAAATTGGTTTATGGTCAATGGCTATTATGGCAAAGGGGGTGGCGGGACTTGTTGTATTGTCGTGCCCGCCAAGTGGACGCCGAATCAATGGGTCAAAGTGGAATGGGAAGTCGATCCCAATGCTTATCCCGGTGATATTCCCGAGTTTAGCGATCCTTACTACGATGAATATATGAGGCTACATGAGGCCAATTACCGTCGTTATAGCAAAATGGTAGAAATTCCCGAATATGACGACCCCTGTGATGTCAAAGTGCATTTTTTTCCCTGCCAAGAAGTCAAGATCACCTTGTCTTGTAAATCATGGGGACACCCTGACTATCCAGTCAATGAACCCGATGATATGGAGGAACCAGAAACATGTCCAAGCAAATAAACTCCATTTTTATTGAAACTATAGAAGCAGAAGCCACTAAAGCTATTTCAACC
Organism: Proteus sp. G2669; assembly: GCF_009915245.1. NCBI lineage: Bacteria > Pseudomonadati > Pseudomonadota > Gammaproteobacteria > Enterobacterales > Morganellaceae > Proteus > Proteus sp. G2669. Next base: position 3,499 of record NZ_JAABLX010000047.1, on the reverse strand, counting down.
ATAAGATCTCAAGGTGATCCTTGTTGGGCTCCCCCTTATTTCCTAAAGATGGGCGCTTAAAACTTACTCAGAAACAAATTCGTAATAATCATGAAAAATTAACAAATAAAGAAAAGGAATATTATCAAAACGCTAAAAAACAAAAAAAAGCGTTATGTTGTAAAACATTACACGTGAGTTTATTTTTTGATGGTACTAATAATAATAATTACAATGATACTAAAGCATCAACTCCACCACATCCCTCTAATGTTGCTAAGCTTTATCATGCCTATTCTCCTGAAAAGAATGAAGTTAAGAATAAGGGTTTCTATAGTTATTATATTCCTGGTGTTGGTACCCCTTTTCCAGATATCGGCACTGATGAGTACTATTCTGATGGATTAATTTTTGCAACCGGTGGCGAAGCTCGAATAAGTTGGGGATTAATTCAAGTTTGTGATGCAATTTACCATGCAGTAACAGGTGATGGTCTCTCTTTAGCAGATAAACGAGACCTACTTAAAGAAATGAGTACAGATTTAAATTTTGAATCAATGATAAATACCGATCTAGACTCTACGGATATTTTTTATGGCGTGACTGGAGCCGTCGCTATGGGTAGTCTAGGGTTAATCGTTGGTTCCGCATATAGTAAATTTAATAAAACCTATAATCCCGTCAAACCGTTAAACGATTTACTTAAACCGCTAAAATGGAAAATATCTAAAGTAAAACCGCATATTGTCGCTTTAAAAATTTACGCTTATGGATTTTCTCGAGGTGCAGCAGAAGCACGTACTTTTGTTTACTGGCTTAATCAATTTTTAAATTATCATTTTGAAGAGTTACCTCACGCATGGAAAAAACCGTGTCCTTTGGGAACCATTTATAGTTTACCTGTTTCCGTTGAATTTCTAGGCTTATTTGACACTGTTGCTGCGGTGGGATTAGCTAATGTTATCCCTGGCGCTACGGGACATAATGGCTGGGCAAGTGGTACACAACAGTTGCCAAAGTCATCACTTGTCAAAAATATTTGTCATCTTGTTGCTGCCCATGAACAGAGACAATGTTTTACTGTTGACTCAATTAGAACACCTGAAGGCCATTATCCCTTGAATTCTGTTGAAGTCATTTACCCAGGAGTACACTCTGATATTGGTGGAGGTTATCCACCAGGCGACCAAGGTAAAGCAAGGAATCACCATAAAGAATTATTATCACAAATCACATTACATGATATGTATGCAGCAGCAATCGATGCAGGAGCACCATTAGCGATTAGAGAAGATATTCTTATACAATTACCAGAAATTAAAAATGAATATTCTTTCCGGATAATATCTCCATCAGCTCTAAAAGAATTTGCAATATCAGAAGATTTAGTAGATAAATTTAACTCTTGGCGAAACTATACTTTACCTGAACAGCCTGCTTTATCTAATCATATTACTGCTACTAGTAATGAAACCTTATGTTTTATACCTCCACGTTTTGTAACGAGTACTTTAGAATATGCTATGGAAATTCAGCTTATTTTAATCACAGCCTGGAGAACTGGCCGCTATGGTACAAAACAAAGTGAAAAAATTAATTTAACGTATCAACCATTTTTTACAAATGCACCGCAACACCCTGACATTTCAGTCGAACCTTATGATGCTAAATTTTCAAGACAAGCTACAGCGGTGTTAGCTCTAGAATATGAGAAAAAAGCAAAAGATATCGCTGAGAAAACATCACTCAGAGATAAAGAAAAAAAGACAATAACTGGCCTTTCTAATTGGAAACCAAGTGATAAAAATATAGGGCCACCACTTTTTGATGCAACAAATGCTAGAGGTCAGTTATGGGAGGCATCTTTAGAATTTAAATTTGAATTAGAAGATTTAAAAGGAGTATCCAGACCTACGCCTCTAATAAAAATAAACCAAAAATCAAAAGTAGAATGTCAACAAGAAGCACAATGGTTTAAAAAAGTGCATGGTGAAGGATCATCAATATATCAAACACATTTAGAAAACTGTAAAAATGATCCTGAAGTTATTTTTCCATCTGATGTTATATCTCAAGCAAATTTACTAAACGCATTACAATCTGCTAATAAGTATGTCTACATAGCGACAACTCAAGATGAAAGACAAGAATATCTAAGTTTAAAAGCGATTAGCAGTACCATATTTAGAAAAATAATGTCTTTATCAATGAGAAAAATAACTCAAGATGTAGACCTTAAAAATGTTATTAGTTTGCTTGATGATCAAATACATGATTCCCGTGCATGGTTTATGCACTCAGAGAGTGGACTTCGAGAACCTTTTAGCAGTTATTTTTTATCAAGAATGATCTACTTTGGTCATAAATCAAATAAATCTATGCAATTAATTATGCAACCTGAAGGAACATCTAGTTATTTAGATACAATAATACTACTAGGTATAGCATATAAACCTTTATATGGAATTATATTTGTAGATTTATCGACAGGAAAAGAAGCTCCTATAGATATAGCTAAATTTCCCCCTCCAACATATTATTTAGTTGATCAAATATCAGAACTTATTAAGCAACAAAAAAAAGAAGAATTAAATAATACTATGCAAGATTTACAAGTAATTATTGAAAAATAATATCTACAATTATTAAACGTTATTATATCAATTAAAACTCCTTCACAAGGATAAACACCGAAAGTTTGTTAATAATAAACAAACGGGATGTGTTTGTATAACTCAGCTATGAACTTAAAAAAAACAACTCAGACTCTACTTAATGGACACAATCGCTATCATCTTACTGTACAAGAGTGTGATGTTTTACTTGATGTAGAACACTTCACAGGACGCGAAGCAATAAGTGAACCCTACCATTATCAAATTACCTTTACTTGCCAAGCTCAAGATTTACAGCCACAACAACTCTTGCGCCGTAGTGCAACGCTATCCTTTACCCCACCAATTAACAGTATTACCGATTTGGCAACGCAAGAGCCTATCACCAAACAAGTTCATGGTGTTATCACACAATTTCGGCGTTTATCAGGTTCGGTGGATGAAGCGCGTTATCAACTCGTTATTGAGCCTGTCTTTGCATTATTACGTCATCAAATCCGCTCTCATCGATTTTTCCTCAATCAATCTGTGCCTGATGTTGTAAGCCAAATTTTACGTGAGCATAATTTTAAAGATTGGGAATTTGAATTTACACTTAAAAATGAATATCCCAAACGCGAGCAAATTAATCAATACAATGAAAGTGATCGTCAATTTATAGAACGACTATTAAGTGAAGTTGGTATTTTTTACTCATTCTATTTGCAAGACCAAACACAAACTGAAGTCATCCGTTTTGCCGATCGCCAAAGTGCTTACACCTTTGATAAAACACTACCTTTAAATAGCCCATCGGGCATGAATGATAATCACCAAGAAAGTGTATGGGGATTATCATTACACCATCAAGTGGTCGAACAGAATGTATTCACCAAAGACTATAACCATCGTCAAGCGCAAGACAC
>NZ_JAABLX010000046.1:0-201261 GCF_009915245.1 Proteus sp. G2669 | reverse complement strand
CATCAGTTACTGGTGCCTAATAAACGGGCTTATCATCGAACAACCTTAAGCCATCATCGTTTTCATCGGCATCCAAATTTAATTAAGTCAGGGTTTATCCCCACACAACCAGAACAGCTTTGGGTGGCAGATATTACCTATTTATCGACGCATGAAGGTGATACTTATTTAAGTTTAATTACGGATGCGTATTCACGAAAAATCGTGGGATATCATTTAGATAACAATATGAAAACAAGTTCAGTGAAGAAATCGTTGGTTCAGGCGTTAAAAAAACGGACTTCGACAACTTCGTTAATCCATCATTCAGATCGAGGGATACAGTATTGTTCTTCGGAATATCAGAAGATACATAAAGAGCATAATATTCAATGTTCTATGACTGATGGGTATGATTGTTATCAAAATGCCTTAGCAGAACGAATTAATGGAATATTAAAAATGGAGTATCTACTGATAAAACCGAGTAATCTGGAACAAGCAAGAAAATTAGTAGAAGAATCAATTCAACTCTATAATGAAAAACGGCCACACTTATCGTTAAACTATAAAACGCCCGATGAAGTACATCGAGCGTTTTATGCCTGAAAAGTTGTCAACCTATATCAGGACTAGTCAATGTTGTTCAAGTTAAGACAAATAGTGTGAAGTGATAAACAAAAATTAAACATTTAAACGTTAATTTCTTGTTAAATGCAGTTAACTTATTCTAGGATTGATGTGAATGTTTTATCTATTGCTGTAAGAAATTATTTTAATTAAAAACTGAAAAGATCATTAATGCGCAACGAAGTGCAACGTTCCTGTACAAGTCAGAAGCATATCGATGATCGAAAACAGATTTATGGAGAACTGCAATTATGGCCTTAACTTCGCCAATGCTAATTACATTTACGATCTATATTCTGGGTATGCTTTTTATTGGCTATCTAGCTTATCGCTCAACAAAAAACTTTGATGACTATATTTTAGGGGGGCGACGGCTAGGCAGTGTAGTGACTGCGCTTTCAGCGGGTGCTTCAGATATGAGTGGATGGCTATTAATGGGATTACCTGGTGTAGTTTTTTTCGCTGGTATTTCTGAAAGTTGGATAGCTATTGGGCTCTGTTTAGGTGCATGGCTAAACTGGCGTTTAGTTGCAGGGCGTTTACGTTTGCAAACTGAAAAAAATAATAATGCATTAACGTTGCCTGATTATTTGACATCTCGCTTTGATGATAAAAGCAAAATGCTACGTATCATTTCAGCATTAGTTATTCTTACCTTTTTTACTATCTATTGTGCGTCTGGTGTGGTTGCTGGTGGAATGCTATTTGAATCAACCTTCCATATTCCTTATCACGAAGCAATGATTTATGGTGCGCTTGCAACAATTGCCTATACTTTTTTAGGTGGCTTTCTTGCTGTAAGCTGGACTGACACTGTTCAGGCAACACTCATGATTTTTGCTCTGATCCTAACACCGATTATTGTGATTTTCTCCATTGGTGGCATTGATACTTCTATTGCAATTATTAAAGCTAAAGATCCGTCTTATCTTGATATGTTTAAAGGTCTTGATTTTATCGCCATTATCTCTTTATTGGCGTGGGGATTAGGTTACTTTGGGCAACCTCATATCTTAGCGCGTTTTATGGCCGCAGATTCAAATCAAACAATTCGTAAAGCACGTCGTATCGGTATGACGTGGATGATCCTTTGTTTGGGTGGCACAGTTGCGGTTGGGTTCTTTGGTATTGCTTATTTTGAAATGAATCCGGCACAAGCAGGGGCTGTAACGGCGAAAAATGAACGTATTTTTATGGAATTGGCTTCATTGCTCTTTAATCCGTGGATTGCAGGTATTCTGCTGTCTGCAATTCTGGCTGCGGTAATGAGTACATTAAGCTGTCAATTATTAGTCTGTGCAAGTGCGTTAACAGAAGACTTATACAAGCCTTTCATCCGTAAAAGTGCAAGTCAAAAAGAGCTGGTTTGGGTAGGGCGTGGCATGGTGTTATTAGTTGCTATTATAGCGATTTTCTTAGCTCGTGATCCTAATAATAAAGTTCTCGATTTAGTAAGTAACGCATGGGCAGGATTTGGTGCCGCTTTTGGCCCTGTTATTCTTATCTCTGTGATGTGGAAGCGTATGACACGTAATGGTGCTTTTGCAGGGATGTTGATTGGTGCTTTAACTGTATTGGTGTGGATGCAATATAAATGGTTCGGGTTATATGAAATTATTCCTGGCTTCATTTTTGCCTCTATCGCGATTGTTGTTATTAGTTTAATGGGCAAAGAACCAAGTAAAGCAAATCAACAACGCTTTGATGAAGCAGAATCACTATACCGTAATACATAATCGTTAAGATACTTAATATAGAGTTTGGAAGTAAAGGTCACGGAGCTAAATAAAGTGACCTTTATTTTTTGATAACAGGGCACATTTAAAAGGAAGTTAATAAAAGCTAACTTATTAATAATATTCAAATTTATAATATACTGTAGCTGTACTGGTATCGATTAATTTGTCACGTTGTTTAATGGTACTAACCATATCCCACATCACACAATTATTATATTTATCCCATTCTTTACATGTTTTATCATACTCCCGAACATCATCGTATAAGCTCGTATATATCTGTATATGTTGTAATATTTTTCCATCTTCGCCATAACGGAATTCTGACATGACATCATTATTATTATTTATTGTTTTTAATAAGCGGCCTTGTTCATCATAATGATAATGAAAGACATTTCCTTTATTATTAGAATTAGAGTCAATAATTGTTGATAATACAATTTTATTATCTTGGTATGAAAATTGACTTCTATCTATACCCATTAATGAACCATCATTGTCATAAAAATAAGATGTTTTTCCTATTAACTGATTTTGCTTGTTTTTATTATAAAATTCACTGAGGTAGAGAGTATGAGTTCGATGGCGGTTTTTTAATTGGTATATCTGTTTTATATTATCAGGTGATGGCGTTCTTAATAGGTTAGTCTCAATATTTTCATGGATATATTCTTGTGTAGAGAAACTGTATTTAGTGAGAAAGCCACATTCATCAAATTCAGTTTCACCTTGAAATGCTTTTAATCGACCTTTCTCAGGTAACTTGCTGGTGATGTTAATTGACTTTACTGGGCCATATGTAAAGTTAATTGTAATGAATGCGTTATTAGCGATATTTATCTGTTTTTGTGATTCATCACAAGAGATCTGTATCGCAAAAGCAGAGGGGGTAATAAAAAGAGAGCAGAGAAAAAAAATAAGAATTAATGGTAATTTCATGTAATGAGCCATCTTAAATTTTTATTAAAGGAAACCACGCTACAGAGCATATCATCATTAATTTACCTAAGTAATTTTACATAAATTATTTTTTAATGAAAGTATCATAGAAGAGTATTTAGTATGTGAAGAAAAATATAGAATAAATATATTAAAATAAATCTATTTTTGATGATGTTAAATTTTTTCACTCAAAAAATGAGCTTACAATCTAAATATGATTATTGATAAATGATTTATCATATAAAGGATTGCATCATTACTATCAATTTATTTTTACCAAGTTACTCTTGTTTAAAACATTTTATGGAATTGTTAATTGTAATCTAAAAAATAATTGAGTAGCTTTACAATTAATTGATTTGTAATAAGCCGTTCTATTTTATGGTTTTTTTTATTTTTTTTGTAGGTAAAATGTTAAATAAAATAATGAGCAATATTTTTGGTAAATTTGGATAAATAAAACAATACACAGTTAATGTAATAAGTTATCAAAAAAAGAGTATCGATATAAGTAACAGCGATTTTACTGCATAAAAAGCGTTTTTTTAACAATATAAGATCCTCAAATTGAGATTTCTTTATCCAAAAAAAAACAATAAGTTATTCATAATATTCATATTCATGGTAAACAGTGGCAGTGCTAGTGTCGATTAATTTATCATCTTTTCTTACTTCGCTTACCATATCCCAGATTAAGCAATTATTATATTTATCCCATTCTCGACAGGTGTTGTCATATTCTCTTATATCATCATATAGACTGGTAAATATTTGCATTTGACGTAAAATTTTACCGTCATTTCCATAGTGATATTCTAAGGTAATCTCATTATTATCAATCGCTTTTAAAAGACGTCCTTGCTTATCGTAGTGGTACTGAATTGAATTACCTTTATTTTCAGCAGTAGATCCAACAATAGTTTCCGCTACAATTTTATTATCTTTGTAAACAAGCTTAGTAAAATCAGTCCCCATCAGGGACCCATCATCATCATAGAAATAAGATGTTTTATCTATCAACTGATTTTGATTATTCTTTCCATAAAATTCAACCAGATAGAGAGTGTTTGATCTATGACGATTTTTTATTTGATATTTATACTTTAGGTTGTAAGGCGTTGACATTCTTAAAAGATTAGTTTCAATGTGTTCATGAATATACTCTTGTGTAGAAAAATCATATTTAGTCAAAATTCCACATTCATCAAATTGAGCTTCTCCCTGAAAAGCTTTGAATCGTCCTTTTTCTGGTAATTTACTGGTCGTTGTGATTTTTTTTATTGGTCCATAGTTAAAATCGAGCGTAATAAACATATTGTTGGCTTTGTTGACCTGTTTTTGTGATTGACCACAAGAGAGGGGCGTAGCAAATGCAGGTAATGTAATAAAAAGTGTGTATAGAGAAAAAATAAAGAGTAATGGTAATTTCATGTAATGGGTCATCTTAATTTTATTAAAAGAGAACATGCTATAAGAACATATTCATCATTAATTGATTTAAGTAGTTTTACACAAATTGTTTTTTAATGAAAGTATCACTCAATTTAATTGTAGATAAATAATAGAGAAGAAAATATAAAAACCAGTCTATTTTTGATAGTCTGATTTTTATATTAATAGTTTATTCTAGGAATAATAAAGTATCTTTATATTATTCGTAGTAAGTAAATTCGTTATGTAGCACAGCTTTACTGTAATTAATCATTTCATCATCAAATTTTATAGTGCTTTCGAGTTGCTCTTTTGTACAGTTATCAAATTTATCCCATTCAAGGCAGGTAGAGATAAAAGCTTTATCTTCGCCATTCATTCCTTTTATATAGTTTGCTTGTTTGATAACTTTCCCTTGATCGTCATATTGGTACTCAACGTTTATTTTTTCATCTTCTGTGACTAAACGTAGCCTTCCTTGTGGATCATAAGCATATTCGGTTGTAAAAACCTCTTCAGAAGAGGTTGATGAATGTGCGATCTCTTTAACGATACGTCCTTCTTTATAGTCGAATTGGCTAGTGAGTGTATCTATCAATTCTCCATCATTAGCATAGTATTGAGTGATCTTCTTATTGAGTCGATTTTGCTGATCTTTACTATAGTTTTCCTGCATATATATAGAATGTGAACCATAGGAATTTTTTAGTTGGAATTGATACCGAATAACTAAAGGATTATCAGGGGTTGTTCTTATCAAATTAGTTTCTATGCTACCTTCAATGTATTCCTGCATTGATGTGCTATCTTTTAGTAAGTTTCCACATTCATCAAGCTGAATTTCTCCTTTGAGCGCTTTAAAACGACCATCATTTGGCAACGTACTTGTCATCGTGACTGATTTCACTGGGCCATTAAAGGAACTGAGTAACATAATTGTAGTATTGGAAATATTTGTTTGTTTTTCAGCATCAGTGCATTGTGTTGAAGCCGCGATCGCTGAAAATGAAGAAAATGCATATAGTGAAAGAGAGAGAAGGAATAATTGTGATTTCATAAGTCCGTCCATGTATATACTTGTCATACTTTAAGCTACAGCGTTGTTGCTTGCGTTCATTCGTACTAGCCACATACTGATGTATGCTCCCAGCAACTTATTCATTTATCGCCTAGCTGTAACTTGAATTACTTAGAGTCTCTGTTTGTATATATTCAAGTTGTTACAAATTTTTAGAGTATAAGTAGTGCATAAAATAGAGGTCTAGTATAGAGAATTGGTTTACTAAATAGTATAGATAAAATCTTATATGATTAACCGACATATAAAGTGAATGATATATGTTGTACGATCAAAACTGTTTTTGGAGCATTAAGATGTCAAACGTATTTTCTTTTATGACTGATACTGCAACGCTGGCCGTTTTTGATTTACAAGCGATCCAACATCGAAAATCAGATACAGCAGATTGGTGGAGCATACCTGATGATGAGTTAGATGAAATGAATAAAGGTAATATTGCCTTTATTGATATAGGAAATGATGGTTTTTACACAATTAATCTATGCGACAACATTGAAGATGCGGATGTGAAGATAAATATAAATTGTCCATCAGGTGAAATTTTTATTGGTGCAGGAGAGGATACAACTGGCGGTGATTTAGAGCCTGATGATCCTGAATATCGCTCTGGAAAGATTATTTTTTTGCCAACCGGTAATTATGAGATTTCAGTAAAAAAGAAAGATGATAATTTATTAATCGCTTTCAAGAAAAGTAAAATAGGGACAAACTTACTCAACAGTGTATTTTATATTTAATAAATGTAGTTGACGATAATTAACCAATAATAATTTAGTGATTAGTTAAATTTTAAATAAGGTTTTAGTGAGTTACTTTTAATCACACCTCCTTATTAGATAAATATCTTATCTCTCTCCTCCATTTTTCAAAAAATAACTGATTAATCTTTCAGATACAAAAAAGCCACTTATTTCTAAGTGGCCTATCTGCCTGATTTCTCAGCGTAAAATTGGTGGGTCGTGGGGGGTTCGAACCCCCGACCAATTGATTAAGATTAGTATTCTTACTACTGTAAAATCAATAAGTTATATATTTTTCAATAAGTTGAAAAACGATAAGGCATGGCTATTCATGGTTGTTCTGGTTTTCTGCCGCCACTTTGTCGCCAATGTATGGATCATTTAATAAATAAAAATTAGGTATTAATTTTGTTATTTTCTCATCAGGGAAAATAACTAGAAAAATATTCTCTAAAATTGAAAATATTTTTGAAGTATTGGGAATTAGTTGTGAAACCAAATCATAATATTCATTAATTTCATCTGCTGTGTAAGAGTCATATGGCATATTAATTAAAATTTTTTGAAAATCAATTATATCTTCTTTTAATAGATATTGGCTTTTTATTTCAATACTTAAGATTTTCATTATTTTTTCAAAACTTTCAATATATTCTCTTAGGTGTGTACTATGATCAATGTTAAGGAAAGGCATTTCACTAATGTTTTTACTATGTTTGTCTGCTATTTTATGAAAAACATCTTGAGCTAATTTATAGTGGGTGATTGTATTCCATATTTCACGATTTATTCTGGATATTGTTTTTTTATTTATTTCAAATTTATAAAATTTTTCTCCAGAATTCATTTTTCTATAAATTAAATTAGAATTGTATTTTTCAAATAATTCATTATCATTAAACGCATTAAGATCATCTACTATACTTTTTTTTCTAGCATAATAAATATCTATGATATTTTTTTTCTCAGTGACTTCAATTTGTTTAGCTGTTTGAATTGAACGGTGTGCACTAACAACAAAAGCACCTAATATTGGTGATAGGGCTAAAATACCAAATGGAAATTTGCTAATTTCAAAAAAATTACTAAACCCTTTAAAATCAAGTCGTAAATAAAATTCACTCCAAATTCCAGATCCAAAATAAATACCTGATACTAATGGTGCTATGATTGCTAGCCAGAATAGCCATTGTTTATGAAGACTTTTTTCATTTAGAGTAAATTTATTTTTATGCCTAAATATAAAAACTAATGTTATTGTGACTAAAATTGCATAACCAATTAAAATCATAATGTATCCAACTTGGCCAAAGGATTAAACATCAGCGCATCATTTAAATGCTCTGGGGCGAAATGCGAATACCGCATAGTCATTTTAATATCGGTATGACCTAATATTCGCTGTAAAACTAAAATATTACCGCCTGACATCATAAAATATGAGGCAAAAGTATGTCGTAAAACATGCGATGATTGCCTATGGGGTAATTCAATATTGGCTCGTATTATTGCTGAACGAAAAGCAGAATAGCAGGGCGTAAATAATTGGCCTCTACGTTTCGGAATTTGATTAAACAACTCTTCTGATATAGGTACAGTTCTATTACGTTTACCTTTTGTTTTAGTAAATGTAATTTTGTAAGGGGTAACTTGTGAACTGGTTAAACCTTCAGCTTCTGACCAACGCGCTCCAGTAGGAAGTGCAATCTTGACAATAACAGATAAGTCTTTCGCTTTGCTTTTACCGCATTCTTGTAGCAATTGGATAATCTGTTCATCAGAAAGAAATGCCATTTCTGATCCATCAGTACGAAATGAACGAACATTCTTTAATGGGTTATCATCTTTCCACTCACCCAATCGATGCAACTCATTAAACATAGCGCGAAAATAAGCTAGTTCAAGGTTTGTTGTTCGTGGAGCAACAGACTTGATCCTGTCGGCACGAGTGATTTTTCCACTTAATCGCTTTTCACGATAAACAGAAAATAACTTAGCATTAAACTCAGTTGCTAAAGGTTCACCCATTGCTTGGCAACCGAATAACATCATTTGTTTTCGGCTTCCACCATCAGCTAATGTAATACCATGAGCACGAAACCAGATTTCAACCAATTCAGACAATAAACATTTATCTTCTGTTTGTTCAAGAACGTAACGTTCAAATGAAATAGCTTCACCTTTTGTGGTGAATACTTTTCTAATTCGTTTACCTGTTCGACCGTTAGGGTAGCTCTCAACTTGCCAACGAGCATCTGGTTGTTTAGTTATCAACATAAGAGAAAATCTCTCCGCAATTTTCAACTAATTTCTGGTACATAGAATCATATAAGAGATATTCTTCTTTTAATCTGCTTTTATTAGAATTATCCTTTAAGTATAGATCCATAGCACTTGCTATACCGTTAACTTGAGCGATTGATGTAGTACCTAAATATATAGGATTGTTACTGTCTATTTTGTTTGCTAATGATCCATATTTATCTTTGAGATCTTCGAGTTTGTTAGGGTAATAATTTTTATACCATGTATGGTAATAGTTATATTCTCTAGGTTTATCATCGGAATCCATACCAAAAAGAAAAATATCGTTCATCAATGAATATGAATCTCTAAAAGCTTCTTTTGCAATATCACATTCACTCATTTTTGCAGATACATTTAGAGATAATAACAATCCGATTGTTAATGCTAGATATTTCATCATTAATACCTTTCTTACTGATTTTCAATAATAGTAATTACTCGACCGTGAATTTTTATATCAGAAATTTCACAATCAAAAGCCATTCCAATATCTGAAACTCTAATGCGTTGCATAGGCATTCTAGTCAGTTCTCTAATACTATTTTTTCCATCAATTTCGATGAGCCATTTTCCATCGAAAACATCGTTATATTTTTTATCAATAATGAAGTAACTATTTCCATCTTGGATAGATATTGGCTCTGATAGTAAAAGCGATTGTTATCGAGTAGCATCGAATAAAACCTAATATGGGATTTTGCCTTATGCATCCTAATATTACAATCAACATAAACACGCCTTATCTTATCAATCGACGCGTTCAGCACATTCTAGATCAACCATTCGCGATATGATCGCAGAGGGATGTTTACCTGTGCGCACTAAGTCAACAAATTGTTACTATCCTTGTTCGTCAATATATCCATTTCTACGTTATTTAATGGATCTCATCGAGAGCGTGCAACTGCGCGCACATAATCCCACGAAATAAAATCATTTATGATGTAAAACGCACAAATCCGCACCCGTCTGCATAATTTGGATCTAAAAATTATTTCAGTTTGAATTTTTTACAAAACATATTGCGAGAGAGTGTGGTGATTGGATTCTTTGCGTAGGCGTTAAATAGAAATGATTAAGAAAATTTATTTTTGAGATGTTTGGTTAACATAGAGTGGATGTGAATGGATTATCTGGCTTTATTATTTTTAATGGTTTTTTATTCTATTTGTTTTTTATTAATTATTAAATTTATTACGACTAATTATTTTTAAATAAAATCGACAACTTTCGGCTTTCGGAAGGGAGAGATAAAAACTTGTGCGATACTTTTGCGACACTCAGCTATAAAAACAAAAAAGCCACTTATTTCTAAGTGGCCTATCTGCCTGATTTCTCAGCGTAAAATTGGTGGGTCGTGGGGGGTTCGAACCCCCGACCAATTGATTAAGAGTCAACTGCTCTACCGACTGAGCTAACAACCCGATGCGCAGATTATTCTCTTCTCAAAAGCGATGGTCAAGCCCTTATTTTAATTTTTTTTCAAATGGATAAAATATCACCAAATAAATTAAAGAAAGGATCTTATCTGGTTATCAAAGCATCATTCATTTTACTAAAAGTGATCTTTTCATTACTTACACTGAGATTTGTGTCACAATAATTTCGCAAACATATTGCCACGTCAAAAAATAAAATAGTGGCAAAACAACATCAAAAATATGAACACATTTCAGGTATGGTATGGAAGAGCAAACAGAAATTTCTCCTCCCGCTAGAGTGAAAAATGCCACTCTACAACGCGGGCTAACAAATCGTCATATTCAATTAATTGCTATTGGTGGAGCTATTGGTACTGGTCTATTTATGGGCTCAGGGAAAACCATTTCATTAGCTGGGCCATCAATTATTTTTGTCTATATGATAATCGGCTTTGTCCTGTTCTTTGTTATGAGAGCTATGGGAGAGTTGTTATTATCAAATTTAGAATATAAATCATTTAGTGATTTTGCTGGTGATTTATTAGGGCCTTGGGCAGGCTTTTTTGTCGGTTGGACTTATTGGTTTTGTTGGGTTATTACAGGCATTGCTGATATTGTCGCCATAACGTCTTATATTAGTTATTGGGCACCTAATTTCCCTGAATGGGGAACATCGTTTATTTGTGTGCTGACACTGCTTATTTTGAACTTAGCGACAGTAAAACTGTTTGGGGAAATGGAATTTTGGTTCTCCATGATAAAAATAACAGCTATTGTTTCTTTGATTATTGTGGGGATTGTTCTTATCAGTATTGGATTTGAATCTCCTGCGGGACATACAGCGGCATTAGAGAATATCTGGAATGATGGGGGAATGTTCCCTAAAGGGCTAAGTGGTTTTTTTGCGGGCTTCCAAATCGCTATTTTTGCTTTTGTCGGCATAGAATTAGTAGGAACCGCAGCGGCTGAAACACGTAATCCGGAAAAATCGTTGCCAAAAGCGATTAATGCGATTCCCATTCGTATTATTACTTTTTACGTTTTGGCTTTAGCAATTATTATGTCGGTGACACCATGGCGTTCAATTTTGGCTGATAAAAGCCCATTTGTTGAGCTATTTGTCATGATAGGAATACCCGCAGCTGCAAGTTTAGTAAACTTTGTCGTATTAACGGCAGCCGCGTCTTCTGCTAATAGTGGTATATTTTCCACAAGCCGTATGTTATTCGGTTTATCAAAAGAGGGCGAAGCACCAAAGCAGTTTAGCCAATTATCTAAACGAGCTGTACCTGCCAATGGACTGTTATTCACCAGTTTATGTTTATCATGTGGAATTGTATTAATTTACTTTATTCCCGATGTTATGCATGTATTTACCTTGGTAACAACAGTGTCGGCGTTATTATTTATGTTTATTTGGAGTATGATTTTATGCTCTTATTTAGTGTATCGTAAAAAACGTCCACAGTTGCATGAGAAATCTATTTATAAAATGCCATTAGGTATTTTGATGTCATGGCTATGTCTTGCTTTTTTTGCCTTTATGACAGTATTATTGGCTTTTGAACATGATACTCGCCAAGCGTTAAGTGTGACACCATTGTGGTTTATTGCACTAGCAATAGGCTATCAATATGTTAAAAAGAACAAACAAAAAAAGAATGTTCAAAAATAAAGTATTCATCGCGTAATGAAAGAGAAAAGCCTTATTTAATTTAATAAGGCTTTTTTTTTGAATTTTTTATTACTGATAAAATAATTCATTTATAAAAAGACATAATCTAAAATAAAGATATTAGACTTATATATCCATAATCTCATTATAGGCTCAATTATTAATTTAATAAGTGTATGCTTTGTTATTTACTGAGTGAAAAATAGGCGTTATTTAGGTGTGATAAAATATTTTTAAAATATGTTAACTACATCCGGTAATTTTTTAAAAATACACTATCCTACAATTAAAATAAAAGGAGGCGGTATGTATAAGAATATTTTGGTTCCCATTGATATTGATGAAGATAACCTGATGAACAAAGCAATTCCGTTAGTGGAAGATATTGCAAAAAATGAAGATCCTTATGTTCATTTTTTGTATGTACTCCCAAAACTTCCACAATCTTCTTATTATCGACTTGTTATGAATGGTGATCAATTAGATCAAGGATGCTTAAAAACGTCAGCTGAGAAAGAGTTAAAAAAAATTATTGAACGGTTTGATTTACCTGAAGACAGAATGCAAACACATATTTGCATAGGAACACCACGAGATGCCATATTGCAGGTTGCAGATGAAGTAAACGCAGATTTAATCGTAATCGGCTCTCATAATCCCGAAGATGATTCTTATCATATTGGTTCAACAGCTGCTGATATTACACGCTACGCTAAACGCTCTGTTATGGTGGTGAGATAAGACTTAGCAGACTGTATAGTTGTATAAGAGTAACTGCAATTTATAATAATACCGCTGTTATATTTGATTTTAATATAACAGCGGTTGTGTAACGAGATAGTGAGGATCGCACAAATCAATGGTTTTTATATTTGGAACACTTCCTTTTTTTCATTACTATAAGCCATCTTCTAATAACGATAATCATCAAAACTAATGTTAACCATCACTGCATTACTAGAAAATAAATCAATCAATCCTGAGCTTAATTACTATCCTGGCTTATCATTATTATTAGAAGATGATGAGTGCCAAGCTAAAATACTTTTTGATACAGGAAAAGATCTTACCTTTATTTCAAATGCCAAAAAAATGGGAATTGATTTAACCACATTGAAAACAATTGTTGTCTCCCATGGGCATTATGATCATTTTGGTGGACTTACGCATTTACCAGTAGACTTTTTTCCCAATAAGCCACGAGTTATCGCTCATCCTCATCTATTTTCGGTTCGTTATTCAGCGCTTTTTTTAGGCAATAAAAATATTAAATTTAAACGATTAGCCCCTTTTTTTGATCGCAAAAAACTTGAAACACAATTTTCTTTTGAATTAACAGAAGTTCCTTTAACAATTGAGAAGAATTTCATTTATTCAGGACAGGTGACACAACGCCAAGTGAGTAAACGTTATGGTGTTATTATTCATCAATTAGGCGAAGAAGATGATTATGTTCTTGATGATAGCTTTCTTGTTTGGCAAGGAAAAAAAGGCTTAGTGATTATTACGGGCTGTAGTCACTCTGGTATTGAATCTATAGTTAAACATGCGAAAAAAATAACAGGTAATCATCAAATTCAAGCAATTGTGGGGGGATTACATTTGCGTTGTGCAACCCCATCAGCATTACAACGTGCTAAGAAAGCAATAGATAAAAATATCGATGTGTATGGATGCCATTGCACTGGCGTGTTAGGACGAAAATACCTTAATGCGAAAGATTTTAATGCAGGACAATCTTTATCTTTTGAGTAGAATTAATGTAAATATTGAACTGAAAAAAGACATGAAATTTTTGTTTTTTGGTCCGTATTCTAACAAGTTAATTCTTTGATATGAAAAAATTAATGTGCATTTAGTGCTATTTATAATCCGAAGGATAGCAGAATACTTTTGGCAATAAACAACCTAGCATTATTGCCAAAAGATAGGGGGCTAGTGATTTTATTTACGTATAACCATTACTGAACGTGACGTATTATTCACAATATAATCAGCAGTAGATCCTAGTAATATATTACGTTGATTACGCGAGCTTGAACCAATAATAATGGTATCTGCATCCACTTTTTCTGCTAATTCTAGAATATTATAATTAGGTGTGCCGATAACAGCATGGCACTGGTATTGCTCTTTAGGTAAGTTAAATTGTTGTTTTACACATTGTTCTAATTTTTCAGTTAGCAAAATTAGAGCTTGTTGCTTTTTCTCAACAACGGAAGTGCAATCACAATTAAGCCCATAAGCTTCTAAAGAGCGTAAATTAGGCATAACCGTAATAAAATGGAAATAATTTTCTGGTTTTGAGGCAAGGAAGTGAATATCAGCAATCATTCGTTGAATTCTGTTATCTTCTAATAAATCAATTGCAACAAGGTATTTGTTAGCCATAGTCTACCTTTTAAATAAATTAGCCCTTAAAAGTCAGTATAAGTAAATTAGCTTACAAGTTGAAATTTAAAAGCAAATATTGCGATTATTGCATCATTATTTTGGGTTTTTAAGCTCTAAAAGATAAAAAAATGGTGTTATGAACGAGTAAATCCTTTAAAATTTAGCCAATTGCCTAATAGCTATTTTTGTTCTTTTTACACATCCATGGAATGATCTCACTAGGTTATAGTTTATATGAGAAAATCAAGCGAAGACTTACTTAAATGTATTGCCACTATATTACAGTGGGTGCTTAATATTGGATTGCTTATTTTAGCAATTGTATTAGTTAGTTTTCTTATCAAAGAAACTTATGTAATTGCTTCATTATTATTTAATTTAGGTGCACAAGAGTCATCTTATCAATTACTAGAAGGTATTTTGATCTATTTTCTTTATTTTGAGTTTATTGCACTTATTGTTAAATATTTTTTATCTGGTGGGCATTTCCCGCTTAGATATTTTATCTATATCGGTATTACTGCAATTGTGCGTTTGATTATTGTTGAACACAAAGATTCTGTGGATACTTTAATCCAATCAGGCGCAATTTTACTGCTAGTTATCGCATTATTTATTGCTAATACTGAAAAGTTAAAACGGACTTAAAAATCGATAAATTATGTTTACTTAGTCACTGAGCATAAAAAAACAGTCTCAAAAATAAAAATAAGGTTTCCGCAAGATTGAGAGAGGTATGTTATTATCTCTCTCAATTTTATTAGGGGTTATACAAAAATATTACTATGTCCTATCAATGTCCATTATGTAATCAGGCACTTTCTCTTCGGGCTCACAGTTGGGTATGTGAAAATAATCATCAGTTTGATTGCGCGAAAGAAGGGTATGTAAATTTGCTGCCAGTGCAATTTAAACGCTCAAAAGAGCCGGGTGATAGCGCTGAAATGATAAATGCTCGCCGTGAGTTTTTAGATGCAGGTTTTTATCAGCCAATGAGAGATAAAGTAGCTGATTTACTACAAGCATTGTTGCCTATGGATAATAGCGTTGTATTGGATATTGGTTGCGGTGAAGGCTATTACACCCACCAGTTTTATCAAAATCTAAAATTACATAATCCTCAAGTGTATGGCTTAGATGTTTCTAAAGTTGCGATTAAATATGCAGCTAAACGTTATTCATCTATCCATTTTTGTGTGGCTTCAAGTCAGCGTTTACCTTTTTGTGATGCCTCTTTAAATGCTGTTATTCGTATTTATGCTCCTTGCAATAGTGGTGAATTAGCAAGAGTCATTGTAAATAATGGATATATTATTACGGTCACTCCTGCGCCTCGTCACCTATACCAGCTAAAAGCACTGATTTATTCAGAAGTACATCTTCATCCATTAAAAGAAGAACAATTTGATGGTTTCAATAAAGTGGCTGAGCATCAAGTTGCTTATATGATGAATTTAAACGGTAAGCAGGCATTTGATTTATTACAAATGACGCCGTTTGCATGGCGAGCAAGTGAAGAAGTGAAACAGTCATTAGCTGAAAGTGAATGTTTTGTATGTGAAACGGATTTTTTAATTCGAGTTTATCAACGTCATGTTTAATAACGAAAGCAATAAACAATTTATAATGTAAATAAAAAAGCTTAGGCATGATATTCAAACCTAAGCTTTTTATTGTGTTCTGTTAAATTGGTGATTATTTTGCGTACATAAATAATTCAAGATGTTCGAATACAATATTAAAGCCGATAGCAATTAATACGATCCCACCAATAATTTCTGCTTTTTTCCCAAGCACTGGGCCAATATAGCGCCCAATTAACATACCTAGTGTCGCCATGATCATCGTCATCATGCCAATGGTCATCGCAGTATGAACAATATTGACTTGAAGGAATGCTAAACCAACACCAATTGCCATTGCATCAAGGCTGGTGGCAATACCGGTTGCTATTAAAGAGAGCGATCCATGGCGTTGTGGCGCGGCTTCTTCGCAAGGACATTCATCACCACGTTTTACGCTTTGGTAAATCATACGACTACCAAGAACAAATAGTAATCCAAAAGCAACCCAGTGATCCCATTGAATAATATATTGGCTAGTATATAAACCTAATGCCCAACCAATAACGGGGGTGCTGGCTTCAATAATACCAAATATAAATCCAGTGCGGAGTGCTTCACGAAAACGAGGTTTATGTAATGTGGCACCTTTACAGACTGCAACAGCAAATGCGTCCATAGAAAGGGCAAGGGCAAGGATGATAGTAGCGTAGAAACTCATAATAAAGCCTCGGTTGGGGTATTTCCATATACACACAATTGACCCCCAACCAAAGAAGTACAATTATGTGTCTATGGTCTTGCCAACCGTATTACGGCATCTGCACCACGCTAAATAAAAATAAGCGAGTATGTTGATACAGACTTCTTAAAATAATTAAGTTTTATTTTAAGACAGGCTACTCCCCAATGACTTGATGCAGAAGATAACATATTATTTCTGAAAGGCAACATATTATTTATTATATTTCAAAGATGATATTGATAATAATTATCATTATTAACTTGGGCGATTTTAAATATATAAGGAACGTTTTTAAAATGTTAAAAAAATGATAACTTTCAATGTGATAAAATATTAACTATATAATAAACAATGAATTGTAATTATATTTATAATGAAAAATTAATTTTTTAAATTAAGAGGAATACACCTAAAAATAATAAGTTTAATTTTTTTAAATATTAAATGGATATTAAATAAGCCTATATTTAATGCGTCTATATTTAATCTTACGTTCTATATTTTATAAATATAGAAAAATAAAAAGTGGATTTTTTTAAAAAATATTTTTTATTTAATTATTAATCTTATGTTTTTCTTTAATTATCTATAGGTTAAGTGATCATTAAAAATAAAATTTCTAGTAATAAAAAAGCCATTCAAAATGAATGGCTTTTAACTAAAACAAGGTTAATTAGTCACATTGTACTTTTATTGCTAAACCACCGCGTGATGTTTCGCGATATTTAGCATTCATGTCTTTACCTGTTTCATACATGGTTTCAATAACTTTATCGAGAGAAACTCGAGGTTCGCTGGTACGACGAATGGCCATACGTGCCGCATTAACTGCTTTAACCGAAGCAATGGCATTACGCTCGATGCATGGAACTTGTACTTGTCCTGCAACAGGGTCGCATGTTAAGCCGAGGTTATGTTCCATACCGATTTCAGCGGCAATACAGACTTGCTCTGGACTTCCACCTAATAATTCAGCAAGACCTGCTGCTGCCATTGAACAAGCTACACCAACTTCGCCTTGGCAACCTACTTCAGCACCTGAAATAGAAGCATTCATTTTGTAAAGAATACCAATTGCACCTGATGCTAAGAAATAGCGTAAGTAGATTTCTTGTGTCACAGGTTCGATACAACGATCGTAGTAAGCCAATACTGCTGGCACGATACCACATGCGCCATTAGTTGGTGCAGTTACAACACGTCCACCAGCTGCATTTTCTTCATTAACAGCCAGTGCAAACATGTTGATGAGATCAACAACTTTCATTGGATCGTTTGACAAGCTGTTGCTTGATGTTAATAAACGATTTAATGCAGCCGCACGGCGAGGTACACGTAATGGACCTGGCAATACGCCTTCTGTATTTAAACCATGTTCAATACATTCTTGCATTGTTTTATAAACATCAGCGAAATAGGCATTGATTTCAGCTTGAGTGTGCAGATCTAGCTCGTTTTTCATCATTAAGCTAGAAATGGATAAACCAGTTTCTTTGCAGTGCTTTAATAACTCTTCGGCGCTAGCATAAGGGTATGAAACAGGTTTACTATTAAGTGTTGATTTACCAAAGTTTTCTTCATCAACAATAAAACCACCACCAATAGAGTAGTAAGTTTTTCTATATACTTCTTTGTCGCCAGCAAAAGCATGAATAGTCATACCATTTTCATGCAATGAGAGGTTGTCATTACTGAAATGCATACTTTCTGCTGGGAAGTCGACAATTTTTAAGCCATTTGCTAATGATAGTTTGCCAGTTTCTTCAACGTTACGAATAAAGCTGGGAATGCTGTCAATATCGACAGTAGCAGGTGCGTTACCAGCTAAGCCCATAATAATTGCAATATCAGTGTGGTGACCTTTGCCTGTTAAAGACAAGGAGCCGTAAACATCAACAGCTACACGGGTGACAGACGCAATCAATTCCTGGTTGACTAAATCATCGACAAATTCTTTACCCGCTTTCATTGGCCCTACAGTATGAGAGCTAGAGGGTCCGATGCCCACTTTAAACATGTCGAAAACGCTAATCACGTCAGACTCCTTAATAATAAGAGAGAGGGTTAAAAAAGAATAAAATATAGTTATTTATAGTAAAGGGATCGTTTTTACGATTATATCGTCCCGTTAATGATGTAGTTTACAACATTTTTTTAAAATAGCTAAGTAGAGTTGTGAAGGCGATGATAAAAAGCACAAGCTGGACAGAAAATAACGCTTTAAGTGATATGTAAAGCAAGTTTATGTAAAATAGCCGCCGTTAATCCCCAGACAAGATGTCCATCATAAGGATAAAAATAGATCCGATGATTTTCACCTGAACGGCGAAAATCGAGTGGTTGATAGTGTTGTGCATTGAGTACATGACTTAATGGCATTTCAAAGATAGAGGCGACTTCAGCTGGGTTTTGGCGTAAAGATAAACCTGCTGGGATCACGCCCACAATGGGAGTAACTAAATATCCACTTGAACTTTGCAATGGTGGTAATTGCCCAATCACCGAAACGGCATTGGGTGGAATAGCGACTTCTTCGTGAGCTTCTCTGAGCGCGGTTTCAATAAGATTATTATCTTCAGGATCTCGTTTGCCACCAGGTAAAGCGACTTGACCTGCATGCGAGCGTAATGTTGATGCGCGTTCCGTTAATAATATGGTTGGATTAGGTTTATTGATAATCGGCAGCAATACTGCTGCCGTTTTTTGAGCATGGAGTGGCTGATTTACCCTATCATCAGGTAATGTGAGTTGAAAACGATTGATAAAAGTATCAATGGGTGTCATCGATAGTAGACTCACTTAAAACAGTTAATATTTGCCCAAGTTTATCGAATGTTTCTTGGTACTCTTTTTCAGCAACACTATCAGCAACAATACCGCCGCCCGCCCAACAGTAAATCTTATTTTTTTCTGTCAATAAAGTACGGATGCTGATATTGGCATCCATTGTGCCACAAAAACTAATATAGCCGATGGCACCACAATATCCATGACGGCGATGTGGCTCTAATTCTTCAATGATTTCCATTGCTCGGATCTTAGGTGCGCCAGTGATTGAACCGCCGGGAAACGCAGCTCTTAATAAATCTGTTGCTGTTAGATGTGAGGGAAGTTGTGCTGTAATAGTACTGACTAAATGGTGTACTGCTGGAAAACGTTCAACAACAAACAGTTCTGGTACTTTAACGGAACCGGTAACGGCAACTTTTCCAATATCATTACGCATAAGATCAACAATCATTAAATTTTCTGCGCGATCTTTACGTGAACTTTGGAGCAGTAACGCTTGTTCATCATCTTCTTCGGGGGTCACTTTGCGTGGCAGTGTTCCTTTTATCGGGCGTGTTTCTATTTTATTATCAGCTAAATGAATAAAACGCTCTGGTGAAACACTTAATACAAAATTATTGGGCAAACACATAAAAGATGAAAAAGGTGCTTTATTTGCTTGATTCAATGTTAAAAATGCAGCCCATTCACTACCAGTATAATTTGCACAAAAACGTTGAGCTAAATTAACTTGATAACAATCACCAGAAAGTAAGTATTGATGAATTTTAGCAATTTTTTCGTTGTATTCAGCATTGCTAATGTTCGATTGCCAGTCTGTGGTTAAGGTAAATGGAGTATCAATCAATGTGGGCGTTTGGTTTTCTAGCCACTGCAATCGCTCATCAATATTATCATAGCTAATTAAAGTGGCTTTTTTTAATTCATGATCGACAATTAATGCCCAATCATAAATTCCAATAGCCATATCTGCAAAATTGAGTTCATTTTTAGCGTTTTCAGGTAGTTTTTCAATACGACGGCCTAAGTCATAACTCCAAATACCTAAAGCCCCACCTAAGAACGGCAATGAATCATTGTATTCTGGATGAAAACTAAACTGTTCTAGTTCTTGTTGGATCAGTGTAAAAGGATCTTTTTTAGAGCGTCTGATCGCACCATTTTTTTCTTTAATTGTTGTGGTTTGTTTGCGTGTTTCTAAAGTTACAAGAGGATCAGAGACAATAATATCAAAACGGTTATGAGGATGTTCGGCAAAGCCAGAATGAAGTAAACTAGACCAAGGCAATGAAGCGATGGGAGAGAATACCCGTAGTGCTAGATCTGGGGTATAAATGAGCTCACGTTGTTGTAATTGCATATCCATCTTATGACCATGTAAACAAAGTATGTTGTATCATTCGCACAATGAATTGTAATCAAAAAGATTATATTCATGTAAATACAAAATAGAAGTTGATAAAGATAAGAGTAACATTATGTTTCTAGGAATGCCTACATTAACACACGAAGAACAACAAAAAGCAGTAGAAAAAATTCAATCTCTTATGGCTGAGGGAATGAGTAGTGGAGAGGCTATTCAGTTGGTTGCTCAAGAATTAAGAGAAAAGCACACAACGCGTGAATCGGTTTCTATCATATTTGATGATGAGAATGAATAAAACATTTTTTTAACAAATGTCACAAATATGTTGTTAACCCTATGCTATGCTTAATGGAAACACATCCTGTTTTAAGGGATATTTTCGGGAGGTTATATGAAATTAAGCAAGTTAGCAGGTCAAACAGGGATACTTGGTGTAGCTCTTTTACTTGCTGTTTCTTTTGGGGCATCTGCAGAAAGTGTCGATAATGTTAATAAAGATATTGTACGCTCTGCACCTTTTGCGAGTTGCGTTAATTTAGACAACAACCAACTTGTTACTAGAGTGAAGAATGATTATCTACAGAATCGTCTCCCCCGTTGGCAAGAAGATAAAAAGGCGTTGGGTCCGAAACCTGTAGCAAGTATCAATGCTAACGAAGTTATCAAGATGGATAATAACTATCAGATGGTATTGAATGTTCGCGGAGCGAGAACAGATCTTCGTTACAATGTTCAAGTTAATTGCGACGAAAATACCATCACTTATGTTTCACCTAAATAATGAATAAGTGATAGTTTCCATTGTTAACAGATTGAAAAAAAGAGATAAACTTAAGTTTATCTCTTTTTTTGTCATTAAATTTTATCAAGAAAGTGCTATTATTTTTTCGCTTGAGGCTCATAAGGTAAACGAGAATAGTGTTGGCTTCTCGCTCGATAAAACATTAGCCTTTCTTGAAAATAAGCGTGAAGCGCTTGAGGCTGTTCTCGTAAAACTGCGTCAGCAACAACAGGCATATTATATCGCTCTTTAAAGGCAACACCTGAAGCGGCTAAGCTTACATTTATTTTGTCTTTTTCTTCTTGTGTTAATTCTGAAAGGTTATAACCCATCGTTCTCCTCCCTATAACAATACGAATAAAGTAAAAGAGCATGCTTATTAATGCAAGTAAATAAAGATATTAGTCATTATATAATGATAAAAAGCATCCGCATTATTTAGATGATTTTTTAATCAGTATCATTAAATATAACAATGAAAAATAAATATTCACTAATTGTTATACTACTTTATAGGTAATTTAAATAATGAAAATGATAAAAATCGCATTTATACACATAATTAAATCTATTTTAAAATAGACTAAAAAATAGTTTACCTTTGTAAAGAGTAAATAAATATAATGTTTAATTTGATTTAGATCAATGAACAAAACAAAGAAATTTGCATTAAAAATAGATAAATATTGTTAATTCATTGGGTGTGTGTGTGCTATGTGTTTGTTTTATATTACTTGATAGAGGGTTAAGATAAGGTGTTGAAATATTGATATAAAAAAATGCCCTGTTGGGGAAACAGGGCGAAAAATAATACAACACCAGGGAAAAACATAGTATAAATAAAATTAACTAAATGGTTAATAGGTAAACTTACGTGATTCTTCATTTTTTTATTAATATAAAATAAATATTTAATACTCTTTAATTAGTACTTAAAAAAAAGGAGCGCTATTAATGAATAGTAAGTGAATAAAAAAGAGAACGGATACCAATCAATGATATTCGTACAGATGACAGACAAAAAGATATATTAAAATTTAAATATTTATATAATTTTATAAGGAAAGTTATAAAAAATACTTTTTGTCTTACTATAAAATCTTATTAAGATTAAAGCACTTCATTGATTATGTAATACAAAAATTTTATTGTTAATGATTATAAAAAGCTTATTTCTTAAATGTTAATTATCATAATGATTAATCAAGATTAAAAAAAATTACTTTAACGAATCGTTTTTATTTTTCATTATTAAATTTATTTTAGATAATAAAGAAAGTTATTTGTTGATGTTTTTTTGAGCTGTATGTTTTTTTTCTAAAATGACTGATTAACTTAATTATTAAAGTATTAACTTTTCTTTTTTGAGTTAATAAGATTAAGAGATATTTATTTATCTTAATGATATGTATTGATTTTTTATTTTGTAATATTGTTTGTTTTAGTTAATGAGATAATTAAATTCAAATACTAACATATAAAAAAATAAACAAAAAACATACATTTCGCACAATCTTGTGTTACATTTAATTCGCTTTTTATACAGCAATTTTTGATATTACATAAAGACATACTTGGATCATTAATTGATTCAATTACACGGTGTTTATTCGTTTTTATTTCAATAGCGATGTAAGGATAAGTTATATACGTTATTATACAGGGGGATTAATTTGACTGGGCTAATAAACTTTGCAAATAACATTTTATGGGGATATGTCCTTATCTACTTACTTCTAGGAGTCGGTATTTATTTTACTATCCGTACTGGGTTTATACAAATCCGACATTTTAATCATATGTTCTCTATTTTAAAAAATAGCCATAAGTCAGATAAATCAGGGATCTCTTCCTTTCAGGCATTATGCACAAGCTTAGCTGCGCGTGTAGGAACCGGAAATTTAACCGGTGTTGCCATTGCATTAACGGCAGGCGGGCCTGGTGCTATTTTTTGGATGTGGGTTGTTGCTCTAATCGGTATGGCAACATCTTTAATTGAAAGCACACTAGCACAGCTTTATAAGACAAAAGACGATGAGGGTAATTATCGCGGGGGACCTGCTTATTATATGACGAAGGGATTAAAAATGCGCTGGATGGGCGTTCTCTTCGCTATTTTCCTAATCATTGCTTTTGGTTTAGTTTTTAATGCGGTTCAAGCCAATTCGATTGCGCAAGCAACAGCATCAGCCTTTAATTTTGATCCATTTTATGTTGGCATCTTTTTAGTGATAACTAGCGGATTTATTATTTTTGGTGGTCTACGCTGGGTTGCTCGTGTTGCAGAGCTAGTTGTTCCTATTATGGCAACTGCTTATTTATTATTAGCCTTCTGGGTTGTTGCTGATCATATTGAACGTTTACCTGATGTTTTCCTTTTAATCTTTAAAAGCGCTTTTGGTTTACAAGAAGCTGCGGCCGGTGCGATAGGTTACGGCATTAGCCAAGCAATGACTCAAGGTATTCAGCGGGGCTTATTCTCTAACGAAGCCGGAATGGGATCGGCTCCTAATGCTGCCGCTTCTGCAACACCTTATCCGCCACATCCTGCCTCTCAAGGTTATATTCAAATGCTTGGTGTATTTATGGATACGTTGGTTATCTGTAGTGCAACAGCAGTGATAATTTTGTCATCAGGAGTACTCGATAGTTATCCAGAAGGCATTAATGGCATTCAATTGACGCAATTGGCGCTGTCATCAAGTGTAGGTGGTTGGGGAAGTACCTTTATTGCTATTGCTATTTTCTTCTTTGCTTTTACCTCGATTATTGCCAATTATGCTTATGCAGAAAGTAATATGATTTTCCTTGGGCGTAATCATACAACAGGGCTATTCCTTTTACGCTCAGCTGTATTAGCAATGGTGATGTTTGGTGCTTTGGCAGATATGCCTCTTGTTTGGAAAATGGCTGATCTCTCCATGGGATTAATGGCAATGACAAATTTAATTGCCATTATATTACTTTCAGGCGTTGCATTAAAATTAGTCAAAGATTACAACCAGCAACGACAAGCTGGTTTATTGCCAACTTTTGATATACGCCAATATCCAGAGCTACAAGCGGATATTGAAGATGGCATCTGGGAAAATAATATCATTCCTGATGAGCCTTTAGTTAGATGTGAAAAAGTCAGCAATAACTGAAGAATATAAAAAAAGAGTTAAAACGGGAAACCTATATTTTTTAATATGGGTTTTTTTATTACAATTTAACTTTGGGAACATTAACTCAAGGATCAGAAATGAAGTCTAGTCGGTATTACATTGGATTACTTATTGCTGTAAGTCTCTTAAGTAGTTGCGTTCAACAACCTGAGTATATTGATCGAGGCGATTATATTGCTAAAGTTATCCCTAATAAGCAGGATGCTAACGACTGTGTTAAATATTTAGTCATGCATTATACCGCGCTAGATGATGAGCGTTCATTGAAGGTTCTCACTGCTGGGCGAGTTAGTAGCCATTATCTTATACCAACACATCCCTCAACTATTGATGGAAAACCTGTTGTTATTTCATTAGTAGATGAAAGACAAATTGCTTGGCATGCAGGTGTTAGTCAATGGGGAGATGCGACAAGCTTAAATCATTGTTCTATTGGTATTGAGATTGTTAATCTGGGCTACCGTGATAATGGAAAATTTAGATATTGGTATTCTTATACAGCAGATCAAATTGTCACTATTTCAATGGTGATGAAAGATATTATTGAACGCTATGATATCGAGCCTCAAAATGTTTTGGGCCACAGTGATATTGCGCCTTTAAGAAAAGTTGATCCGGGTCCTTTATTTCCTTGGGAAAGATTAGCAAACCAAGGAATAGGTGCTTGGCCTGATAAACAGTTAGTACAAGCTTATTTAGCCGGTAGAGATCCTTCTGAGCCAGTTGATGTTGCAAACTTCCAAAAGCTATTACAGCAATATGGTTATCAAACACCAACAGATGGCATATTAGATAATGATGCACAAAAAGTCGTTAAGGCTTTCCAAATGCATTTTAGATCAGCGAAAGCCAATGGGCTCCCTGATGCTCAATCAGAAGCTATTTTAAGGGCTTTGATTGAGAAATACCGAACTTAAAGTTTCCTTTGATGAATTGACAGTAAAAACACAAGGGATCAAAAAGCAAAAAGCGTCTCCACTATAGAAGTTGGAAGACGCTTTTTTTTGAACTTACAATCAGCGCTACAAATTACGAGCTATATACTAATTATTTTGCTGTATTTTCTACTGAAAGATTTTCTTCTTTAAGATTTAAGCTAACAAACAGTGAAATTATGAATGCAATTGCACCGGGTAATACCCAACCTAGACCATAATCAGAAAGCGGGATATAGCTAAATAATTGCAGTAAATCAGCATTTAACCATTTCAATTGTTTCAACGTATCGAAAAGGCTCATTAATACGATGATGGCAATAGTAAAGCGATAGGTAAAACGCGGTGATTTTAATTTGTTACGAATAAATTGCAGTAATACCAATGTGACTGATGTTGGATAAATCATCAATAACGCAGGAATGGTCACACGTAATAAAGTATCAAGGCCAAACGTTGATACGATTGTGGTCATTAATGTAAAGACAACAACCCAGAAGCGATAGCCTAAACGGTGATGGAATGTCGCGAAATAGTCAGCTGCAGCACTTGTTACACCCACTAAAGTGGTCATACTTGCTAATAAAACAATCCCTCCCATTAGCCAAGTACCAACAGAGCCAAATAAGGCATCAACATAACGAGAGAATATTTGACCACCATTTGTGGCATTAAGTGCAGGATCTGCAAAAACAGAAACAGAATGGCTAGTGGCACCTAAATAGAACAGGCATAGATAAAGCGCAGCTAACAGTAAAACGGAAATGAGTCCTGCTTTTACGGTAATAAAACCGATTTGGCGTGGTTCAGTAATTCCTTTGGTATACAACGCACGCGCAACGATACCACCGAATGCCATAGCAGAAAGGACATCCATGGTTTGGTAACCGTCTATAAAGCCAGAGAAGAAACCATTAACAGCATAAAGACCTGTAGGCTCTCCAATAGGAGAAATAGGTTTAGCCACAACGGCAATGCCAACAACAACCAGCAAGACTAACAGTGCTGGAGTCATAAATTTACCAATAGCGCTGATCATCGTGCCTTGTTTTAGCATGAAGAACATACTTGTAATATTGAAAACAAGCGCGAAAGTTAGGTGTGTTGCGGTATTTTTCTCGATAAGACCTAATGGCAGGAAGCCCATTTCATAAGCGGTGTTAGTTACACGAGGCATCGCAAAAGTAGAACCTACGATAAGATATAGTGCAACCCAGAAAATGACAGCGACCCATGAAGGTAAATCAACAGAGAGACGTTCACCACGTCCTCGAATTGCAACAATGACTAAGGTAAGAAAAGGAAGTAAGACACCCGTAACAAGAAAACCTAAGGATGTGCTAAACCAAAGGCTTCCTGATTGAAAACCCGCCATTGGGGGGAAAATAATATTACCAGCGCCGAGGAAGAGTGCGAAAACCATCATTCCAAGAACGAGCATGTCTTTTGTAGAAAGCATAACTAAAACTACCTGTCTGTGAAGAAAATATATTAATGATTTATATTTGTTATTCTACTCTTAGCCTATTTAATAGCTGAATATGTTGTAAAAATGCAGTTTGAATAACGAAAAGTGAATTGATAGTAACAAATTCTGAAGGATATGTAAGAAGAAAGGCAGATTTAACGCTCATTTAACAGTAATTATAGAATAATAAAAGGCTATGTTTTTGGTCAAAAAGCAGTGTGATCCTCTGCTAAGGATCACAAATGCTATATAATTTTGTAGACATTCACGATAAAACACAAAAAAGATCGTGTTTAAATAAATTTATTGATAGCGACTGCAACACCGTGCTCTTCATTAGAAAGTGTGACGAATTTGGCGACTTTTTTCACTTCATCAGGAGCGTTTCCCATTGCAACACCTAAAGCAGCATATTTCAGCATCGCTAAATCATTACCTTGATCACCGATGCACATAATTTTTTCTGGAGTAATTTTTAAATGCTCAGCGACTTTTTGAACCGCACTTCCTTTATTGACATTAGTATTTAGTACTTCAATAAAATAAGGGGCACTACGTAATATGCTATATTGTTCGTAAATATTGGCAGGTAAATATTGGATGGCGTTATCTAAAACAGCTGGCGCATCAACAATCATAAATTTACTAAAATACATATCAGATTGCATTTCATTAAGTGGGCGATAGTAAAGAGGTGTCCAAGATAAGAAGGCTTCTTGGCAAGTGAAATGGCTAATATGACGATTAGTAGTGTAAATTTTATTATCACTAATGACGTGAAAATGAACACCTATCTCACGAGCGAGATTTTCAAAATAGAGGTAGTCTTCAAAATTGAGTAAATCCTGAATAATGACTTCACCATTATCTGCTTGATGAATTTGGCTTCCATTATTGCTAATACAGTAACAATCAGAAGTATCAAGACCGAGTATCTTTAAATAAGGGGAGATGCCATTAAAAGAGCGTCCTGAAGCTAGCACAATCTTAACACCAGCGTCTTTTGCTCGTTGAACCGCATTGTGTACTTCGGGCGTGATTTCGTGTTGTTTGTTGAGTAAGGTTCCATCTAAATCAATAGCGATAAGCT
Organism: Proteus sp. G2669; assembly: GCF_009915245.1. Taxonomy (NCBI): domain Bacteria; kingdom Pseudomonadati; phylum Pseudomonadota; class Gammaproteobacteria; order Enterobacterales; family Morganellaceae; genus Proteus; species Proteus sp. G2669. The sequence goes on along the minus strand of NZ_JAABLX010000046.1, from coordinate 173,015 downwards.
TAATACTCATTAGCATCCCCATATTAAATAAAAGCAATCATGATAAAGGAAGGGCGAAGCGGTCTATCATCACATAGCTTGAGTATTATTTATGTGACATTAAGGGCTATCTGTATAATGTCACATAAATAGAAGAGTTAATCACAACAAGGTGATTGTAAATGTAAGGGTTGTTTGGTTTCTAATACGATCTCTTGATTTTGCCGAAAGTCGAAAGGCGTAATGCCATACTCTTTACGGAACATGTAGGTAAAGTGAGACTGTGAACCAAAGCCAAAATCGAGGGCGATATCAAAGATAGAGCGCTCACTGGTACGTAATAAATGAATAGCGCCAGCCAATCTACGCTGACGGATATACTTTCCTAAAGAGGTGCCTGTGACTTCTTTAAAGATTTTCTGCATGTGCCAAAGAGAATACCCAGAATAAGCCGCCAACTCTTCAAGATGGATAACACGGCCTAAATGCTCCTCAATCCATTTACTTAGCGCGCAAACCAATGCGAGATGATTATCTTGTGGCATTACAGTTCCATTTTATCAATGAAGTTAAGGTAAAAATCAAAATTAACTCCCTAATCTTATACAAAAAGTGGCAGACAGAGAAATCCATATTAATGGATAGCTATTTCTTATCATTGGCAAAATGTGTAATAAAAATAAAAAGTGTTCATTTTGCCGACAGTTTAGAGAAAAATAGTGCAAATTATCTCAATTCTGTCGAGGAAGCGTTTACCTTTCATTATGAAAGTTATGCTAAATTCACTCATAGAGATAATTGATTGCGAATTTTATAACAACAACTCTCCGTGTTGTTATCGTATTTAAGCGAATGCTTATAATGTTATTAATCATACTAACAAAATGTATTTAAAGGATTTTAAATTGAACGCAAAGAAAATAATTATTAGTTTAATTATTGCATTAGCCATTAGTTTAGGTCTCTATCTTATGGCTTTAGATAACTTTTGCGATCGCGGAGAAGACTTTCAGCAAGGTCTTTGTCGGTTTACCACATTATTCCCCTCCAAACATAGCTAAAAAATCGCTTTTCTTATTATTTTTCGCCTAGCATAAAATGTATTTGTTATTCAAGTCAGATTAGTGTTTTAATGGGGGCTTGAAATAAACAAAATCGTAAATATTAGTTTACACGTTAAGTTGATAAAATAATAAGAGAAGAGGATGTATGGCGAGAGAGTCGCAACAGACAGAACTTAAGCGCGGTCTAAAAAATCGACATATCCAGCTTATTGCGCTGGGTGGTGCTGTCGGCGCTGGTCTGTTTCTTGGTATAGCGCAAACCATTAATATGACTGGCCCATCAGTAATACTAGGATATGCTATTGGTGGTTTTATTGCGTTTATGATCATGCGCCAGTTGGGCGAAATGGTTGCCGAAGAGTCAGTTGCGGGTTCGTTTAGTCACTTTGCCAATAAATATTGGAGCCCTTTTGCCGGCTTCTTATCTGGTTGGAATTACTGGGTGATGTTTATTCTTGTTGGTATGGCAGAATTAACTGCAGCAGGAAAATACATTAACTATTGGTTGCCTGATATCCCTGTCTGGGTTTCCGTTGCTATCTTCTTTGTGGCAATCAACTTAATCAATTTGATTAACGTTAAAATGTATGGTGAAACCGAGTTCTGGTTTGCCATTATTAAAGTATTAGCAATTGTTGGGATGATTTTATTTGGGAGCTACTTGCTGGCAAGCGGTAATGGTGGACCTCAAGCTTCTGTAAGTAATTTATGGGAGTTAGGTTTCTTCCCTCATGGCTTTACGGGCTTTATGTCGGCATTGGCGATTGTTATGTTCTCTTTTGGTGGGCTTGAGCTGGTGGGGATCACGGCGGCTGAAGCTGAAAATCCAAAAGTCAGCATCCCGAAAGCGACTAACCAAGTTGTTTATCGTATTTTAATTTTCTATATCGGCTCATTGTTGGTGCTACTGTCGCTTTATCCTTGGACTCAAGTAGTAAAAGGTGAAAGCCCATTTGTCCTGATTTTCCATAATTTGGATAATTTCTTAATCGCAAATATTTTAAACGCTGTGGTATTAACAGCCGCATTATCTGTTTATAACAGCGGTGTTTATTCTAATAGTCGTATGCTCTATGGTTTGGCAAAACAAGGTAATGCGCCACATGCACTTTCTCGCATTAATAAACGCGGTGTGCCGGTTGTATCACTACTCTTGTCCGCAATTGCGACTTCATTGGGTATTTTAGTTAACTACTTATTACCTGATCAGGCATTAGAGCTATTAATGGCATTGGTTGTTACTACGTTAGTGCTTAACTGGATTATGATCTGTTTGGCGAATTTAAAATTCAGAGCCGCAAAAAACAAAGAGGGTGTAGAGCCTTTTTTTAAAGCGCTTTGGTATCCTTATGGTAACTATATCTGCCTTGCTTTCTTATGCATGATTTTAGTGATTATCTTATTTATGCCACAAGTGAATATTTCGGTGATTTTAATGCCATTCTGGATTGCATTCTTGTGGGTTGGATTTAAGATTTCCCGTATGAAGAAAACACCTAATAGTACTCAAGCAAGCCAAGATATTTAAAAACTGAGTTGATGGTAAGTTGGTGTGTTGTGGAAATATATATAGTGCGATAAGTCTTAATAGACTCTTTAGCGTAGGACATATTATGTCTTGTCGGGTGATTAGCCAGACACTAATTTATTGCTCACATTTAGGGTTGCGAAAGTAAAGAGTAAAATTCGGGAGTACATCCGTACTCCCGTTTTCTTACAGGTGAAATTATGCAGATAATTAAACAATTAATAAAGAGAGTGTTTAGGCATTACTTGATGTAATGCAAAAAGGTTTTTGTGCTTACTGTGAATGTTCTTTAAAGCGAAAGCATATTGAACATTTTAGAACACGTGACTCTCATACAAATCTTACTTTTATATGGAGTAATCTTTTCGGTTCTTGCGGTGATTCAAGCCAAAAAGGTGGTTGGAATAGGTGTGGAATATATAAAGATAATGGTGCTGGTAGCTATGATGTTGAAAGCTTAATCAAGCCAGATGAAGATAATCCAAATGATTTTTTCTATTTTTAACAACAGGCAAGGTTCGAGCTAAAGATAACCTAAAAGATAAAGATTTAGTTAAAGCAGAAGAATCAATTCGTGTCTTTAATTTAAATGATGACTCAGTTTTGTTTAATAGTCGTAGAAGAAGTATTGAAAGTGAACAAAATGAAATAGATATGATGTATAGCTTATTTGATGAGTTTTCTGAAAAAGAGTGGGAAGAACTACTCACAACAGCATTAGAAAGAGTGAGTCAATTAGAATTTAGTACCGCTTTGACTCATGCTTGGCGCTATAACGGCCAGTATTAAAATAAAGATATACTCAGGATATTATCAAAATATTATTAAGTATATCTTTTGGTATTTTTATAGATCACTGCCAACGTAACCAAGCAAATAACACGTTACCGTTGTTATAAGTACCTGGTACATAGGTTGCTTGTAGTGAAAGATGCCCATAACCGACAGACACTAACGGCAAAGGAAGAGGCATCGGAATATAGTCATATTCATGGCGCGCAGTAATGCTCAGTGTAAATCCTGCCCCCATACGGAACCCGTCTTTATCTCCGGGATACCACATTTTCTCAAAACCATAGCCCATAATGGGCTGCACCCGGTTATTTGAATCCATAAATGCCATTGCATAAAGAGAGTGCCAATCGCCATCACTGTCATAACGATATTTCCCCATGCCAAAGCCCCAAGGCGTTTCGTTATAGCGATTAGTTTTTTCTCTATCGTAAGTAAAACGGTTATGCCAAGTCCATACTGGTAAATAGTAATTATATTGGTCGTTATCCCAAGTTTGATTGACATTACGCTTAAATTTCCCCCAATAACTCTCTTCGTTATTAGATTGAGATACATTATTGGTAGTTTGCTGTTTTTCTGTAGTAATAATCTGATGTGGAGGGGAATTATTTTCAGAAGCGAAAGCAGTTGTTGTTAACGTAAGCGAAAACAACGTGGTTGCTAAAACGCTAGGGTGAAAATAGGTTGAAAACATAATATAACTCCGAGTACGGCATTGCTATGATTCTGGTGATGACAAATAAACGTTACTAATAGTGTTATTTAATCGACAAGTATTTAAGATAAGAGGTATCTGAAACTTTACTTCTTAACTAAAATCTTAAGGGATATGAATCGGTTATAAAGAAAATAAACAAGTTTGTTGTATTTGTGAATGTGTTTATTTAAGACATTCAATATTGTTATCTTTTAATGGTAACGTATTGTTTTTAATTTAAAATTAATTTTTTATTAGATTGAAAATAAGGTGTTGATAAATAAGGGTAAAGAGATCTTATTTAAGATGAGTTATTTCCAATATAAAAAATTGACCAAATATCTATTTTTATGACTTAATTTAAATATTAGTAAAAATTTAATTTTAATAACATTAACTTATAAAAAAGGTATTTATTTTTGACAGGATGATAAAGTAATGAATAAAAAGAGTTAAATAAAAAAAAAGAAAAATTCTGTGTTGGTTTATAAATCGTTTAAGTTGTGTGGGTTTTATTTAGTGTGGTATCAGTTTTTTGGTGCAGATTATCCTAAAGCATAAACATTATTCACGCGTTATCAGGAGATAGATTACTTATTATTGAGATAATTTTTCTTGGCTAATGATAAGTAGCCGATGGGTATGCGTATCGCGATCTTTATCCCAGCAGAAAGCATCCCAGTTATTGTAAAAATCTTCAATACTGTTAATTAAGTGTAATGGTCTATCTTCCTCCGTTCCATCTGAGGCATAAATATAATGGCCTCTGCTAAAAGCCCATAAAATCATATCAATCCAAAAGCCTTTACCATCAGAAGTTTGCTCTTCATCAGTAACGATAATATTATGAATTTTTAAAAGATTACAGAAAAAAGTACGAGGTAATTCTCTTATAGCATCACGATGTTTAGGTATACGGGATCGCCAAACTTTTATTTGAGTACACGTTGTTTTTCCATAAACAATATCTTGTCGAAATCTAAGTTCAACAAGGTAGGCTGTTTCACTTTCTTTATCTGCGGTGATAAGTCTGTATTGATCTTTATGTAATGATTTAACTAAACGGTATCCAATTGGTGTGTCAAAACCTTCTAAATCAATATCTTTTACACCTTGGGTAATAAACTGAAGTGTATGTTCAATATTTTTAGCTGGTAGTTTCAACTTTTCATTAAAGTCTGCATCAGGAATAAGATAAGGCATTGATTGTCCATTATTCTGTTGCGATGGTTCATTTTTCATTTAGCCCCTCCGCATGGTGTGATTGTCCAGAAATGCATTATAAATACCTCATCTAGCAGATAATATATCCAACGTCGTTAAAACGAGTAAAATAAATTATTTTATTCTTCTTATTTAAGAATGACTAAAATATATTCTTTAAATTTATGTTTTCCACAATACAAGCCATCAGCTTAGTATTTATTATATACAACCTGAGCTGATTTATATTACTGAATAACAAGCCTCAAAAATAGAGAGTTAATAAATCGAGATTAGCTATCAAACTAGCATCTTTATCTTGAGCATGCGATACTCCTTATCGCCTGAATTTACAGGCTTTGGCTCGGGGCGCCTTATGGCTGAGATGAACCCGTATAACCTGATCTGGATAATGCCAGCGTAGGGAAGTCAAGGTAACTCTGCTGATTAACAGAGCCCGACTTTTCTGTAACTGGTAAAAGGAGGAGTTAATCAGTGAGATTCAATGCATTGTCTATCGCAGGCACCGATCCTAGTGGTGGTGCCGGTATTCAGGCTGATCTGAAAACATTTTCCGCACTGGGTGTCTATGGTACGACAGTAATGACAGCACTTGTTGCTCAAAATACCTGTGGTGTCCGTCGTGTCTATGATTTATCCCCCGATTTTGTTGCCGCTCAATTAGATGCTGTCTTATCTGATGTTCGAATTGATAGTGCCAAAATTGGTATGCTCTCTAATGCCACGATTATTGATGTGGTTTGTAACAAACTTCAGCAATATGCCATTCCGTTTGTTGTACTTGATACCGTAATGATTGCTAAAAGTGGTGATCCGCTATTACAGCCTGATGCCGTTAATAAAATGGTTAATCAGCTTTTGCCTTTGGTTGATTTGATCACGCCTAATTTACCCGAAGCAGCAGCACTGCTAGGTTGTGAGGTTGCTAAAGATGAAATAACGATGAAACAACAAGGTTATGCATTACTAAAACAAGGATGCAAAGCGGTGTTGATGAAAGGGGGGCATTTAACTGAAGATGAAAGCCCTGATTGGTTATTTACTCAAGATGGCGAGTGGCGATTTACTTCAAAACGCGTTAATACAAAAAATACCCACGGTACAGGATGTACTCTTTCAGCCGCTTTAGCGGCTATTCGTCCTCAAGTCGCTAATTGGCAAATTTGTGTTGAACAAGCAAAAGCCTATTTACAGCAAGCGCTAGAACATGCCGACAGTTTAGAAGTTGGGCAAGGTTTTGGCCCTGTACACCATTTTCATCGCTGGTGGTAATTTTACTTACACTATTACTTATCTTAAATAGAGCCTTTATGGCTCTATTTCTATTTGATGATCATACTCTTTAGATAATTAACACTGTCCTCAATATAAACAGCCTGTATATTGAGGAACTAAGGTAAGATATATTTTATTTTCAATAAGGGATGATATGAATACAGCCTTTCAAAAACCACGTTGGTTACGTGATTTACTTCGCTTTATTCCATTGAAAAGTCAGTTTGTGTTATTTGGTAATGTACGTGACTTACAAGCCAGTGAAGTTGCGCCTAATATGATAACGCCACTGCCTTTTAACCAGACTCTTTATAATAGTTTGTATGGAGTGGGTTACGTTCATATCATCACTTATACGCCGTTAGCTGGATTTCAATGGATAGCTAATCCTACCCAATCTTTGCAAGATGGCGCAATGTTAATGCAACAACTAGGATTAACAGTTACGGGGGATCGCGCATCGGGTAATATTGATAGCTTAAATAGCGTATTAGAAAAATGGCAAACAATAACAGGCCAGCCGATTGCGTTATGTATCGATTTTGCCTCTTGCTTACTTTCTCATCGTGATAATCTGATGCCTGCCGAACATAGCTTGTTTACACAAGCATTAGTCACTTCTCATCAAGCTAAAGCAAGACCTGCAGGTGAACATAATCAGCCTTTCTTTAATACGGTTTTTTGGATCGTAGAAAAAGAAACTGATTTACCAGATTGGTTTACCGTTAATAATCCTCGAATTCGTGCCATTCCTGTTGCAAAGCCTGATAACCAGATCCGTAGAGTGCTAGCACCCAATTTATTGGTATCACTGGCGGGATTTTCATCACTGGCTGAAAATGAAAAAGAGCCACTTTTGAATGATTTTATTGATGAAACAGAAGGGCTACTACTGCTAGATTTAGTGGCAATAGTGCAATTAGCGCGTATTGAAGAAGTGGAAATAACGCGAATTAGTGATGCGGTAAGGCGTTACAAAGTAGGTATTACTGAAGATCCTTGGCAAAAAATCGATAAACAAAAAATTCGCAATGCACCACAAATTATACAGCGTCGTGTTAAGGGGCAACAACATGCCGTCACGCACTTACTCGATATTATTAAACGTGCAATGACGGGGGTAGGTAGCAATAAAGGTGGAAGACCACGGGGCGTACTGTTTTTAGCAGGGCCAACAGGTGTGGGTAAAACTGAGTTAGCAAAAACAGTCACTCAACTGCTTTTTGGTGATGAAAGTGCTTATATTCGCTTTGATATGTCTGAATTTAGTGCTGAACATGCAGATCAACGTTTAATTGGCGCACCTCCAGGTTATGTTGGTTATAACTCTGGTGGTGAATTAACTAATGCTATTCGTGAAAAGCCTTTTAGCGTTGTATTATTTGATGAGATAGAAAAAGCCCATCCTCATTTAATGGATAAATTCCTACAGATTATAGATGATGGCGTATTAACGTCAGGGCGTGGTGATCGCGTTTATTTTTCTGAAGCCTTAATTATATTTACCTCTAATCTTGGGATTTATCGCGTTGATAATAATGGCGAGAGAGTGGCAAATGTTCTACCTCATGAACCGTTTGAAAATGTCAGCCGTAAAGTAAAAAGTGAAATAGAACGTCATTTTAAATTGGTTTTAAATCGTCCTGAGTTATTAAACCGTATTGGTGAAAATATTATTGTTTTTGATTTTATTCGAGAAGATGTTGCAGAACAAATATTTGAACAAATGGTAGCAAATATCTTATCGAGCCTTGATAAGCAATCACTCACATTGTCGATATCAGAAACAGCTAAATCGACGTTAAAAACCTACTGTTTATCTGACCTATCAAATGGTGGTCGTGGTATTCGTAACCAATTAGAGGTTTATTTAATTAATCCTCTTTCAAGAGCTATTTTTGACAGTGATTTAGCAGTAGGAAAAGCCTATCAAATTGCGGATATTCAAATAGCTGAGATGACCAATATTATTTTAGTACCGCAGGCAGATTAATGCAGATCAGCTTATCTCGAATCCATTTCCCAGTCACAACATTGGGGCCAGGAAAACGAATTGGTATTTGGTTTCAAGGATGCTCTTTACGTTGTAAAGGCTGTTTATCACCAGATACATGGGAAAGAAAAGCCGAAAGCACCACAGTTGAGGCACTTATCCAACAAATTCAACCTTGGTTTGCATTTGCGAATGGTATTACGATTTCTGGTGGTGAACCTTTTGAACAACCAGAGGCGCTTTATGCGCTATTAATCGCATTGCGTCAGCAATTTTCGGGGGATATTTTTATTTATAGTGGTTATCACTGGAATGAGATAGAACCCCAACTCACTAAAATGTCAGGCTTAATTGATGCGTTAATGAGTGGTCGATATCAAGTAGAAAACACGCAAAGTTTGATGTTACGAGGTAGCGATAATCAGCAACTCCATTGTTTAACTGCACTGGGAAGTACACGTTTTAATGCTTTTGATAGAAGTGTGACCGAAGAAGATAAAGTGCTTGATCTCTCAATGGATAATCAAGGACGCATTTATCTTACAGGTATTCCTCAAAAGGGGGATATGGCTCGTTTGCGTGAATTATTAGCACAACAAGATGCACAATTAAAACAGATAAAAAGATAAGAGAGATGGAATAAAGGATGACCATGATACGTTTTTGTCCTCATTGCCGAACGGAGCGCCAGTTAACCGAAATTTTCTGTGCGGGACAGGTTAATAATAAGCCTTGTGGATGGGATCTAACAATTGAACCTATTCATGAGTCTGGGTGGCGTCCATCTCCTCCTATATCTTCATCCATTGATACACCTACGATTATTTCCGAGCTTAATCATGATCAGCCACGAAAATGCGTTAACGGGCATTTGATGGGGGAAGATGATTTTATCTGTTTTGAATGTGGTGCTGATCCTGCTGATGAGATTGAAAATAGCAGCATCACTGATAATGAAGCGTTTAGATTGATTGGTAATTGGCGTCTTGAGCAACGTATCAATTCTATTAATAGCGAAAGAGAGCGCTATAACGTAATCAATATCAAAACAGAGCAAGAAGGCGTATTAACACTCTATCTTAAAGGTGAAGAGCCTGATCCTGCTATTTATCAAGTCTTAAATCTGATCTCTACTGACCATATACCCGTATTTTATGAAACGGGTCGATGGGAAAACCGTGCTTGGCATGTTACCGAGCGATTAAACGGTGGTTCACTAAGCCAATTTATTGAGCGAGGTGATTTTTGGCAATCGGATGAAATTAACGTATTAGTTTCAGAATTAGGTACGGCGATCGCAGCGTTAACGGAACAAGGTGTGCGTCATCGTGCTTTAAAACCCTCAAACTTGATGATCCGCGCTCGTGATCCCCTTGATATTGTGGTGATTGAATATGGTTCAGCATGTTTATCAGAATTCGATCTCGATATTGTCTCCCCACTTGAAATTTCACGTTATAGTGCGCCAGAAATATTAGCGGGTGGTGTTTCAGCAGCATCAGATTGGTGGAGTTTAGGGATAATTTTACTTGAGCAATTAACGCAAGGAGCCTGTTTTAAACATATCCATGATAATGCGTTTTTAATTCAAGTAATGACCAATGGTGTTGAATTACCAGATGATTTAGAACCTAATATTCAATTACTTTTAAGGGGCTTGCTCTGCCGCGATCGTTTTCAACGTTGGCAATGGAACGAAGTCAATGCGTGGTTACAAGGTTTAGCGGTACAAACACCTGATGTTAATTATCACAATGGAAGCCAGCAATACTATCAATTTCAATTTGAAAATCATCAATTTAATCAACCTGATGCGTTTGCGATGATGGCGGCACAAGCACAATATTGGGATCAAGCAACAGAATTATTTATTCATGGTGAAATCACGACTTGGTTAAGCCAATTTGATAATAGTGGCAAGCAAATTACTCAATTGCAGTCATTAGTTGAAAAACAAGATATTGAGCCAAGTTTACGTTTTACATTCGCGTTGCGAATTTTAAATCCTAATATGCCACTGATTTATCGCGGTGAGATCATTACACCTTCATGGCTTTTAGAACATCCCTTATTAGGTTATCAATTAATTTGTCAGCCTCTCGCCACGGAACTTCAATCTATTGATGATACACATTGGCTTGTTCAGCTTTATTATCGTCAATGTACAATCCGTGAAAGGGCACAACAACAACGTATCCCACTAAATGAAGAAAGCTTACAACTCTATTTATTAATCACCTCTTTAAGTCAATTAGTTGCGCGCTGGGAAATTATTCGTGCAGAATTCCCAGATGCTTATAATGAAAATCTACGAGCCTTAATCGATCGTAAGAATATGCATGAAAATGACTATATTTTGTTATTAAGTGCAGAAATTGGGCAATATATCACGATAGATTCACTGGTAAATAATGCTACTAAATTAGCCAGAGATCTTGCTATTAAGACGTTTGATAAACAACAAGCAAAAGTATTATTAGCCACACCTCGATATCAGCTGATTGAACAACTTAGTGAAAGAATAGGGGATTTTAAGCGAGTTAATATCGATATTATTGATAGATGGGCTGATGATTTTCTTTTAACTCGTAGGTTGCCTCTTGAACAGATTATTGTGATGCTCTGTATTCCCGTTGAGCAATGGCAAGTACCTGAATCGCAAAAATATATTTTAGAAGTATTACATTTTTTTGCTAAAAAATTAGTTTCCACAAGTCAACGGGGTAATTTAGTCAGAATGCGTTTAACGCCAAATGCAGGACGCGTTGATTTAACGGAATGCAGTTTTGATAATGAAAAAGCGACAAACTTACTTGAGCATTTAATTAACCGTAAGAAAAGACTGTTCTCATTAGAGGGGGAAGTATTACGTCAACGTGAGAAATTAAATAATCGTTTGTGGCTCTTGCAACAAAATACTCAGTCTTACCAAAGAGATACAGGTATTAACGGCATGTATTTAGGCTTTCCTTTTGTAGTGCTAAATACGCAACCTAATAAAATAAAACCACGTATTGCACCGCTTTTCTTGTGGCCTGTTTCCATGAATATTTTGGGTGGCACTCAAGGCGCTGTGCAAATTGGGTTTGATACAGAGCGTGCATCGGTACGTTTAAATCCTGCTCTTGCTAATTTTGTCGGTATTCCTGCGGTTAATGAATGGCAAAAAGTGCTCGATAGTTTGATGTCACAAACAGGCTTAAGTGTCAGTGAAATGATGCTCACACTTTCATCTTTATTAAACACATCAGATCATACATTAAGTCCATTACCTTCATTAACTGAGGATATACCAGAAAACAGTGCTTATATTCATTGTTCTGCAGTGTTATTTCACACCTCTTTTATTGGGCAAATGATAAGTGCTGATTTACAACAAATTGCCAATTTACCTATCAATGGTACTGCCCTTGCTACTATGCTGAAAGTGCATACGCCAGTACAAGCATTAGAAACACAAGATCCACTGAGCGATAACTATTTGTTGTCGTTGGCAGATCCTTCTCAAAATACCATTATTCAAGCTGCAAGAAAGCAGACAGGATTATTGATAGAAGGGCCTCCGGGAACAGGGAAAAGCCAAACAATAGTTAATTTAATTGCTGATGCAATCGGGCGACAAAAAACGGCACTTGTGCTTTGTCAAAAGCCTGCTGCTTTGGATGTGGTGTATAAACGATTAGTTGCTAATGGCTTACAAGATAGAGTATTGATTATTCATCAAAATCCTAAAGGGCGAGAGATTATTTCAGCGATCAGAGAACAACTGGCATTAGAGCGTAAAAGACAACTGATCGCAGATATAAAGCAAGACACGCCTTTTGAGCGTGATAGAAGGCTTAACTTAATTCAATTTTATGAAACAACCTTAGATGCTTACTATAAAGCGTTATATCTAACGGATAAACAATATGATTATTCATATCGAGAAGTGTTATCTGGATTACTCGAATTAGAGTCACAGCAAAAGTGGATAACAAGTTCGGATAAATTAACCACACTGCTTTCTCAATATAATAAAATAACCTTTGTTCAATTTATCGATAACTTAACGCTATATGGTTTAGATTGGTATGCAATTAATTATGAACATACACCATTAAATAGCGTTGCTTTATTCTTGCCTGAAAGCACGTTATATCGTCAGTTCAATGAACGTATCATGCTATTTATTGAAGAAGAAAAGCAGCGTGATATGGCATATAGTTCGCCTTATCAACAAATCACAATTGATAAATTAACCGTTCACGAAACGACACTTGAACAGTGTAAACAGTGGTTAAAAAATCGCAATGAACAACAATGGGATAATTTATCGCGTTGGTTAACGTTATTTTTAAATGAACAAGGTAAGCAAAATAAAGGAGAACAGTTGATTGCTCAATTAGAGCAATTAGAGGCACGTTTACAGCAAATTGATAATGAAGATTGTGATCCTTTGATTTTCCGCTTACTTGCTCCGTTAGATAATGCAGCATTAGCAACGTTATCAAGAGCTGTGGCTGATAAAATTAAGCCCTCATTTCTGCGTTTCTTAAACCCTTATTATTATAGTAGAAACAGTAAGTTAAAAAGCTTTATTGCACAAAGTGGTAAAGAAGACAGAATTGAACATTATATAACACTGCATAAAACTATCATCACTGAACAACAATGGCGCTTGTTATATCAAGAGTTGCAACCTATTTACCAACAATTAGGAATAGAACAGCAGCTTAATCGACAAAATGCACAGTGGCAAAACACAATAAATACGACACTCACTGACCTTAAAGCCAGTGGTGATGATATTGCGATATTAGCGTTATATCCTCAGCCTGAACATATTGTTGAGTCGATTCAATCAGCGAAAAAACAGGGCTTTGAGCAACAATATTTAGAAATTGAAAATGCCATAGTTCGCGCTAAAGCACAGCAATCTAGCCTCGATAAATTAGCGGGTTTACAAGAAACCCTTACCGATCACTGCTATCAACAATTTTATGATGCGATCAAAAAAGGCGAATTGCTGACAACCACATTACAGCAATTAGCGTTAAGTTTGCCTTCTTTAAGCCAATTTCAGTTATTTCGAGAAAGAACGACACATTTTTCACCTAATGATTGGCAAGTTTTAGCATTATCACGCCAGTTGATTGATGAAAACTCATCTTCTGATCCTATCAAGCTTTTAAAAGCAACATTGAGTTATCTGTTTTATGTCGCGGTCAAAACTGACATTGAAATAAAAAATCCTGTATTAAAGACGCATGTTGAACAATTGCAGGAATATATTGAGCAACTGACGGATAGCTATCAGCAATTACAGCAAATTAATCGTGCATTATTAACTGAAAACATTGAATTATCAAAAATTGAAAGTGCGCGTCATTGGGAAAGAATAACACGCTTAGCTGGGCCTAGAGCATTACGGTTACGCGAATTTATTGATGAAGCAACACAAATGGGATTGTTAAGATTACGCCCTATTTGGTTGATGACGCCGGATGTAGCAAGCCAAATATTACCCCTAAAAGCAGGGCTTTTTGATAGTGTTATTTATGATGAAGCCTCGCAAATGCCGATTGAATTTGCATTGCCAACATTATATCGCGGTAAACAAGCTATCGTCAGTGGTGATGAGAAACAGATGCCACCTTCATCTTTCTTCAGCGGTAAATTTAATGGAAATGAAGATGACGAAGATAACGATAACGAGGAAGATGAACAACAAGAGAAAAGCGGTGAACAATGGGACTCCAGTCAAATTTGCCATTGCCCTGATTTGCTTCATCTTGCTCGAACCGTATTGCCTATTCATACTTTAGATATTCATTATCGCTCTGCCTTTCGAGAATTAATTAATTTCTCAAATTATGCTTTTTATGAGAATCGGCTAAATATTCCTGCTCAACACTCAGTAAAAACCATTAGTAAAGTAAAACCTCTGCATTTTATGGCGATCAATGGTACTTATGTAAATCAAACCAATGAAAAAGAAGCTTTGGCGATCGTCGAACATTTAGCAACATTGTGGCAGACACCCTTCGATAAACGGCCTTCGGTGGGAGTGGTGACGTTTAACCAAAAACAAGCTCAATTAATTAATCAACATATTCGTGATCGCAATGACTATGATGCGGAATTTTTAAAGGCTTATACGGAAGAAAGCGCGCGTTTGGATAACGATGAAGATATGTCGTTTTTTGTGAAAAACGTTGAAAATGTGCAGGGTGATGAACGGGATGTTATTTTGTTTTCGACAACTTTTGGTCGCAATGCACAAGGCACTTTTAGGCGTAATTTTGGAGTATTAGGGCAAACAGGGGGAGAGCGTCGTTTAAATGTCGCTATTACCAGAGCGAAAAAACAAGTCGTGATCATGTCATCAATGCCGATTGATGAAATCTCTGACTTATTAAGTACCAATAAACACCCTGAAATTCCGCGTGATTATTTACAAGGCTATTTAACTTACGCGAGTCATTGCCATCAGATTAATAAGCAAGATGAAAATAAACGCTTATTAGCGCGCTTATGTCGTACTCAAGCTAATGTGATAACGCAAGATCAACTGAACGATCAATTTGTTATTGATGTAACACGCTTTATTCAATCTCAGGGATACCATATTGCACCATCACAACAAGCGGGTATTTTCTCTTTTGACTGTTTAATTGAAGATAAACAGCAAGGGAAATTATTAATGGGAATTGAGTGTGATATGCCACAACATGAGTGGTTATCCCAAGCTTGTGCGCGTGAATTATGGCGAAAAGATATTTTGCGCAAAGTGGTGCCTTATCATTATCGCATTTCGTTGACACAGTGGTTTTACCATCGCCAAGAAGCACAACAACAACTTCTTGAAGCCTTACAACATGCCTCTTTACTGAATGAAAAAGTGAGTGAATGATGAGTTCATCAGTACATTATATTTCTATGAAAGAAACCAATGTTATTCGCTATCACCGACAATTAGCGAATAGTAAAAAACAATTCAAACAATGGCAGGCATTAGTTGAACAACTTATGTATCGAGATGAACGAGTGAACCAAATTGTCTCCGCTTTTGATGCATTGGTTAAAGATAACCCGCAATTGGAAGCGTTAGATGCTCGGGCAGTAGGTCGGCTAACAGATAAATTAAGCCAATTTATCGCCCCGTTACGACAGGATATGAAAAATTTACGCGAACAAGTGCTCGAAGAAAAAGCGCTTGCACGTCATATTCAACAGGGTAAACAAAAATCATCGGCACTGTTAAGACAATTAAAATCACAATTAGCGACTGACAGTGTTTTGATAACTGAAATTGAGCGTAGTGAAAATATGAATGCTGAGGAAATCAGCATATTACTTTTTCGTGTAGCCAGTGAAATTGAAGTGCAGAAAGCGCAATTTAGCCCAGTTCAAACTGAACTATTGGCACAATTAAAAGCGCAATCTGTATATAGCCAACAATTATGGCAAAGTAATGAGCCTCAAAGCCCATTTGCACAACAATGTCATCAAATTGAGTTGATGATTGAAAAATTACGGCTTGTAGGAAATGAAGCCGAGGCCAATCACAATGCAAATCAGTTTATTGAAATGCAAAAGCTTGTTGATAGCCAAAAGCAGCGTTTACTAGCAGATTCAATGATCATGAATATGGCTGAAAGTTTGCGTAATAGCGTAAAGCGTATTGAATTAATGGAAGAACTAGCTCGTTTATGTGCAGAGCTTGAAAGCTTTGATGATGAAGAGATGGTGACACTTAGTCGGGATACTGAAGCGGTTGCCTCATTAGCAACAGCCGAACAGCTGGATATGATGATCATCAAGCTGAAACAGGCCATTGAAACTCATGAACAACAACTCTCAATGCGACAACAATGTGAAGCGGTATTGGCTGGTTTAAGTGAGTTAGGCTATGTGGTGCATGAAAATGCGGTAAATTCATGGATTGATAATGGGCAAGTTGTTGTGTCTCATGCCAAAATTCCTGATTATGGCTTAGAGTTAGGCGGGAAACAGGCGCGTTTTCAAGCGAGAACGGTGGCGTTAACACATCAACGAGATACGACGCGTGATAAAGATGTTGATGCTATTTGGTGTAGTCAGCATCAGCAATTACAAGCCATTTTGGCGAAGTCTCACACAGAGTTATTGGTTGAGAGAGCATTACCAGCAGGGCAAAATGCAATGAAGGTAATAGAAAGTGAAAGTACGGCTCATCAACATTTGGTCACACAAACGCAAAAACCAAAAACATTTAGTCGTTAGGCAATGAATAATAAAAGCCACTCAGTTTGAACTGAGTGGCTTTCACAGATAAATTTATCAATTAAGCAATAGTGACGGATTTATCCAAATAAACATCTTGTACTGCATTAATCAGGGCAACCCCGTCTTTCATTGATTTTTTGAACGCTTTACGGCCTAAGATCAGACCCATACCGCCAGCACGTTTATTAATAACGGCGGTGCGAACAGCATCTTCAAGATCATTATTACCAGAAGCGCCACCAGAGTTAATTAATCCCGCGCGACCCATATAGCAGTTTGCTAATTGGTAGCGAACTAAATCAATTGGGTTTTCAGTAGTGAGTTTCGTGTAAACACGCTCATCAGTATGACCAAAACCAATTGCTTTAAAGCCACCGTTATTTTCAGCCATTTTTTGTTTAACGATATCAGCACCAATAGTTGCCGCTAAATGGTTTGCCTGACCCGTTAAATCTGCACTTGCATGGTAATCTACGCCATCTTTTTTGAATGCTGGGTTGCGTAAATAGGCCCATAGTACAGTGACCATACCCAATTCATGAGCACGTTCAAAGGCCATTGAAATTTCTTCAATTTGGCGACGGCTTTCTTGTGAACCAAAGTAAATAGTCGCACCCACTGCAACAGCACCCATTTCAAAGGCTTGCTCTACGCTGGCATACAGTGTTTGGTCATATTGCGCTGGGTAGCTTAGGGTTTCATTGTGGTTTAATTTCACAAGAAAAGGAATTTTGTGTGCATAGCGACGAGAAACAGAAGCAAGAACACCATAAGTAGAGGCAACACAGTTACAACCTGCTTCAATCGCTAACTCAACAATATTTTTTGGATCAAAATAGAGAGGGTTTGCTGCGAAAGAAGCAGCTGCTGAGTGCTCAACACCTTGGTCAACAGGTAGAATAGACAGATAACCCGTTCCCGCTAAACGCCCGTGATTAAACAGGGTTTGCATTGAACGTAACACGCTATTAGGGCGATTATTATCAATCATGACACGATCAACAAAGTCAGAACCTGGCAGGTAGAGATTTTCGCTCGGGATGGTTTGGCAACGATGGTCTAATAATGATTTTGCATCAGCACCTAACAAACTTACTATATCAGTCATTACATACTCCAGTTCATGATGAGATGAGAGTGATTGTCATTTATCTACATTAAGATAACAAGTCACATTGAGGCGGTAACCGGCAGTGGATCGCTTCAGGTAACACAATAAATTCAAATTTATTCCCTAAAAGGGGTTCTCCATCTAAATTAAACACCATTTCATGAGAAGCACTAATGTTTACCCAGCGACTTTCTCGCTCAATTATCTTGTCATTTTTCTTGCTATCAAACATGCTACTTAAAATAGAGGGGAGAAGTTCGTGAGCTTCAACAATGGTGATATTGAGTTTATTGTCATTAATTAAGGCTTCAGAGCATAATTTTTGTCCGCCACCCGCTTGACGGCCATTACCGATAGCTAAAATAAGAGATTCACCTTCCCAATGGAAATTTTCAGCTTCAATAGTGCAATAATCAGCTTTTAAAGAGTCGATACTTAAAAGACCATTAATAAAATAGGCTGCTCCTCCTAATGCTGATTTTAATGCCTCAGGGGTTTCTGTTGTGATTTTGGTTCCAAAACCACCTGACGCCATATTAATAAAATAGTGCGTCTTGTTCACTGAGATAACATCAATGGGAACAGCACGACCTTTAACCGCTAAATTAAGCGCATTTTCCATATCACGAGGGATTTGTGCGCTGGTGGCAAAATCATTTGCTGTGCCTAATGGGATAATACCAAGTGTCGGTAAAGATGAGGGGGAAAGATGAATTAATTCAGAAACAACGCTATTAATCGTTCCGTCACCACCTGCCGCAATCACTGTTTCTGCCTGTATATCTATAGCTTCTTGTACAAAACGACGTATATCACTGGATTCCCAAGTTACTCTTACTTGGAGGTTAAAACCTTCGTTACGTAATTGGTAAACGGCTTTTCTCAATGCACCGTTGTTAGCGCTTTTTCCATTAATGATCAGCAAACTAATTTTACTCATTGATGAGTCCCTTTAATTGAATCACTCTTTTAAAGGTAATGGATATCGAGAAAATTACTATTTTTTTTACAAATGATAACGAAAAAGAGAACGTGTTTACGTAAAGGAGAGTTGATAACGGTGATGAAAAAAGAAAAGGCAAATCCAAGGGAGATTGGATTTGCCAAGGAGGTGGTTCCTAGTCTTACTGTATTCATTCTAGTTCTTTATTTTTCGGAACTGATGATACGGTAAACAAATCATTATTGATGTGATCTGTATTTGAAATTGACCACTTTAAATCAGATTATGACGCTTTACTTCACTTCTACAGCATCAATCTTATGCGGTTGACGTGTTGTTGTACCTTGTAGGTTGCGGATCAACAGTGCGAAATCTAAATCAACATCTTCCGGAACAGACAAATAAACCATATGACCATTACCCGGCGCAACATCCGTTGGTTGTTGTTTTTTGTTAAACAACGATCCTAACGTGAACTGAATATTTCCAGTTGGTGTCATTAATTCTAGGCTATCACCTAAAACAAATTTATTTTTAACATCAACTTCAGCTAAACCGTTTACGCGTTTACCGGTGAATTCACCGACAAATTGTTGGGTGTCAGAGACAGAATAACCATATTCATAAGTTTGGTACGCATCATGGGTATGACGACGTAAGAAACCTTCTGTATAACCGCGGTGTGCTAAACCTTCTAATGTCGTTAGCAACGTTGGATCAAATGGTTTACCTGCAACAGCATCATCAATTGCACGACGATACATTTGCGCTGTACGGGCACAGTAATAGAAGGATTTAGTACGACCTTCAATTTTCAGAGAGTGCACACCCATTTGTGTTAATTGCTCAACGTGTTCAATCGCACGTAAGTCTTTTGAGTTCATGATATAAGTACCGTGTTCATCTTCGAACGCAGTCATATATTCACCAGGACGTTTTGCTTCTTCGATTAAGTAGACTTTATCTGTTGGCGCGCCAACACCTAAAGTAGGCTCAACGTTTTTAACTGGAATTGGCGTGTATTTTTCAACGATATTACCCACATCGTCTTCTTTACCTTCTTCGACTTTATATTCCCAACGGCAAGCGTTAGTACAAGTACCTTGGTTCGGATCACGCTTATTGATATAGCCAGATAGCAGGCAACGGCCTGAGTAAGCCATACATAATGCACCGTGAACGAAAACTTCTAATTCCATGTCAGGAACTTGCTTACGAATTTCAGCAATTTCATCAATAGAGAGCTCACGAGACAGGATCACTCGTGTTAATCCCATTTGACGCCAGAATTTTACGGTTGCCCAGTTAACGGCATTGGCTTGTACTGAAAGGTGAATATCCATTTCAGGGAAAGCTTCACGCACCATCATGATCAAACCCGGATCAGACATAATCAGCGCATCAGGGCCCATATCAATGACGGGTTTTAAGTCACGGATAAAGGTTTTTAATTTAGCATTATGGGGTGCGATATTAACCACAACATAGAAGCGCTTACCTAATTCATGGGCTTCTTGAATACCTTTGGCAAGGTTTTCGTGGTTAAACTCATTATTACGCACACGTAAGCTATAACGTGGCTGACCTGCATAAACGGCGTCTGCGCCATAAGCAAATGCATAGCGCATATTTTTTAATGAGCCAGCAGGAGAGAGTAATTCGGGTGTAAACATGGTTAATTTCCTGGTTCTGATTTCAAGTCAGTCCCCCACACATTGGGTAGGGGTATATCATAAAGGGGGGGATTCTAGCGCTTAAGTGTAGCGAGGTTCAATGTATTCCTGAAAAAATATCATCGAAATCGATAAGCTTGAGTCTCCCAACGATACCCTTGACCATAAATTGAGCGAATAAATTCAATTTGATCGTTAAGTTGCTCAAGTTTACGTCGTAAGTTTTTAATATGGCTATCAATGGTTCTGTCCGTCACAATGCGGTAATCATCATAAAGGTGATCCATTAGCTGATCACGAGTTAATATTTTTCCAGGTTGTGTGGCTAATGCTTTGAGTAAGCGGAATTCAGCTGTGGTTAAGTCGAGAATTTTATTGTTATATTGGATTTGATAAGCCTGTTCATCAATGACAACTAACTTATCGCTTTGAACAATATCTTGTGGTCGATAAAAACGGCGTAATAAGGTTTTGACTCTGGCGACCACTTCTCTTGGGCTATAGGGTTTACAAATATAGTCATCAGCACCAATCTCAAGCCCAAGCAATCTATCTACTTCCTCTGTTTTGGCGGTGACCATAATGATGGGAATATCGGAAAAATGACGTAACTCTTTGCAGATAGTAATGCCATCTTTAACGGGTAGCATCAGATCTAATAATATTAAATCGTAATGTTGCTGTTTTACACAATGGCTCACTTCGGCGCCATCTGCTAACCAATGAGTTTGATAACCTGATGCTTGAAGGTAATCAATAAGTAATTGGGCAAGTTTAGGTTCGTCTTCAACAATCAGGATTGAATAGGGTGATTCAGATGCTGTCATTTATTGGCTCAATAGTTATAGGCTTAGAGATCATCAGAATATGCGGGTAATTCTATAAGAATTTTCATGCCACCTAAAGATGAAGGCATAGCACTTATTTTACCATTATGAGCTTCAACGATATTTTCGCAAATCGCAAGACCTAATCCAGAACCTCCACTGGCACGATTTCGTGAGCTTTCTGTACGATAAAAGCGTTGGAAAACGGCTTGATACTGTGATTTATCTAATCCAGGTGCGCTATCTTCTAAGGCTATTAATACGCAGTTGTTCTCTTTTTTTGTCTTGATATGTAATTGCCCACCAGCATAGGTATAGCGCACACTATTTTCCAATAGATTATGAAAAAGCTGAATAAGTCGGTCAGGATCGGCTTGTACAATTAATGGAGAGACATCATCTAATTCAGTGTATAAGGCAATATCTTTGGTGTGATATGTATGACGATAAGAAGCAACAGCTAATAAAATCACCTCATTAATATCAATAAAATCTTTACGATAAGTGAGTGAGCCTCTATCGGATAATGAAAGTTGGTGGAGATCATTCACCAGTTTTGTCAGGTTTGTTACTTCGAATAACAGAGAGTTTAATGTCTCTGGCGTGGGCTTTCTTACGCCATCTTGTAACGCTTCTAATTCCCCTTTTAAAATAGCGAGGGGGGTACGTAACTCATGTGAAATATCAGCCATATAATCACGACGAATTTGCTCATTTTTCTCTAGTGTGCTGGCGAGTTGGTTAAAATCTGTGGCGAGTTGGCTGATTTCATCTTTACTACTGGGTGTGACGCGAACAGCAAAATCACCCGCGGCTAACTTATGTGTGGCTTCGACCAGTCGTTTAACGGGGCGTATCATATTGCGAGAAAGGATCAATGTAATAAGTAAAGCTAAAAGAACCGTTAAACCTGCAATTATCCAACTGGTACGCAGTTGTTGTTTGTCAAAACTGATATCCGCTTCACTACTGATCTTATCTGCGGCACTGACAATCACCCAACCCACAATTTCATCATGGGAAGTAATTGGTTTTTTGAATGTTTCTTCAGGAAACTGATTATCATGACCAAATAAGCGCTTCATGTTTTTATCAACAATCCAAAACTGTGTGCGCCAGCCTTTTGGTGGTGGGCCTTCACTGCTTTGGCTTATTTGGTCAATACTGCGTAATATTTGATAAAGAGAACGATCATCTCTATTAAGAAAACGCCAGTCGCCAGTTAAAGCATATTGATCTGTTAAGGCTTCAGCTAAAAGAGTTGCACGCTGTTCACTGTTTTTCTTGATATAGCCAATAAACCCTTGTTGAAAGCTACCTCGAATACCAATATGCATTGCAAGAACCACAACCATACAGGTAGCGAAAATGACCAAGAACAGCTTGCTTCTCAGTTTCATGCTTTAGCCTCTTTCTTGCTGAAACGTCGTTGTTGCCAACGTTCACGCAATCCATCAAAAAATAGATAAATAACTGGGGTTGTATAAAGGGTTAAGAGTTGGCTCATTAATAACCCGCCTACGATTGTTATCCCTAAAGGTTGTCTTAATTCTGCACCATCTCCACTTCCTAACATTAATGGCAATGCGCCAAATAATGCGGCAAGGGTTGTCATAATAATTGGGCGAAAACGTAATAAGCTGGCCTGAATAATGGCTTCTTTGGCTGACAATTTACCCTCACGTTGTGCGGTGATCGCAAAATCCACCATAATAATGGCGTTTTTCTTCACAATACCAATCAGCAACATAATGCCAATAAGCGCAATCAAGCTAAAAGGTGTATCAAAAAGCTGTAACGCTAATAACGCACCGACACCCGCGGAAGGAAGGGTGGATAAAATAGTAAGTGGATGAATATAGCTTTCATACAGTACACCTAATACCAAGTACACAGTCACAATAGCTGCTAAGATCAGAATAAGCTGTGACTTAATAGTTTCTTGGAAGATCTGTGCAGTACCTGCAAAGGTGCCCCTTACGGTATTGGGCACGCCCAACTCGGTCATTGTGCGTTCAATAGAATCAATTGCATCGGCCAATGTATAGCCTTCAGGAATATTAAAAGCAATAGTTGAAGATGCAGATAATCCTTGGTGATTAACACTTAATGGCGCATTAGCTGGATACCAACTTGCAAACGCGGATAATGGAATGCGCTCACCTTGATTATTGACCACATACATTTTATCTAACGCAGAGACATCTTGTGTGTATTGCTCAGAGACTTCCATGACTACTTTATACTGATTTAATGGTGCATAAATGGTGGATATCTGACGTTGACCAAAAGCATTGTTCAGCAAATTATTGGCATCACTGACGTTAATACCTAATTGTGACATAGTATCGCGATCGTAAGTCAGTGCCATTTCAGCACCTTTATCTTCTTTATCAGAGTTAACATCCACAAGCTGAGGTAGTTCACCCAAAGCTTTACGGACAATCGGCTCCCATTTACGCAGCTCGCTTAAATCATCAGCTAATAATGTAAATTGATAACTGGCATTCGCTTGGCGCCCACCCGCTCTAACATCTTGCACTGGCATTAAAAAGAGGTTAGCGCCAGGTTCATCAGCAAGTTTGGCACGTAAACGATTGATCACTTGATTGGCACTATCAGTACGTTCTGACAGTGGATTGAGGGAAATAAACATAAACCCACTGTTAATACGACCGCCTCCCGTAAAACCCGTTACGCTATCCACGTCTTTATCTGCATTTATTTCTTGCATAAAACGGGTCATTTTTTCTTTCATTGATTGGAATGAAATACTTTGGTCAGCACGGACAAATCCCATTAAACGACCCGTATCTTGATCGGGGAAAAACGTTTTTGGTGCACTGATGTATAAATAAGCATTTAAACCCAAAGTGGCGAGAAAAATGGCCATAACCCAGCGTCGATGACGCAATGCGGCTTGTAATGTGACACTGTAACCTTGTTGAGCGCGGAAAAGTAACTTACCAAAACCGCGTAAATGCGATTGCGCTTTAGGTTTCATTCCTTTAAGTAAATGCGCGCACATCATGGGTGTTAGCGTTAGAGAAACAAATAGCGAGATAGCAATAGCGGTTGTTAAGGTAATGGCAAATTCTTTAAATAATCGCCCAACAAGACCATCCATTAACAGTAATGGAATAAAAACGGCAACAAGAGAAATACTCATCGAAAGGACAGTAAAACCAACTTCGCCAACCCCTTTTAAGGCGGCATCTTTAGGTTTTAAACCATTCTCAATATGGCGAGAAATATTTTCCAGCACCACAATAGCATCATCAACCACAAAGCCTGTCGCTACGGTTAATGCCATCAATGAAAGGTTGTTTAAACTAAAGCCACAAAGATACATGGCTGAAAAAGTACCAATTAATGAAACGGGTACAGCAACTGCGGGGATCAGCGTGGCGCGACCGGAGCGTAAAAATAAGAATACAACTAAAATCACTAACGCCACAGCAATGGTTAATGCGCGCTCAACTTCCGCTAATGATGCGCGAATAGTCGGTGTTCTATCTTGTGCGACTTTCAAGTCAACGCTTGCGGGAATAAGCTCACGTAATTCTGGAAGCTCATCACGAATGCGGTTAACCGTTTCAATAATATTAGCGCCTGCTTCACGACGAATAACCAGCAAAATAGCCGGTTCACCGCCACTCATCCCTGCGGCTCGCGAGTTTTGTACAGAATCGGTAACTTGTGCCACATCGCCTAAACGCACAACTGCATCTTGATTGTAATGCACGATCACAGGACGATATTCCGCCGCTTTACTTAGCTCATCGTTAGTTTGGATTTGCCAACGGCTTTCATCGTTATTGACAAAGCCTTGAGGCCGCCGCACATTCGCTTGGTTAATCGCTTTTCTAACATCATCAAGACTGACATTTTGGTTAAATAATGCATCGGGATTGAGGGCGACACGTATCGCTGGCAATGAACCGCCACCAACCGAAACTTCACTGACACCTTCAATCTGCGAGATTTTTTGTGCCAACCTTGTTGAGGCGAGATCGTAAAGCTCCCCTGTATTTTGGGTATCAGAAGTGAGCGTTAAGATCATAATCGGAGCATCTGAAGGATTCGATTTATAATAACGCGGACGGCTTGGCATACCTGAAGGCAACAAGCTTTGTGAGGCATTTAACGCTGCCTGTACATCACGAGCTGCTGTATTGATATCTTTGTTTAAATCGAACACCAGTGTAATGCTGGTACTGCCAAGCGAACTGCTTGATGTCATTTCATCAATACCCGCAATTCGCCCTAAAGAGCGTTCAAGCGGTGTTGCCACAGATGACGCCATAGTTTCTGGCGACGCCCCAGGTAATGAGGCGTAAATATTAATAACCGGATAATCAACTTGAGGCAATGGGGCAACAGGGAGCAACATAAATCCTAATGCACCACATAGCGAAATCGCCAAACTGAGTAACGTAGTTGCTACAGGTCGTTGAATAAAGAGGGCGAAGAACTTCATGATACAGCCCCGTCATTATTCTCAATATGTTTATTGCGGTTTACATAGAGTGATAATTTATCAAACAGTAGATAAATAACTGGCGTAGTAAACAGGGTTAAGATCTGGCTCATAATTAAGCCACCAACCATACAAACCCCTAATGGCTGACGTAACTCTGCCCCTACACCAGTACTTAGCATCAAAGGTAAAGCCCCGAGAAGTGCGGCCATTGTTGTCATTAATATTGGACGAAAACGTAATAAACACGCTTGATAAATAGCCTCGTAAGGGGTTAAACCTTGCTCTCGTTCGGCGGCAAGGGCAAAGTCTATCATCATGATCGCGTTTTTCTTTACGATCCCGATAAGCAAAATGATCCCAATAATCGCAATAATATCAAGTTCATTACCCGCGGCCATTAATGCAAGTAATGCACCGACACCTGCCGTAGGTAGCGTAGATAAAATAGTAATAGGGTGAATGAAGCTCTCATATAACACACCGAGTACGATATACATTGCCACAATAGCCGCGATAATCAGCCATAAAGTGCTAGAAAGCGCACTTTCAAATGCCAACGTCGCACCTTGGAATTGTGTGGTGATATCTTTAGGCATAGAAATCTGCTCTTCAGCCAATTTTACTGCTTTTACTGCTTCTTCAAGCGACGATTGTTCAGCGACATTAAATGAGAATGTTGCTGAAGGGAATTGTTCTTGATGATTAATCGAAAGTGGCGCTAGGCGTTGTTCTACGGATGCAATAGATAATAAAGGTACCATCGCACCATCTTTGCCAGTTAAATGTACGGCTGAGAGCGCCTGTAAACCATCACCACTGCGAATATCTTGTTCCAATACAACGCGGTACTGATTTGCTTGAGTGTAGATAGTTGAAATTAAACGCTGACCAAAAGCATTATAAAGTGCGTTATCAATCTCACTCATTGTAATACCTAAGCGACTTGCAGAATCTCTGTCTACTTTGATATACGCCATCATACCGCCGTCTTGCCAATCACTGCTAATGTCGGTTAGTTCTGGACTATTTTTTAATGATTGGGAAAGCTTTGGTACCCAATGTGCCAATTCATCTAATGATGTTGCTTGCAACGTAAATTGATATTGAGTACGAGATACTTGCGTATCAATTGTTAGATCTTGAGTGGGTTGCAAATAGAGCGTTATGCCTGAAATAGAGGCTATGCGTTCTTGTAGGCGAGGAATTATTGTATCAATACGCGAGTCGCGTTGATCAAGGGGTTTTAATGTGATTTGTAATCGGCCCGTATTGAGAGTTGCATTACTGCCATCAATGCCGACAAAACTGGCAATATTATCAACTGCAGGATCATCAATCAGTTTATCAACCACTTGTTGCTGTTTTTCAACCATTGATTGATAAGAAATAGATTGTGAGGTTTCAATGGTACCCTGCAATAATCCATTATCTTGTAATGGGAAAAAACCTTTAGGAATAAACATATACAGCAAAACAGTTAACACCAAAGTGCTGAGTGCAACACCAAGCGTTATCCATTGATGGTTTAATACACGTTTTAGCCAAACGGCATACACGGCAATCATCTTTTCAAAAAAGTGTTCACATGCTATTTCAAAACGATTGTGTTTGATTTCATTTTCAGGTTTTAGCAATCGTGCACACATCATTGGCGTTAATGTTAGCGAAACCACCGCAGATATTAAAATGGCGACTGCAAGGGTGATTGCAAACTCTCTAAATAAGCGACCAACAATATCCCCCATAAATAACAGAGGGATCAGTACAGCAATAAGAGAGAAAGTAAGCGAAATAATGGTAAAACCAATTTCACCAGCCCCTTTTAGTGCTGCAGTTAATGGTTTATCACCACGCTCAAGGTAGCGGGAGATATTTTCAATCACAACAATGGCGTCATCGACAACAAAGCCTGTGGCAATCGTTAATGCCATTAAAGTGAGATTATTGACAGAAAAACCGCAGAAATACATCACTGCGAATGTACCAACTAATGAAAGTGGTACGGCAATGCTTGGAATTAAGGTTGCGACACCATTACGTAAAAAGAGATAAATTACCATCACCACAAGGGCGATAGCTAAACCAAGCTCAAATTGCACATCTTTAACTGACGCGCGGATCGTTGTGGTTCTATCAGTTAAGATCTCAACATTCACTGATTTAGGTAAATTAGAGACTAAATCTGGTAATAAATTACGAATATTATCAGTGGTATCAATAACGTTAACGCCGGGTTGACGTTGAACATTTATAATAATCGCCTGTTCATTGTTGGCCCATGCACCTAACTGATTATTTTCAGGCGCTTGTTCGATAGTTGCGATATCAGATAAACGAATAGGCGCATCATTTTTATAGGCAACGATAAGTTGGCGATAATCTTCTAATGATTTCATTTGGTCATTAGCCGATAAGGTTACAGAGCGAGTAGGGCCATCAAGGCTTCCTTTCGCTGAGTTAACGTTCGCATTATTGATTGCTACACGAATTTTTTCGCTATCTAAACCGTAAGACGCCGCAGCTTGTGCATTGAGTTTGACTCTAACTGCGGGGCGCTGGCCACCCGCTAAAGCGACTAAACCAACACCATTAACTTGTGAAATTTTTTGCGAAATACGGGTTTCAACCATATCTTGCAACTGTGTCATCGGTAATGTTGAGCTAGTTACCGCTAAAGTTAAAATTGGTGGATCAGCTGGGTTTACTTTGCTGTAAATCGGTGGGTAAGGCAAATCGGAGGGGAGTAGATTCGTCGCTGCATTTATCGCAGCTTGTACCTCTTGCTCTGCAACATCTAATGGTAAGGTTAATTGGAACATCAGTGTGATCACCGATGCACCACCAGAACTTTGTGATGACATCTGTTTTAACCCAGACATCTGCCCAAATTGGCGTTCAAGTGGTGCAGTGACAGCTGATGTCATTACATCAGGGCTTGCTCCAGGATAGAGAGTAACAACCTGAATAGTTGGATAATCAACTTCAGGTAAGGCAGACACAGGCAACATACGATAGCCGACAATCCCTGCTAACAGTATGGCGACCATAAAAAGGGTTGTTGCAACAGGGCGCAGAATAAATAGGCGAGATGGTCCTCCACCTGTACCGTGTGTTTTTTCGGTCATTACGCTTTCTCCGCAACTACACGGTTATTTTCTTGAGTCTTTGGTACAGAAGGTGTCACGATTTCGACTTTTGCACCTTGTGTTAATCTATCCACACCATCCGTTACAACACGCTGATCTGCTGATAAACCAGACGCTATCACAACTTTTTCTGCATTTTGTAAGGCAATTTCTACGCGTAATTTGCTCACTTTATTTTCGTTATCCACAATCCAAACAAAGTGACCTTCATTACCCATTTGCAAAGCAGCATTCGGAATAACAACTGCTTTTTCTAATGTGGTGACATAAAGACGGACATTGACGAATTGATTAGGAAATAATGTTGTCTCTTGTTGTGGGAAGCGCGCTTTTAACTTAATAGTGCCAGTTGTAGCATCAATTTGGTTATCAACACTAAATAATTTTCCTTGAGCTAATTCAAATTGGTTATTTCTGTCTAATGCAGTGACAGGCAAATCAGTATTGTTTTTACGTGCTTGAATGACTTTTGCTAAATCTTGTTCTGGCAATGTAAAAAGCAGATCAACAGGGTCCATTTGATTAATAACCACAATCGGCGTTGATGAACCACCTGAAATATAGTTACCCACATCAACTTGTTTTAAACCCACTCGACCTGAAATCGGTGCTGTAATTTTACTGTAAGTTAATTGCAGTTGCGCATTACTGATCGTAGCCTCATCAATACGAATGCTCGCTTCTGACTGTTTCACTAAGGCTTGCTGATTATCCAACTCTTGTTGTGAGACTAAATTAGTTTTTGCCAACTTCTGATAACGTGCTAAATCAAGACGTGCGTTAGCTAATGTGGCTTGATCTTTTGCAAGTTGTCCTTTGGCTTGGGCTAATTGCACTTCAAATGGACGAGAGTCAATTTCTGCTAATAAATCACCTTGTTGAACGTGTTGCCCTTCCGTGAAATGCAAAGCCATTAATTGACCTTCAACTCGACTTGTCACCGTGACGCTATTGGTTGCTTTCACTGTACCTAAAGCCGATAAAAATTGAGGCACATCTTCTTGTATTGATGTTGCGACCTGAACGGGCGGCATAGGAGGGCGACGAGATCCAGTTGTGCTTCGACTTTGTGAGCTTGTTGCTTGAGTTCCTTTATTTTCAGCTGTAGCTGTTTTTGCTGCATTAAATTGCCAATAGGCGTAAGCACCTGCGGCTACGATGATTAAAGCGATAATAAGAGAAATTCTTTTTTTAGCATTTTTATTTTTATTCATTACTTTTGTGATCCCACTGGCAACTAGCTAATCAGAAATACTGAAATGAAATTTTGGAATAGTGACATTCTACCTGTTTCTACACAGTTAAAAATGGAGGAAATATGGAAATTAAGTCAAGGAATGTGTTTTATTGGCGTTATTTTAAGCAGTTAAAATGAAATGATACTGGCATTATTTTATCGTTGTTATTCAATAAGCCATTATTTATTAAAAAACAGACAAACAACAGCGTGGCTTAATTGTTTATATAGGGATAATTAAGTAGAAAATAATTTATTGATAATCAGTAAGTTATTTTGCTTGATGCTTTTTTAATCGCATAACTATTTTGTACAAATGCCTGTAACTATGATAAAACGCAATAGTTAGTTATAATTCTTAGATAATTATGCTTTCCAGTGATAGAATGCCAACCTTGTTTTTCTCTGTGTTTGAACTCTTTTCAAAGAATAACAATCCAGTATGAAATTCACCGAGCTTTAACTCTGTCTTAAAATAATCATTTTTGTAAAAATTAGCCTAAATATAAAGGCGTAATAAAATAATTAGAGGTTTTTAGTGTCAACTGCAAACACACCTGACGATGGACAAAAACCGAGCCTGAATGCATTTAAACAGCCTCGCGCATTTTATCTCATCTTCTCAATCGAATTATGGGAACGTTTTGGCTATTACGGTCTACAAGGGATCATGGCCGTTTATCTGGTTAAAATGCTGGGCATGGGTGAGGCAGAAGCAATCACCGTTTTTGCTGCATTTACCGCATTGGTTTATGGTTTTGTTGCTATCGGTGGATGGCTGGGTGATAAAGTCCTTGGTACAAAAAGGGTTATAATCCTCGGTGCTATAGTTCTGGCAATTGGTTATGCAATGGTGGCTTTCTCAGATCACGATAAAGATGTGATTTATTGGGGGCTTGCAACCATTGCTGTAGGTAATGGTTTATTTAAAGCAAATCCATCCTCATTACTTGCAACCTGTTATGAGAAAAACGATCCGCAATTAGACGGTGCATTTACGATGTACTATATGTCTATCAACGTAGGCTCGTTCTTATCTATGTTAGCAACACCATGGTTAGCAGCTAATTATGGTTGGGATGTAGCATTTGCCTTAAGTGTTGTAGGTATGCTGATCACCTTAGCAAACTTTATGGTTTGCCGTGGTTGGATCAAAGATAAAGGTTCTAGACCTGATTTTGAACCGCTTAACTATTCAAAATTATTATTAACGCTGGTGGGGATTGTTGCATTAACTGCACTATCAACATGGTTATTGCATAATAATGAAGTCGCAAGTTGGTCTTTAGCTGTGATCTCATTAGGTATCATCCTAATTTTTGCGCGTGAAACCTTTATGATGAAAGGGGCTGCTCGCCGTAAGATGATTGTGGCGTTTTTACTGATGGTTGAAGCTGTGGTCTTCTTTGTTCTTTACGATCAAATGCCAACGTCTTTAAACTTCTTCGCAATCCATAATGTTGAACATTCCCTTTTAGGTTTCAGTGTTCAACCAGAGCAATTCCAGTCACTTAATCCATTCTGGATCATGTTAGCAAGCCCATTATTAGCGGCTGTGTATAACTTTATGGGTGATAAACTACCAATGCCATATAAGTTCACCGTAGGGATGTTCTTAAGTGCGACTGCATTCTTAGTGTTACCACTGGGTGCAAGCATGGCAAATGAAGCAGGTATTGTCTCTTCATGGTGGTTAGTAGCAAGCTATGGTTTCCAAAGTATTGGTGAGTTAATGATTTCTGGGCTTGGCCTTGCAATGGTTGCTCAACTTGTACCACAGCGTTTAATGGGTTTTATCATGGGTGCTTGGTTCTTAACTTCGGCAGCCGCTGCAATTATTGCAGGTAAAGTTGCAAGTTTAATGGCGGTACCAGAAGATGTTCAAAGCGCACATGCCTCATTAGAAATCTATAGCAGTGTCTTCCTACAAATCGGTATTGTGACAGGTGTTATTGCAATCTTAATGCTTTTAACTGCACCAATGCTGAGTAAAATGACACAATAATTTGTAGCATTAAAAAACGAAAGCTGAAGAAAATAGAGGATGCCAAAAGGCATCCTTTTTTGTATTTGTTACCATAAAATGTAGCACAAAAAAATACCGCCCATATTAAGGGCGGTATTGTGTAAGGGGATATTAATAGAGCATATTTATACATTGATAAAGACTTAACCAACTACTTTATCAATTTGTAATGCAACGTCTTTTTCACGAGTAGTTGGCTTTACCGCAGTCCAACCTTTATAAGCTAAAGGTAAGAATGCGACAGCAATTGCTAAGAATGAGACTCCAGCGACATAATAGGCACCCGCCATTGCTGTCTTTTCTAACCATGCACCAGTTAACATTGGGGTTAATCCACCAAACACGGCATAAGCCATATTGTAAGCAAAAGACAACCCTGAAAAACGAATTGATGGTGGAAATGCTCTTGTACTAACAATTGGTGTTGTAGCAATCGCACCAACAAAAAAGCCCATCAATCCATAATTAAATGCTAACTGAAAACCTGACATTGCTGTATCTAAACTGCCATAGAAATGGAATGCAGTAACAATCAAGCCACCCCATGATAATGTCATTGAAACTCGTGTTCCTAATTTGTCGCCAATCCAGCCCCAGAAGATACAACCTAAAGTTAAGGTTAATGTTGCAACACAGTTCGCTTCCAATGAGGTGGTTCTATCAATTTTGTAAATCCCTTCAACAATTACACTAGGTGTCATCAATATGGTGACAACAATGGCTGTTGATAAAGACCAAGTTAATACAGCTGTAATTAAACACGCTTGTTTATGGTTTTTAATGACTGAAATTACAGGCATTTCTTGTGCTAAGGCTTTTTTTGCGGCCATCTCTTTAAAGATAGGAGTTTCTTGCAAGAAACGACGTAAGTAAACAGAAATTAAGCCAAATATCCCACCTAAAATAAAGGGAATACGCCAAGCAAAATCATTAACTTCCTGAGCGCTATAACTACGCTGAACGATAATTGCGACGATCGATCCTAATAAAATACCGCCCGTAATACCTGACGTTAATGTCCCAACACCCAAACCATAACGTTGTTTTGGCGTATGTTCTGCAATAAAGACCCAAGCACCTGGCATTTCACCACCAATAGCAGCACCTTGCATGATACGCATCAATAACAGCAATAATGGAGCAGCGACGCCAATGCTGGCATAAGTAGGTAATAAACCAATAATTAATGTTGGAACGGCCATTAAAAAGATACTTAAAGTAAACATACGTTTACGGCCAATAATATCGCCGTAGTGTGCCATAATGATGCCACCCAAAGGACGAGCAAGATAACCGGCTGCAAAAATACCCAATGTCTGCATCTGTGCAATAAAGGCGTTATCACCAGGAAAGAACAAGTGGCTCAATGTTTTCGTAAAGAACACGAAGATTACGAAATCATAGAACTCCAAAGTTCCTCCTAGTGAGGATAAACCCAACGTTTTATAGTCGTTGCGATTTAATGGTCTTGCCGTAGGTTGACTCAACGGCTGAGTGGAGTGTGATTGTGATGTCATAATAACAACCTATAATAATCATCGTGATAAAATTAATAACTAATAAAGTCACAAATATATTCTTTTAGGATCAGCAAATAAAACAGGGTGGAAATAAATAACAGTAGATGGTTATTTATAGGCTATTTACGTGAGAAAGAATAATGTTGTGATGATGGTTTAAGTTATAACAGGAAGCTCTTAATGATGTAAATAGGTTAAAATAAAACAATTAAATAGACTTAAAAGTCACTAATTTGTGGGTTTAATATCTTAATTGTTTAGTTTTTGTAATATATTATATTAATAAATTGAAGTTATTATATATAATGTAAAAATATTACGTATTATTGTTTTTGGGATGGATTTTAATATCTCTAAATAAAAACGAGGTGATATTGAATATATTTATTATGCTTTAAATAAACAATTAAATAATAAAAGCGCTATGAATTTAATTTATTATTTTTTGTAAAAAAAGTTATTATTAGATAATTAAGAAAGTTATTCGTATTAATAGTGAAAGATATGATCTGATAGGAAATAGATTATTAGCATATTCTACTATATGTTAAATTCGCCTTCCGTGGTTTTGAAATTCAAATAATTAATAATTTGTGAAATTTAATGCCATTTAAATTTATAATCATAATCATATTTTTGTGTTTTTATGCATAATGTGATTTTTTAGAACAGTCTCTCAAATAAAAAAATAAAAACAAAAATAAGCATCAAAAAAGTTATTTTTGATTATAATTACAACAGTAAGTCAATTGATATGTCGGAGGATTTATGGTCTCTATCTCAATGAGTGCTATTCTCTTAGCTGCAATTGTTCTGTTTGCCTCACTTTCTATCGTTGCATTAGGTGGTGGTTTAGCGTTAAAAACCATACTAAATAACACTAAACAC
This sequence comes from Proteus sp. G2669, assembly GCF_009915245.1. Lineage (NCBI taxonomy): Bacteria > Pseudomonadati > Pseudomonadota > Gammaproteobacteria > Enterobacterales > Morganellaceae > Proteus > Proteus sp. G2669. The sequence goes on along the minus strand of NZ_JAABLX010000046.1, from coordinate 138,356 downwards.
ACTGATAATTATGCACTGAGTGCTTCTGTTAAAAAAACGTTTATCACATCGCTGATCATCGTATTGCTACTTGTTTACTATTACCTTTCAACAACGGTTTAATTATTTATTGTTAGTCACACAAAAAAACGCCACTGTATTTTATTAACAGTGGCGTTAGTGTAATAACGTATTATTGCGTGATTTTAAACTAGGAAGATAGTGGCTAAACCTAAGAAAATAAAGAAACCACCTGTATCTGTAATTGCGGTTATCATAACGCTTGAACCAATTGCAGGATCTTTACCTAATTTAATCATGGTCATTGGGATCAGTACACCCATCATGGCAGCCATTAAGAGGTTTAATACCATCGCCATTGTCATTACCGCACCCATAGCAAGGTCGCCATAGAGGAGGAAAGTGACAATTCCCATTATCCCTCCCCAAACAATACCGTTAATAAGGGCGACACCAAGCTCTCTTAAAATTAAGAATGAGAAGCTTCCGGTTTGAATTTGGTGCAGTGCTAAGGCACGTACAATCATTGTAATAGTTTGATTACCCGTGTTACCTCCAATACCTGCAACAATAGGCATTAGTGTGGCAAGCGCAACTAATTGTGAGATAGTATCTTCAAAGACACCAATAACACGAGAGGCAACGAAAGCGGTACATAAGTTGATAGCAAGCCAAGTCCAACGTGTTTTAACGGCTTGTCCAACTGGAGCGAAAACGTCCTCTTCTGGGCTCAACCCCCCCATACGACGAATATTGGTATCGCTCTCTTCATGCATGTTATCAACGATATCTTCAACAGTTAATCGCCCCATAAGAAGACCATTGCTATCAACCACAGCGGCTGAAATTAAGTCATAACGTTCGAACGCACCCGCCGCATCTTCGCCTTTTTCTTCTGGCATAAAGCTCACAGTATCTGTTTTCATTACATCTGATACAAGTTTGTCAGGAGATTGCGTTAAAACAGTGGTTAATGGAAGTTCGCCCAACAGATGATTTTTATTATCGATAACGAAAATTTTATCCGTTGCTTCAGGAATAGAGCCTCGTTGGCGTAAATAGCGTTGTACAGTTTTTAACGTGACATTGCCTCGCACAGTGACGAACTCAAAGTCCATCATTTGACCAACGCTGTCTTTTGGATATTGCAGGACTTCTCTTATCCTATTACGCAGGCTTGGTTCTAAATAGGTAAGAAGGCGACGCATTGTATCGCGTGGTAAGTGCTCTGCAATGTACGCTTGCTCATCCACATGTAATGTGGCGACCGATCGTAATAATTCACGGTCGGTCATATCTTTAATTAAGCTGTCCCAAACGGCGACAGACGCTTCGACTAAAACAGCACCACGTTCATTATTATCAACCAAATGCCACAATGCGAGACGCTCGTCATAGGGAAGGGCTTCAAGAATATCTGCAATATCTGCCGCGTGTAGATCTTGTAGTAATTCTCGAACAGTGGTGATTTTTTCATGAAGTTCGTGGTGGCTCAGCCTATCATTTTCACTTGCTTCCCCTAAAACGGTTTCAACAAATTGATCATCTTCAAGAAAGATACTCAAAATTTGCTGACGCAGGAGTGCCACTTTTTGTGAATACGGATTGATGGCAGCCGCAGTATCATTGTTGATAGCTGTTTGAGACATGTTATTCCTTTTTAATTCTTACGAGGGAGATAACCATTGACACTAATTATTCCATTTTAGGATGATTATCGGTCTTCTCCGTATAAAAAATATGAATCTTGAACAATATTGCGTTGGTGATGTTCATATTATGGTCACAAATCAAACCTATGTTGTTATGTGATAGTTGTTGTATGATAGATGCAACAAAAGACGCATTGACTAGCGTCTTTTTCTTTATAATATCATATTGTTAAGCAGATTCCTCTTTTATATCTAGTTTCCAGCCCGGAACTGACTGCCAATGCTCTTGTTCTTTTTCTAAATCCAACTCCATCAATGTGTTATCGGAAAGATATTTTTTAGGAAAATAAAGAGTCCAATGATTTTCATCAGTAGCTAAACGCAAAGATGCTGGTTTTGTCGTCGATTGTCGCTGATTATTAAGTAAAGTTGCTAATCTAAGTATTTGTACGAGTGGGAAATATTGTTTCTTTTTATAAAGATTAAATTTAGGCAATTCATCTAGCTTAATCCCTTTTCTGTGATAGCGAACTAAGGTTGTTAATAATAGCTGTTGTTCTTGGTTAAAACCTGGCAAATCTGTATTTGAAAGGATATAAGCAGAATGGCGGTGCAATCCACTTAAATTAATGCTTAATCCGACCTCATGTAACATGACAGCCCAAACTAAAATGGCTTCTAGATCAGGGCGAACGAGTTTAGGATTTTGTTGCGCCCATTGTTCGTAAAGGGACTGCATGGTTTCAAGTACACGTTTTGCTTGCTCTCTATCAATATTATAGTGCTCGGCAAGGCTTTTTGCTGTACGTTGGCGAATATCTTGATGGCGAAATCTGCCTTCCATTTCATAAAGCACACCTTCACGTAGAGCACCATCAGATAGGTGTAGTGCTTTTAATCCTAAAGAATCAAAAATACCGCATAAAATAGCCAAGCCTGGTACAAAAACATGCTTACGCTCATCGGATAACCCCGGTAATGAGATGTCTTTAAATTTCTTAAAGCGCAACACTTGTTTTGTTAACATAAGTAGACGTTCGGGGGTGATAACACCGTCTTTTTCGCCAAACTCAACTAAGATCTCATGAGCCGCTTTAATGGTGCCCGATGCGCCTAAAGCAACATCCCATCCCGTCATTTTATATTGCCATGCCATTTTTTCCATTTTACGTGCTGCTTTTTCTCGTGCTTTACGAAAAGCAGATTCACTAATTTTTTGCTCAGGAAAAAATTGACGACTAAAACTGACACAACCCATGCGCTGGCTTTCAATTAAGATCGGTTCAAAGTTTTCACCAATAACCAATTCTGTTGAGCCACCACCAATATCAATAACGAGTTTTCGACCTTTTTCTGATTGTGTATGTTCAACGCCCATAAAGATAAGTCGTGCTTCTTCATGTCCAGAAATAATTTCGATAGGGTAAGGGATAACTTCTTTTGCCCGTTGGAGAAAGACTTTAGCGTTAGTCGCAACACGCAATGTATGTGTGCCAACGACAGTAACATTTTCGGCAGGAAAGCCCTGTAACCTTTCAGCAAAAAGAGAAAGGGCGGAAAGCCCACGTAACATAGACTCTTCGCTTAATTCATTATTATCGTCAAGGCCATCAGCGAGATAAACACGCTGTTTTAAGCGACTTAACACTTGCAATGCGCCATTAACAACGCGCGCAATTATCATATGAAAACTATTAGAACCGAGGTCAATAGCTGCAATTTCTAAAGGACGTGGTGAAGAGTCATCTTGTGATAAAGGCATAAAATTACGCTCGTGATCCGGGTTGTTCTAACAATTTAATGTACTCATAGACAGCAAGCTGGGAACGAATTTTACGTTTATTTCCACGAGGAACATAGTTATTTGTTAAATCTTTATCAATAAAACGCGCTTTAACGGTGTCATTAAATTGAATATCTAATATATCAAGAACACGTTGTTTCAGTTGAGGATCAAGCAAAGCCACTGCAACTTCAATACGATAGTCAAGATTTCGCGTCATCCAATCGGCAGAAGATAAGAAGATTTTTTCATCACCTTTATTAGTAAAAACATAAACGCGATCATGTTCTAAAAAACGATCAACGATACTGGTAACTTGAATATTCTCACTAAATCCTGGCTGATTAGGAACTAAAGAGCACATGCCTCGCACTAAAAGCCGGACTTTGACTCCCGCTTCTGATGCGTCATAAAGACGATTAACCAACTCTTCATCGACTAAATTATTCACTTTTAATGTAATCCCAGCGGGATGCCCTGCTTGAGCACTGTGAATTTCATTAGTAATTAGTTGGTTTAAAAGAGTTCGTGAATTTTGAGGTGAAACCATCAAATGCTCAAAAATCACAGGGCGATAAGGGTTTTCTATAAAACTAAAAACGCGACGTACTTCATTGGTAATTTCAGTATTCGCAGTTAAGAGCGAATAGTCAGTATAAAGGCGCGCTGTTTTTTCGTTAAAATTCCCAGTACCAATATGGGCATAGCGAATAATTTCACCATCTTCTAAGCGAGAAATAATAAATAATTTCGCATGAATTTTTAAACCTGGAGCTGAGAATATAACGTGAACACCCGCTTCTGTTAGGCGTTTTGCCCAATGAATATTGGCCGCTTCATCAAAACGAGCTTGTAACTCTACAACCACAGTGACTCGTTTACCGTTGTGTGCTGCATGGATCATGGAATCTATAATTCGAGAGTCTTTTGCAACACGGTAAATATTGATTTTGATTGAAATAACGCTTGGGTCAAAAGAGGCTTGGCGCAACAATTCCAGCACATGCTCAAAAGTATGATAAGGATAATAAAGCAAGACATCACGTTCCCTAATGGCGTCAAAACCATTACGGAAATTATCAAACCAAATATGGCGTAAACGTGGAATAGGTTTATTTAATAGAAATTTACTACCTTCATTTGGAAAGTTAATAAAGTCTTTAAAGTTATGATAACGTCCCCCTGCAATAACGGAGTCGTTATTTGATAAACCTAATTTACTGCGTAGTAATGCTACCATTTCATCTGGCATATCACGTTGGTAAACAAAACGCACAGGCTCTGCGGTAAGACGTTGTTTTAAGGTTGAGGACATCATTTCAAGTAAACTTGATTCCATTTCTGTCGCAAGATCGTACTCCGCATCTCGCGTCATTTTCATAGAATAAGCATTCAATGAGTCATAATCAAAAAAACCTTTAAAAACTTCATCAAGGCAGTAACGTAAAATATTATCCAATAAAATCATGGATTTTTTCTTACTACGTCCTTGATCCGTTGGCAGAATAACAAAGCGAGGAACTTTATCTGATGGAATTTCTAATAAGGCGTAATGAATAGTTTGCCCTTGTGCAATTTCAACGGCCAAATAGGTATAGTCGTCTTTAAGAAACTCAACCAAATTGGTTTCAGGATTAATTAAAATGGGCGTAATGTGTTTTCTTAAGTTTTGGCGAAAATATTGGCGTAACCAGATTTGTTGATTAGGTGAGATTTGACGTTCATTGATTAAGAAGATTTGATTTCGTGCCATCTCAAGCAATAAATCGTTATATAAAGCATCAAACTCTTGGTCAGCTTTAGCCACTTTTGACTGAATTTTTTTGATAAGATGGCGAGCATGACTTGAAGCAGAGCGAGAGCCTCGCTCTTCATTAATTAAGATACGGCGTTTAACATCAGCAAAACGGACTTTATAGAACTCATCAAGATTATTTGAATAGATCCCCAGAAACCTGACTCTTTCAATTAACGGGTTTCGTTTGTCAGCCGCCTCTTGTAATACACGTTCATTAAACGCAAGCCAACTGATCTCTTTATCAATATAGAGTCGTTCCTGGGACATCTGAACTCCAACTAGGGTTAAAGTTAAATCTTAATATCTGAATAAATCAGACATGTTGCTTAATAGTCGCACCCGGTTTGACAAAATTTTCGGGTTTTGCTTCTTTGGCTTTTTGCTCAAAATAAGGTGCTTGGAATGTACACATTCTAATTGCAGAACGATAGGCACCGTTAACAAAAAACTCATCTATTAAATCACCTTCTTTTTTAAAGCCAAGCTTTTCATAAATATGAATCGCTTTAGCATTCTCTTTATCAACGATTAAATAGAGTTTGTATAAATTAAGTACAGAAAAAGCATAATCCATCGCCAATTTTGCAGCTCTTGCGGCATAGCCATGACCCTGATGTGCAGGTGCAATGATAATTTGGAATTCGGCACGACGATGAACATAATCAATTTCAACCAACTCGACAAGTCCCACTTTAGTGCCTTCACTTTCAGCAATAAAGCGGCGTTCACTTTGGTCGTGAATATGTTTTTCATATAAGTCACTTAACTCAATAAAAGCCTCATAAGGCTCTTCAAACCAATAGCGCATAACGCTGGCATTGTTATCAAGTTGATGGACAAAAGAGAGATCTTCTCGTTCGAGAGGACGTAATTTTATAGGTGGAACTTTCCTACCACCGGACATAAGCACCTCGGTGAATGCATTGAATAAAAAAGAGAAAAGGGTGACACAAAAAAAAGTCACGCGGGCTACAGTGTAGCACAATGTGACTTTTTAGCTTAAGCGAAATAGTTAATCAAGGCTGTCGAACAACGCGATATCATCAAGGAAAGCTTGATTATTCTTCATAGTCAATCGGTCTTCAGCTAACCAGCTGATCGCTAATGGGTAGATTCGATACTCTTCTATTTGTATTTTAGCTTGTAATGATTGTTCAGTGTCATCCGGCAAAACAGGAATACGTGCCTGAATAATCATTGGGCCACCGTCAAGTTCTTCTGTAACAAAATGGACGGTAACGCCATGAAAAGAATCTTTATTTGCTAAAACTTGGCGATGAGTATGCAGCCCTGGATATTTAGGAAGCAAAGAAGGATGAATATTTAATAATTTATGCTGATAATGAGTGACAAAATAAGATGATAGAATGCGCATGAAACCTGCTAAAACCACAATATCAGGCTGATAAGCATCAATTTTTTCTATTAGCGCTTTATCGTAATCAGCTCTATCATTAAATTCGGTTGGATCAACAAAATAGGCTGGGATCTCAGCCTTTTTTGCTCGTTCAAGGCCAAAAGCATCCGCTTTATTGCTGAAGACAGCAACCACATTACCTGTGATTTTATGTGCCCTACAGGCGTCAATAATCGCCTGTAGGTTGCTGCCGTTTCCTGAAATAAGGACAACGATATTTTTCATTCACATGTTTTCATTAGTTAATAATAACTTGTGCTTCACCTGCGGCTTGTGGTGCAATTTCACCGATGAGCCATGCATTTTCACCACATTTTGCAAGGTGTGCTAATGTTTTTTCAACATCATTTGGGTTAACTGCAATTAATAGTCCGACACCACAGTTAAAGGTGCGGTACATTTCATGTGTGCTAACTTGTCCTGCTTCTTGTAACCACTTGAAGACAATCGGCCATTCCCAACTGTGACTTTCGATGCGAGCTTGCGTATTTTCAGGTAGTACGCGAGGAATATTTTCCCAAAAACCGCCACCTGTAATATGTGCAACTGCATGAATATCAACATTCTCAATTAATGACAGCAGTGATTTCACGTAAATACGTGTAGGCGCTAATAGGTGATCAGCAAGTGATTTGTCACCTAATGATGTGCTATCTGCTTGTGTATTACTGACTTCAAGAATTTTTCTGACTAATGAATAGCCATTAGAATGAGGGCCACTGGATGCTAAAGCAATTAATGCATCACCTGCTTTAACTTTACTGCCATCAATAATCTCTGACTTTTCAACCACGCCAACACAAAAGCCTGCGATATCATAATCATTGCCATGATACATACCGGGCATTTCTGCTGTTTCGCCACCCACTAACGCACAGCCTGATTGTTTACAACCTTCAGCGATACCTGTTACAACTCGTGCTGCGGTATCGACATCTAATTTTCCTGTGGCATAGTAGTCAAGGAAGAAAAGGGGTTCGGCGCCTTGAACAATTAAATCGTTGACACACATTGCGACTAAATCAATACCGATGTCATCATGGCGATTTAAATCCATCGCAAGGCGGAGTTTTGTACCTACACCATCGGTGCCTGAAACTAAAATAGGTTCGCGGTATTTAGATGGAATTGCACATAGTGCACCAAAACCACCTAACCCCCCCATAACTTCAGGACGGCGAGTTTCTTTTACTACACCTTTGATACGATCGACTAAAGCATTACCTGCATCAATATCGACACCGGCATCTTTATAGCTGAGAGAGGATTTGTTAGTCACGTAGAGCCCTCACGGCAAGTTGCTGTTAAGAAAAAATGTGTGCGGGCGCTATTCTAACAGGCAAAGCAAACGTTTGCGAGGATCTTCTTTCTGGGTCACAATTATTCATGTTGGCGTGGTTAAAAGCTGTGCGCTTGATCAATATCAATAGAAAAACGATGGAATGTTGGCAAAAAAGCGGTATAATCTCGCGATTTTTTTGTCAGGCTGCGTCGTACATTAGGAGAAATTATGAAGATCGTTGAGGTAAAACACCCACTCATTCAACATAAATTGGGGCTGATGCGAGATCATGATATAAGCACTAAGCGCTTTCGTGAACTGGCTTCAGAAGTTTCCAGTCTACTGACGTATGAAGCTACCGCCGATTTAGCAACAGAGACGGTAACAATTGAAGGTTGGTGTGGTCCGGTAGAGATAGAACAGATTAAAGGAAAAAAAATCACAGTAGTTCCTATCCTCCGTGCAGGTATCGGGATGATGGATGGAGTATTAGAAAATATTCCTAGTGCCCGAATCAGTGTTGTTGGCGTTTACCGCGATGAAGAAACCTTAAAACCCGTCCCTTACTTCCAGAAATTAGCATCCAATATTGAAGAGCGTATGGCTCTTGTTGTTGACCCTATGTTAGCAACAGGCGGCTCTATGATTGCCACAATTGATTTATTAAAAAATGCGGGCTGTACTTCAATTAAAGTATTAGTACTGGTTGCTGCTCCAGAAGGTATTAAGGCATTAGAAGAAGCTCATCCAGATGTGGAGTTATACACTGCATCGGTTGATAGCCATCTTAATGAGCATGGGTACATCGTTCCAGGTCTTGGCGATGCTGGTGATAAGATATTTGGTACAAAATAATAATTAAGCCGACTTTGATAGTCGGCTTTTTTTTGGACCACTTATTTGTTCTATACTCTAAATATTTTAAGGTGCAGTTAGATGGCTAGAGCGAGTGGGTCTAGTCAGCAACATGGCGACTTAAAGTAAGACGAGTATGAAGTTAAAAATACAAACCAATTTTACATTCATATTAAAGAGAGGTCGTAAGCATGACTCGTCGTGCAATCGGGGTAGAAGAGCGCCCACCATTATTACAAACAATTCCGTTGAGCCTTCAGCATCTGTTTGCAATGTTTGGCGCTACCGTACTTGTGCCAATATTATTTAAAGTTAATCCGGCAACAATATTGTTATTTAACGGGATCGGAACCCTGCTTTATCTCTTTATTTGTAAAGGACGCATTCCTGCTTATTTAGGTTCAAGTTTTGCGTTTATCTCACCTGTGCTTTTGCTGTTACCATTAGGGTATGAATTAGCACTTGGGGGATTCATCGTCTGTGGCGTGTTATTTTGTCTTGTGGCAGGTATTGTAAAAATAGCAGGGCGAGGCTGGATTAATGTGATGTTCCCACCTGCGGCAATGGGCGCAATCGTTGCCGTTATTGGTTTAGAGTTAGCAGGAACCGCAGCAGGAATGGCGGGTTTATTACCAAGTGCAGATGCACCAGTTGATAATCAAACATTGCTTATCTCTATGGTTACTTTAGGTGTCACTATTTTAGGTTCAGTGATGTTTAGAGGATTCCTTGCAATTATTCCTATTCTTATAGGGGTATTAGCGGGTTATGCACTTTCTTTCTTCTTAGGGGTTGTTGATGTAACGCCTATTAAAGAAGCTAATTGGTTTGCACTACCAACATTCTATTCACCACGTTTTGAATGGAGTGCTATCTTTATTATTCTTCCTGCGGCATTAGTGGTTATTGCTGAACACGTTGGTCACCTTGTTGTGACAGCAAATATTGTGCAACGCGATTTAATGAAAAATCCGGGCTTACATCGTTCTATGTTCGCAAACGGTTTCTCTACCATTATTTCTGGTTTTTTTGGTTCAACGCCAAATACCACATATGGTGAAAATATTGGTGTTATGGCAATTACCAAAGTCTATAGCTCGTGGGTTATTGGTGGCGCAGCAATATTTGCAATCTTATTATCCTGTGTGGGTAAATTAGCCGCCGCTATTGCTGCTGTTCCTGTTCCAGTGATGGGTGGAGTATCTTTATTACTTTATGGTGTCATTGGTGCATCAGGTATTCGTGTTTTGTTAGATTCAAAAGTGGATTACAACAAACCGCAAAACTTGATATTAACTGCCATTATTCTGATTGTTGGTGTGAGTGGTGCTTCAATTCACATTGGTGCGGCTGAATTAAAAGGTATGGCTTTAGCAACAGTAGTGGGTATTGTTTTAAGCTTAATCTTTAAATTAGTCAGTGTGGTTCGACCTGAATCAGAATTTGTAGATAACACGATTGAATCAGTCAGTGGTACAGCAAATAAAAAATAAGTGATATGTTGAAGTTAACGAAAAAGGCGGATTATATCCGTCTTTTTTATTGCATCTTGTTTTTATGTTAAAATTAAAAACTGAGATATTTAACTTTTTAAGTGTTTAAAACTTAGAAAAGCATCAATAATTCAATCATGATGTTTATTTAAATTAAATAAATGAGACAATGGATGTCTGTTCTTATGCGAAATAGGCATTTAGTTACTATTTAAGTGGCATTCGTTTTAAGGTTGGAAAAGACTCAAAAAAGGTATAACGCAATTTATGGAAAAACTCATTGAAGTTTATGATTTCATAACATCAAAGCAGATATTTACCACAATATTCTTAGTTGTTGTGTTGCTGGTGGTATGGTTTCTCGCCAAGATGATTTTCCGTCGGATTGCAAAGCGATTGCTTTTTTTATTTACTGAACTTTCAGATGAAGAAACGATAGAAGACATTGCTAAAAAGAGTGCTTCTATAGTTGCAGTAACATTAGTTCTTTATATTAATCAGTTATTACCATCTTTTTCACATGAGATGAATGTTATCTTTGAGACGGTTGCTCGTGCTTTTATTATTATCAATATTGCCTCATTGCTTAATAATGCTCTCGATATTTTTAACATTAGACATGCAAAAAAGGCGTGGCATCGGAATAATTCCATTAAAGGTTATATTGAAATTGCCAAAATCGTCGTTTGGATAATTTCTTTTATCCTGATCATTGCACTTTTTACTGAACAATCACCACTTATTATTATCTCAAGTTTTGGTGCTATTGCTGCGGTATTAATGTTTGTTTTTCAACATACTCTTATCTCATTTGTTGCCAACATTCTTATTTCTAACGGTAAAGTTTTAAAGCTTTATGATTGGATAGAACTGCCAAGTAGTAATATCAGTGGTGAGGTGATTGATATCGCATTACACACTATCACAGTCCGTAATTGGGATAACACGATTTCACGTATTCCGACAAAGGATTTTTTGACAGAAAAATATACTAACTGGCAACCGATGTTTTCATCTGGAGGGCGTCGGATTAAACGTAGCTTTTATATTGACCAATCTTCGATTTCATTTGCAACGGAAGAATTAGTCCTTGAATTAAAAAATACTGCACATCTTCGTAAGAGCATAGAAACAATGCTTGAAGGCAAAGAAGAAGAAATTGGTGATATTAATGCATGGCTAGAAACAAAAGGGGTGACCAATTTACAGTTATTTAGAAAGTACATGTTAAATTGGATAAAAATGCGTGGTGATGTTAGGCCTGATATGTATTTAGTGATAAGAACAATGCCACCAACACCCATGGGATTACCCGTAGAGTTATACTGTTTTACCAGAGCGACAACATGGGTAGAATATGAAGAAACGCAATCTGAGATTTTTGAGTATATAAATGCATCAGCTAAATATTTTAAGCTTGATATTTATCAGCAGCCTTCAGGTAATGATGTCGCGAAATTAAAATTCAGATAATAAAAACATTAATTAGACAAAGAATACTTTTTGGGTTTTACGCTAAATAATTTGAAGTATAGCTTGGCAACTCCTGTAAATAAACAAGGTCAATGTTAGGGAAACTTGAAGCATGAGTGTTCATAAAATAGGCTATCACGAAAATCTTGCTGTTATCTTAATCAGTGTCATGTGCTTTTTTAATATTGGTTCTGACCTTGTGAGAATTTGTGTTAGAATCACCACGTTTATTAAACTATTCAGGTGAGGTGCTTCTGAATACGCCGTCACAGCTATCATTACCACTATCTCTGCCCGATGACGAGACATTCGATAGCTTTTATGCAGGGGAAAACGCGTCATTAGTCGCGGCAATTCGAACCGCCATTCATCAATCTCATGGCAGTTATATCTATTTCTGGTCCCGTGACGGAGGTGGAAAGAGCCATCTATTACATGCTGCATGTGCTGAACTTTCATTAAATGGTGATGCTGTTGGGTATGTTCCGCTTGATAAACGAGCCTATTTTGTTCCCGATGTCCTTGAGGGCATGGAGCATTTATCATTAGTTTGTATTGATAATGTCCAATGTATTGCAGGTGATGAAGAGTGGGAACTCGCCTTATTTAATCTTTATAATCGAGTTTTAGAGCATGGTCGAACTTGTTTATTAATTACCGGGGATAGACCACCTCGCCAAATTGAATTACAACTTCCTGATTTAGCGTCTCGTCTTGATTGGGGGCAAATTTACCGTTTGCAGCCATTAAGTGATGAAGAAAAAATTCAAGCATTACAATTAAGGGCAAAGCTTCGTGGTTTCGAATTACCTGAAGATGTAGGTCGCTTTGTGTTAAAACGTCTTGATAGAAAAATGCGGACACTCTTTGAAATGCTTGATGAACTTGATCACGCTTCTATTGTAGCTCAACGTAAACTCACTATTCCCTTCGTGAAAGATATTCTTAAACTATAGCTTTTACCTCAATACTATCCCTCATCGAATTAGGTGAGGTGAATAACACAAATTTTCCTCTATTGTTTAAATTAAACCAATTAAAGGTAATGATTTTTCGTTATTTTTAATGGTGTTTTTTTGTATTAAAAACTATAAAAAAACCGCTTGTCTTTATAAAAGGCAAGCGGTGAGAAATACAAACAATAAAGGAGGAGGGTTAAATAATTAGTGTGCTTCTACTACTTTAGTTTTCTTCTGAGGTACCAGTAAGAAAATCAGATAAAGTGCAGTAATTGCAACTGTGTAGCCTGTGAAAATTAACCAGAATGATTTCCAGTCAACAGCACCATTTGTGGTATATAAGTCAATGACCCAGCCACTTAACATTGCACCTAAATAAGTACCAAAACCGTTCACTAAGGTCATAAACATACCTTGTGCAGTGGAACGATATTGTAATGGGATCTCTTTTTCTAAGAACAGTGAACCTGAAATATTAAAGAAGTCGAAAGCACAGCCATACACAATCATTGATAATAATAAGACGATTTGTCCCAATGATGTGTAGTCGCCGTAAGCAAAGAAACCGAAACGTAAAATCCAAGCAATCATACTAAATAAAACAATAGTTTCGATTCTTACACGTTTTAGTAACAGAGGTAGGAATAAAATAAAGACAACTTCTGAAATTTGCGAAATAGATAAGAATACAGAAGGATAACGTGCAAAGAATGAATCATCAGCGTTTGGTAATGCTGCAATATCTTGCAGGAATGGTACACCAAAAGTATTCGTAATTTGCAGAACAGATCCTAACAGTGTTGCGAAGAATAAGAAAACAACCACGTTTTTCTTTTTGAAAACTTGCAAAATATTAGAAAGACTAAATGCCACTTCTTCTGTTTTAGCTTCATTTTTATCAACAGTTTTTGTTGCAGGTAAGAACATGGCAAAAACAGCGAGAATAATAGACGCAATCGCAGCCACAAAGAGTTGATGATAGCTATTACCTAAACCTAAGAAGCTAATAACCCACATGGCCGCGATAAAACCGACTGTGCCGTAAACACGGATCTTTGGAAAGTAGTTGTTAGGTTCTAAATGTTTTTGCTCTAACAGTTCAAAGATGATGCTGTTTGCCATTGAAATACTTGGCATAAAGAACAATAAATGCAGCAGGGTAGCAAAAAATAATGTAGTAACAGTCGTCATTTGCGACATTAACACTAATGCTAATGCGGAAAAAATATGCAGGGTAATAAATACTAATTTGCGGTTGTTTATTTTATCTGCAATAAATCCCATAATGACAGGTGCGATAAGTGAGGCAAGCCCAAGAGCACTGAAAATAAGCCCAACATCACTACCTTTAAAATGCAGTTCTCCAAAGAGGTACGAGGCAAATGTTACTAGCCAAGATCCCCATATAAAGAACTGGAGGAATGAGACAAGTTTTAATCTAAGTACGATATTCATCTGTTTTCCTATTAGCCTAGCAATCACCCGACACCATAATGATGATTGGTTAGTTTTAATTGCCCATAATGTTGGCTATAACGTTGTTTATTTCATATACATCTATAACTTCATTTCACACCGATTAATTGTCATCAAATTAAAAATTAACAACTAAAGAAGAGATAGAGTAAATAACAAATTGAAAGTTTATTGCTGTATTGCAGTATTATTTAAAATGTATTTTTTTTGTTAATTTCTTTCTTGGATGATAATGGAAAAATAGAGTGGCGAGAATTTAGTGTTTATCAACTCTGCTATCATATTTTCTGATGCCCATGATATGTAGGAACGCATTTGTGTAAAGAGACTTGAGTCACAATATAAATGAAACACATGATTATTTTTTCTTTTTAAGGTGACCTATAGTGGGATAGTGTGATCTTGATAGACTTTCCAAAAAATGACGATTTATTAGCTATAAAAAATATGAAACTGAAATGAATTTTTTTGAAGGCAAAAAGAGATTGATTTTTTTCTGTTGAGGAAATAAAGAACACTTTATTAATTGCTGTGATTACAATTTAATAACATTTGGTAATTTATGCCTAAATGGGGAAAAGAGAGTAAACGGTTGCGGATTAATGATAAAACAAAAAATAAAGCCTATTTCACACATCGCAAAGTATAGGCTTTAATTTTCTGATCTTAGCTATAAATTCTAGCTCTTAGCTAAATAACTCTTTCACTTGCTCTGGTGGGCGACCTAAACGGGCTTTATTCCCAACAATCACAATAGGGCGCTCAATAAGTTTAGGATTTTCATGCATTGCTTGAATTAATGCATCTTGCGATGTTTCGTCAGCAAGTTTGAGTGTTTTATAGATCTCTTCTTTTGTACGCATTAATTTTCTTGCATCATCAAACCCTAGCGCTTTAAGAAGTGTTTTAATTTCTGTTACTGAAGGCGCTGTGTCTAAGTAGAGATTAATCTCAGGGGTTACTTGCATTTCTTCTAATAAATGTAAGGTTTCACGGCTTTTTGAACAGCGTGGATTATGATAAATCGTCACTTTCTTGGTCATGTTGTCCCTTATTTAAATTGACTGTCTCTTTGCTGTATTTTTCTTAACTGGTCAATACGTGCATCAAAGCGTGCTTGGTCGTTACTGCCCAGTTTAACTTGTCTGCTTGCATCACCTAAATAACGGATCGCTGTTTCAAAGTCACCTCGGAGTGCTAAATCTTCCGCATAAGCCGCTAATTCATGAGCTCTATCACCTTGTTTAGCTGAGTTTTCTGCCATTAATTGCCAGCCAATAGGATCATTTGGATTATCAAAGGTATAACGATAAAGCAGACGATTAGCTTCGTTATATTGTTTATTATGTATATAAGAATTAGCCAAGTTAGCAATAATAACGTTGTTATTAGGGTTCTGCTTTAATGCCAATTGCAATCTTGCGACAGCATCACTTGCCCGATTTTGTTCTAAATCGATATCTGTCATTGCATCAATAAGCCAAATATTATTAGGCTCTTTTTCTAACATTGGAGTGAGTAATTTTCTTGCGTCATCAAATTTACGATCACGAGAGTAAATGAGTATTTGAGCATAGTTAGCCGCTAATTTTTCAAGCGTAGTACCTTGCTTAAACTGATCAAGCGTTGTTTGAAATGCATTATCCGCGGTGGGATTTTTATTTAGCATGGTTAATACACGCATTTTAGCAAACAGAAAATCTGCTGACTGAGGAAGTTGGCGCGCAGGATATTGGCTAGCTCGGCTTCTTGCATCGGATAATCGGCTATCCGGTAAGGGGTGCGTTAATAACATTTCAGGCGGTTTAGAACTATAGCGAACTTGGTCTGCAAGAATTTGCATAAAATCAGGCATCCCTTTGGGATCAAATCCAGCTCGATAGAGTGTTTGAATTCCAATACGATCTGCCTCTTGCTCGTTCATTTGTGTAAACGTGATCATATTCTGCTGCATCCCCGCCATACTCCCCGTAAAGGTTGCAAGCCCAGCGTTGGGATTGGCCATAAATATCAAAATAGAACCTAATACGCCAGCAAGTGCAAGAGGGGTTGTTTTTGCCTGATCTTCTAGCATTCGTGCTAAATGACGTTGAGTAACATGCGTGATTTCGTGAGCCATAACAGAGGCTAATTCACTTTCAGTTCGGCTATAGCGAAAGAGTGCGGAATGTAAAACAATGTTTCCCCCAAAATAAGCAAAGGCGTTAATATTGGGGTTATTAACTAAATAAAAGTGAAAAGGGGTTTTTACTGAGTTGGCATTAGAAACGAGTTTCTGCCCTAAATTATTAATGTAGTTAGAAAGTAAGGGGTCAAAAACTAATGGTGCACTATTTCGCAGTTGGCGAGTATAGTACTCACCCATAGCGATTTCTTGATTAATACTTAGCGTTGAACCTGCAGTGGTTCCCATATCAGGTAAAGAATCTTCAATATCAATCGCAGCATGTGCTGGCACTACTGATGTTGATAGCAACGCAGAAACAAGAAGCGCGACTAATGGTTTTTTAAGTCTGAGTTTCATACAACTATATCCTGATGGCTATCTTAACGAAAAATTAATAATTAATGATGTATGATAGCAAAACCTAACGTAAAATCTGTCAAAAGATTATTGCTTATATGAATGAATACATATAGCTCTATTGTTCTGATTATTATAAAGGATCTTTATTTTCATGCTGGACTTGCTTGTTCAATGGTACAAACGCCGATTTGCTGATCCACAAGTTATCGCTCTTGTGGTTATCTTAATTGCAGGCTTTTCAATTCTGTACTTCTTCAGTGGCATACTCGCTCCTTTGTTAGTGGCAATTGTACTTGCCTATCTTTTAGAGTGGCCAACTCATTTACTTGAGAAATTAGGATGTGCCCGAATTTGGGCCGTATCGATAATTCTGACACTTTTTATCGGTATTAGTGCCATCGTTATTTTGATTTTAGCACCAACGGTTTGGCAACAAGGGATGACTCTAATTTCAGATATCCCAAATATGATCAATAAGTTCAATGCATTTGCACATGAATTACCTGATCGTTTCCCTGCATTAATGGATGCGGGTATTGTTGATATGATGGCAGAAAACTTACGTAGTAAGTTCTCAACAGTTGCGGAATCTGTCTTAAAGGTGTCTTTAGCTTCATTAATCGGTGTTATCACACTTTCTATTTATCTTATTCTTGTTCCTTTAATGACGTTCTTTTTGCTTAAAGATAAGCAACAAATGCTTAATGCTGTGCGTCGTGTTTTACCAAAAAATAGAATACTGGCAGCGCAAGTTTGGATTGAAGTTAATCAGCAAATAACCAACTATATTCGCGGCAAAGTGACAGAAATGGTTATTGTTGGCATTTTTACTTATTTTGTTTTTGCCTTCTTCGATCTACGTTATTCCGTACTGCTTGCTGTTATTGTCGGTGTCTCTGTTTTAGTGCCTTATGTTGGTGCTGTTTTAGCGACGATCCCTGTGATTGTTATTGCGCTTTCTCAATGGGGATTAGGATCTGATTTTTGGGCGTTATTCATCGCTTATCTTGTTGTTCAAGGATTAGATAGCAATTTATTAGTGCCAATTTTGTATTCTGAAGCCGTCAATATGCACCCTTTAGTCATTATATTGTCAGTGATTATATTCGGTGGAATGTGGGGATTTTGGGGCGTTTTCTTTGCTATACCATTAGCAACATTGATAAAAGCAGTATTGCATGCATTACCCGATGAAATTGCGAATGAGCAACATATAAAGAAAAGCTAAGTATCGCCTTGAATGTATTAACAAAAAACAAATAAAAAACAGACAGTGTAAACTGTCTGTTATCTTATCATTTTAACCATTTATTATGGATGCTGAGCGAGATATTCGAGAACGATTTGATGGTGATTAGTTGTTTTAAAGCTATCAAAAACATGTTCAATAACGCCGTTTTTATCAATTAAGAAAGAAGTACGATGAATACCATCGTAAGTTTTTCCCATAAATTGCTTTTCTCCCCAAATACCAAATTCTTCTGCAACTTTATGATCTTCATCTGAAAGCAACGTGAAATTTAACATCTCTTTTTCAGCGAAACGGAAAAGTTTTTCTGATTTATCTGTGCTGATACCTAGCACTTCAACTTTGGCTTTCTTTAATGCATCCATTTCATCACGTAAGCCACAAGCTTGAGTTGTACAACCCGGTGTCATTGCTTTAGGGTAAAAGTAAACGAGCACACGTTGGCCAGCGAAATCAGATAAATTAATTGTTTCTCCATCTTGGTCGGGCAGACTGAATTGAGGCGCCTTTTCACCGGCTTTTAATGGGTTCATTTGGTCATTCTCCATTTTTTACTGTTTCATCATCAGACTATTTACGATACTTATTGTGCCTTGAGCATTTAGCTCTGTACATAACTGATTGAATTTCTCATTAATAACAAGACCGTGATCATCTAATGGATTATGCGCCGTGATTTGTATCTCTAAACGGGCAGGAGTGCCATCTTCTGACAGGTGGGTTTTAGAAATTAATTCAGCAAGATTAAAATTATGCTGGCTAAACAAATTAGTAAAGCGTTCTACAATACCGGGTGCATCTTCAATATCAACCTTCGCTGCAATGGTAGAAGGATAGGTAATGGGAGCCCCATTTTTAGTTCTTTTCATGACGGTCAATAAATCAAGTTCCGCACTTTTAATCGGCAACAACGCTTCTAACTGTGCGATAGCGTTCCAGCCACCTGAGAGTAGCATGATAAACGTAAACTCTTGACCAAACATCGCAAGTCGGCTGTCCTCGATATTACATCCACATTGGCTGACTAATTGTGTAATGGTATCAACAATACCTGGGCGGTCAGCGCCTAATGCAGTAATGACGAGAAAATGTTTATCAGGTATGGGCAAAATGAGGTTCCTTTTGACTTTCAGTTTATTCTTAACAGGTAAACACAAATTTTGATTTCTGCCAAGATCCCTTGCTCACTATCTTCAATTATTATATCTCTTTAATTCATATCAAAGAATATTAGCAAATTTCATTAGAAACCTAGAGTTAAGTAGTTTTCAATAGAGCAATGAATGAGTACCATTGAGTATACGTCTATCTCGGAGCAATGATTATGGTGAATAACGAATTTAATTTTACAGGCAGTATGGTGGCATTGGTTACACCAATGGACGCAAAAGGCAATGTTGACCGGGTTAGTTTACGTAAATTAGTTGACTATCATGTTAATGCAGGCAGTGCTGCCATTGTTTCTGTCGGTACAACAGGAGAGTCAGCAACATTAAGTCATGACGAGCATGTTGATGTCGTTTTAATGACATTAGATATGGCAGATGGGCGTATTCCTGTGATTGCAGGTACGGGTGCCAATGCAACATCTGAAGCCGTTTGGTTTACACAACAATTTGAAAACAAAGGTATTGTGGGTTGTTTAAGTGTGACGCCATATTATAATAAACCTTCACAAGAAGGCTTGTATCAGCATTTTAAAGCGATTTCTGAAAGCACTGCACTACCACAAATCCTGTATAATGTGCCAGGACGTACTGGATGCGATTTATTGCCAGTAACAGTTGCACGTTTAGCCAAGTTGGATAATATTGTGGCAATTAAAGAGGCGACAGGGAACTTAAGTAGGGTTAGTCAAATCCAAGAGTTGGTTAATGATGATAGTTTTATCTTATTAAGTGGAGATGACGCATCATCATTAGACTTTATGCAACTTGGTGGTCACGGTGTTATTTCGGTTACTGCTAACGTTGCTGCGTCAGAGATGGTAGAATTATGTCGATTAGCAAATGCGGGTGAGTTTGCAAAAGCACGTGAACTTAATCGACGTCTGATGGACTTGCATCATCAGTTATTTGTTGAACCTAATCCAATCCCAGCTAAATGGGCGTGTCAACGTATTGGATTGATTGAAGACGCCACATTGCGCTTACCTATGACTCCGTTGACATCATCAGGTCAGCAAATTGTCGAGAAAGCGCTGTTAACAGCGGGAATACTGTAAAACTTAGGGAATTTTAATGGCAACACTATTGCATAAATCAAAGATTATGAAAGTCGCGGGTCTGTCGCTGGTGGTTTTACTGGCAGCCTGTTCAAGTGATCAGCGCTATAAACGTCAGGTCAGTGGTGATGAGTCTTATTTAGAGACGGCAGGGCTAAAGAATTTAGCTATTCCGGCGGGTATGGTGTTGCCTTTGCAAAATGGGGAATATGATATTCCAACCCCTAAAAAAACTGAGCCAGTAGGTTTAGCGCTTGATATTCGTCCACCGACTCAAGCTCTGAACTTATTAAGTGGTTCACGTAGTGAAAATAATGCAGATAACAGCAAACTGTTCTTACCTAGCACACCTGAAAATACAACACTATATGAGCAAGTAACGGCTATCTTAAAGGATAAAGGCGTTGCTATTGTAAAAAGTGATGCAGGGCAAAAAGAAATTCATACTGATTGGATAACATGGTTACGTGCAGATGAAAACGTGCCTTTCCAAACACGTCAACGTTTAGTAATAGCTCAAGCGGGTAATGTAATTTCATTAACCGTGACTAACGAAGGTTTACGCCAAGGCGAAACAGATGTTACTGATCCAGCTGAAGTGAAACGTTATAATATTTTAATGCTTAATGAACTGGTTGATGGTTTAAACCGTATGCGTAATTTAAGCGAAAATACAGCTACAAGTAATCTTCAGGGTATTATTGATGTCCAGAGTGGCAGTGATAATGCAGGGCTTCCAGTGATTATTGTACGTGCGCCATTCGATGTTGTTTGGGATAGATTGCCAATCGCATTAGAAAGCGTGGGAATGAAAATGGGCGACCGCACACGTTCTAAAGGTTCAGTTGAAGTGACCTATAAAGGAATGAGTAGCGCAAATTGGAGCTCGTTAGGTGTTGATAGACCAACTGTAGAAGAAGCGGATTATAAATTACAAGTAGGTGATTTAAATAACCGTAGTAGCCTACAATTTATTAGTGATAAAGGTAAGCCATTAACACAATCACAGAATGATCAAATGGTTGCAGCATTGAAAGCCGCTTTCAGTAAACCTGTGAAATAAGTATTCCGCTTTATAAAATAAAGAGAAACCGCACAATTGATATTGTGCGGTTTTTTTATGTCTTTAATAGGTAAAAGTTATCTATTCTTATTTTTATTTCTAGAGATTTAAATAGAGATTCACTATTAAATCTGTCATAAATTGAATGCTCTTTTAATGATAATGTTAAATTTGATGTTATTAATAATATTAATCTTAATGCAATGATCTTAAATCTATGTAATATTGCATCAATTCTTATTCTTAATAAAAATAACAAAGCATTCTCTGACTATATGAAGGAGTATTTATGAGTGCGGGTGATATGATTATTCACTTGATATTAAGTGGGATACTTATTGTAGGTGTTTATCAATTCTATTTTTTTACTCAACGATATACATTGAGAGAAGTGAAAGTAATTAATTCACCTGTTGATGAAAAAATTCCTTTCTGGCCTTGGTGGTCATGGATTTATAGTTTCTTATATTATCCAGCAATTCTATATCTTAACTGGATTATTCAAGACTCAAGACAATTTATTATGATTGTTTTTAGTTATATAGTTCTGTTGGTCATGCAAATGTTTTTCTTTGTAGTATTTCCTGTTGCAACCCCTGCACATTGGCGAACCATTAATCCAGGAAAAACGGCATCAGAAAAATTTCTTAAGTTTGTTCAACACTTTGATGACTCATCAAACTGCTTCCCTAGTATGCACGTTTCAGTTGCAACACTTACGGCTTGTCTTGCTTATGCAACACTAGGGCCTTGGGTTTTCTTATTCCCATTATTTATTGCTTTATCTTGTATGTTTACTAAACAACACTATTTAATTGATTTGCCAGCAGGTGCCTTATTGGGTTGGTTTGCTTATGAAATTTATTGCTTTATTATGTAATAAAATTTTTATGCCATTTGTATTCGTAGGAATATTTGAAAAATACAAAGATAAATGAATAAAAATAGCTTATTGCAATTTAGTAATAAGAGATATAACCAAATTAGTTTCTAATAAAAAAGAAGTTAGTTTGGTTTTTTTATTCACAATAACTAAAAATAGGTGTAATGAAAAATGAATCAATCAATTATTAAAAATAATATAACTCTAAAAAGGAGATGATACAGTGGTATAAACTAAAAATATTCTTATTTTGATTTTTTATATTATCTATATTCTATACTTTATTATAGAACTTCTTTTTATTATTTTTAGTGGTTAATTATTGTTACTTTTAATGCTAAAGCTAATAATTTGCTTTTATTGTCTATAAACAGTGTTGTTATCAGTACGTTATCTTCAAGATTTTTTAGTGATAGTTCTCACGTTTTAAAAGCTTTTTTATCTAATCTAGAGTAGAGTATGGGAAGCAAATTTCTTGTTAAACCTATCACATCTTTGGAGTGTGTCAGATGCAGAAAAAAGCTGAGTTGTATCGTGGAAAGGCCAAGACAGTCTATACCACTGAATCTTCTGATTTTCTTATCCTTGAATTCAGAAATGATACATCAGCGTTAGATGGCCAACGTATTGAACAGTTTGATCGTAAAGGCATGGTAAATAATAAATTTAACCATTTCATTATGAATAAACTGGAAGAAGCGGGTATCCCAACGCAGATGGAACGTTTGCTTTCTGATAATGAAGTGCTAGTCAAAAAACTCGATATGGTGCCTGTTGAATGTGTTATCCGCAATCGTGCGGCTGGCTCATTAGTTAAACGTTTAGGCGTTGAAGAAGGTATGCTTTTAAACCCACCTATTTTTGATTTATTCTTAAAAGATGATGCACGTCATGATCCTATGGTGAATGAATCTTATTGTGAAACCTTTAATTGGGTATCTAAAGAAAACCTCGCAGAAATGAAACGTCTTAGCTATAAAGCAAACGATGTCCTTAGTGAATTGTTTGATAAAGCAGGGCTTATTTTAGTCGATTTTAAACTCGAATTTGGTCTATTCCACGGTAAAGTTGTATTGGGTGATGAATTCTCTCCCGATGGTAGCCGTCTATGGGATAAAAATACCTTAGATAAAATGGATAAAGATCGTTTCCGTCAAAGCTTAGGCGGATTAATTGAAGCATACGAAGAAGTTGCACGTCGAATCGGTGTTTCTTTAGACTAAATACGCAAACGATTACGTCAAGTTAAACAAGATGTAATTAGAAAAGGTCAGCTTAAAAACTGACCTTTTGTCTTAATAGAAGCATTTTAAATGAAATATATTAAACAAATATAGCAATGCTACTAAGCAACTATGGTGATAGCTTAATTGAATTACGTTTAATAATAAGAAAATTTATCGTAATCCTAAGCTTTCTAATAATTGTTTAATTTCATTATTAAGTGCAAGGCTATCAATATATTGGTTAATCAGTGGTGTAGGCTGGATAAGTGCATACTTGCACAAAAATATAAGGAAATAACCTACATACACATCAACGGCAGTCAGATTTTTGCCACAAATATAAGTATTAGCACTAGCTAGCCCCGTTTCTAAACAATGAAAGGCTCGTTCAAATGAACCAAAACCAGAGGATTTTTGTTGTTCTTCATTCAACTCTATACTGAGATCTTTGACTGTAAATGCCGCTTCAATGGGTCCTGCGGTAAAAAAGAACCAACGATAATAAGCTGCACGTTCGGGGGAATTTAGTGCAGGTGCAAATCCTTTCTCAATAAACTTATCCGCTAAATAAGCACAAATTGCGGAAGTTTCTGTAACAATATATTCGCCATCAACTAATGCAGGAACCTTTGCCATCGGATTAATTGCAAGGTATTCAGGGCTATGCATTGGTTCACCATACGCTAATTCAACACGTTGATATGGCACATTGAGTATTTTTAAAAAGAGCTCAACCGTGTTGCCGCGAGACATTGTATTAGTATAAAGGATAAGTTCACTCATGATGTTTCCTTACTGTGTTGATTGAGATTATGTTTGTTTAAACTGAAATTGCTAAACTAATAACAGCAAGGAAGATATTACGGAAGTTGAGTGTCAATTATTGTCAGGAGTGTCTTTGAGGATCTCTTTTTTCCATCTATCGAGCAAATAACTTTTTGGATAAGGTAAATTATCACTTAATACATCATAAGAAATAATTCTATCAAGTCTAAAATGGCGATAGCTTTGACGCAATTCACACCATGCAGCAATGACTTGTGAGTCTTGAAAGTAGCCAATCGCAATCGGCCAAATAATACGATGACTTAATTGTTTTTGAGCGTCTTTATAATCAATCTTCGCTTTTTTCTCTTCACGCAAACTTAAACGTAAATCTTTAGCAATAGTGTGGTTAACTTCAATAATTCGGTTTGTAGGAACAAATAATGTATTTTGTTCAAGTAAGGTTTGATGCTGTGTTGTGACCACGGCATTAATTTTATTAATTGCACGTAATGCCGAGTAGCTTAATTCGTTATCTGTATTATTTTCAACCCAACGTAACCCTAAGATAAGGGCCTCCAATTCATTAATATCAAAGGTTAATGGAGGAAGTAATAATCCTGATTTTAATTGATAACCCATACCCGCTTCACCCGTAATTTCAGCACCTTGATCACGTAGAGATTCAATATCACGATAAATCGACCGTACACTTATGTGTAATTTATCAGCGAGCGCTTCAGCAGTTATCGGATAACGGTTTTCTTTTAAAATTTGTAATAAAGTGAGTAAGCGTTGGGTCCGAGTCATTAAGATCTCAATGTGTTAACAAAAAATACGATGATTAGGAATAAGAATTCTATTATGAAATGACTAGAGTGTGTTGAGTTATTTTCTCTAATAGTCTCTATTACCTTGCTCTTAAAAAATAGGGAATAGAGATGGCAATTTTTTGTTATTATCTCAAATCAAGTGATAAATTTACTCATAATAAAGATAAATTAGCCTATTAAACTAGTGGGGATAAGTTATGCGTTGGAATGATCGCCGAAGAAGTAATAATGTAGAAGACCGAAGGGGACAACCTTCCTCTGCATCTGGTGGTGGCAATCTCCCATTAGGATTAATTGCACTTTTACTGCGTACTAAATATGGTTTTGTAATAATTATTGTTTTAGTTATCGCCAGCTTTATGGGATTTGATTTTAACACGTTAACGGGGGGCAACAATCAAGCCCCACAACGTAATGAGCAACAAACCGCACTTTATAATGAAGCTGCCGATTTTAGTAGTGTTATTTTAGCCAGTACTGAAGATTTCTGGCGGACAATTTTTGCACAAGCAGGAAAACAATATAGTGATCCTAAACTCGTGCTATATACCAATAGCACAACAACACAATGTGGAACTGGTACAAAAATAATGGGGCCATTTTATTGTCCCGCTGATCGAAAAATCTATCTTGATCTCTCTTTTTATAATGAAATGAAAAATAGCTTAGGTGGTGGTGGCGAATTTGCCCAAGGTTATGTTATTTCTCATGAAGTTGGTCATCATGTTCAGCATTTATTAGGCATTACAACTCAAATGCGTGAAAAACAACAAATGGCTCGCTCAAAAGCAGAAGCAAATCGTTTATCTGTAAAATTAGAGCTACAAGCTGACTGCTTTGCGGGAATGTGGGGGCATTTTATTGCAGGTGAAGGCCGTATTGATGAAAGTGATGTATTAACGGCAATTAAAACAGCGCAAGCTATTGGTGATGATAAATTACAGCAACAACAGCAAGGTTATGCAGTTCCTGATAGCTTTACACATGGCACCGCAGAACAGCGAAAAACTTGGTTTATGCGTGGTTATAACAGCGGTAGTATCAAATCTTGCGATACATTTGCTTCTTCGTCTTTGAACTAATACCATTCTTTGGTAAATAAAAGACAATTAACACTATAAAGAGAAAGGGTTAGGAACAAACATGAGTAATGTTGATCCCTCATTATTAATTTTACTGGTCCTCGCAGGGCTCGGTATTATTAGTCATAATATGACTGTAACATTAGCTATGCTGGCTTTGTTAGTTATTAAAATTACACCATTAAATCAATATTTTCCTGTTGTTGAAAAATATGGCATGACCATAGGTATCTTAATTCTTACCATTGGCGTAATGACACCTATTGCAACGGGGCGTATATCAGGACAAGAAGTTCTTAATTCATTCTTAAATTGGAAATCACTATTAGCGATTGCTATTGGTATTGCTGTTTCTTGGTTAGGCGCTAGAGGTGTTTCTTTAATGAATAACCAGCCTTCAACAGTTGCTGGCTTATTAGTGGGAACGGTGATTGGAGTAGCGCTTTTCCGAGGTGTTCCAGTTGGGCCATTAATTGCAGCTGGTATTCTTTCGTTATTAATTGGTAAATCCTAGTAGTGTCATTCTCCCATTTGCATCAATACCAACAAAAGTTAGCGCGATTTGGGCAGCGTCAATTACTGCTATTAGCGGGCGATCCAACATGGCAAGCAGAACAGATCCTGCAAATTACCCAGTTATGCGAAGGTGATTGGATAACGATTTCCTCCAGTAAACCTAATGCTATTTTACCAGCGCACGCTATTCGTTTGCTAGGACGAGAGTTTCTACATGCTGTTTTTGATGCTAATGAGGGATTTAATACCGATGCTTTAGCGATGTTAACGGGCACATTAAAAGCTGGTAGTTTATTGATCCTGTGCTTACCCGATATTGATAATTGGGATCGCTACATAGATAACGATAGTCAGCGCTGGAATGATGCTCAAGGTATACTTTCAACACCAAATTTTATGGGATGGTTAAAAGATATCACGTTGGGTGGTGGTCAAGTGATTGTGTGGCAACAATCAACATTATTGAAATTGCCTACAATGATAGAAAAAACTAAACCTTGGGTGCTTCCACAAGGTGAACCAACCACAGAGCAGCAAGTGATTTTAGATAATTTGCTTATATCGACATCTGGTGTTTGGAGTGTTATTGCACCAAGAGGACGTGGGAAATCTGCGCTTGCTGGTATGTTTATCGAGCAATGTCAAGGTAATGTGATAGTTTGTGCACCAGCTAAAAATAGCACTGATGTTTTATCTTTCCATACCAACAAAGTCATTTCATTTTACTCTCCTGATAATTTATTAGCTCTGTGCAAAAATAATGCAATTCAAAGTGATTGGTTGATCATTGATGAAGCTGCTTCTCTACCAATTGCACAATTAGAAGTGCTGTGTGGTTATTTTCCTAATGTGTTAATGACAACCACAGTACAAGGTTATGAGGGAACAGGGCGCGGTTTTATGCTTAAATTAGGAGACAACATTCCCAATTTACGCATCTATCAATTACAAACACCAATCCGTTGGGCTAAAGATTGTCCATTAGAAAATTGGCTTAATCAGTTGTTATTGCTTGATGAACCTGAATATGATTTTGAACGCCAGCAACAAGGTGAAGTCGATATCCAGCAGCTTCAAGGAAATTGGCATAATAATATTCCACAATTACATGGATTTTATCAACTTCTTACTAGTGCGCATTATCGAACAACACCATTGGATCTACGGCGTTTACTTGATGGCCAAAAACAGCGTTATTGGTCAGCGACAATCAATAAAAAAATTGTAGGTGCCGTGTGGTGTATTGAAGAAGGGGGGTTACCTTTCAAACTTGCTTATGAGGTATGGCTGGGTACTCGTAGGCCTAGAGGTAATCTACTTGCACAATCATTAGTCACCTATGGTTTAACGCCAGATGCGGTGTGTTTAACCTCATTGCGTATTAGTCGAATTGCCGTTTTGCCTCAATATCGACGTCAGAAAATTGCCGCAACTTTAATAACTAATATTGTAAAAGAGAGCCAAAAACAGGCTATTGATTACCTTTCAGTGAGCTTTGGTTACACTGAAGTTTTAGCGCAGTTTTGGATGCAATGTGGCTTTCAAATAGTACGATTAGGGGTACACAAAGAGGCAAGTAGTGGATGTTATGCCGCAATGGCAATTTATCCACTAACAGAAAAAGGTGAACAGTTATTACGCTCGTCTTTAAGTGCTTTTGCTTTGCAATATCAGAAGATAAAACAGCAAACAGGCATCTGTTTATCAATGAAATTGCTACCCCATCATATTGCTACACCACAAGATACTTGGTTAATGATGGCAGGTTTCGCATTTGCTCATCGTCCGGAGCTCACCGTTTATGAGAGTGTTGCCAACTTTTTGGTAGGTTATGAGCAACACTACCCGTTATTGGTGGCTTTTTTTGTAGAAAATAAAACAGTTGAACAGTGTGTAGCTGAGTTTTCTTTATCAGGAAAAAAAGTCTTAGCTAAGCAACTAAGAGAACAATGCGCAAAATTAATGGCTGAAAGAGATCCTCAATTAACATCGCATTATCAACAGTGGTTAGCTACTTGTTCTCATCCTTCTTGTTTTGATTTTGTTTAGGCCAATCATCTTCATCATCCCATTTATCATTAAAATCACGGTGTGGGGGTAATTTCCGCTTATTTTTAAGAAATTGTTTAGGATCGATTTTGTTCATATCTTTAATTGCGTTAATAATAATTCCCACCAAAAGAATTAAAATAACCCACCAATAGTCAGCAAACCAGTGCATAAATAAACCTTCTGTTTTAGAATCGTTATTGAGAATGAGGATCTTTTTTATTTAACGCTATAAAATGACCAAATACAGCATAAGTTGGAAAAGCACAGTATGAAACGGATATTATTGATTATAGCAGGTTGGTTATGTGTTGGATTAGCCACGCTGGGTGTTATTTTACCTGTATTACCCACAACACCTTTTTTATTACTTGCTGCATGGTGTTTTTCACGCTCATCAACACGCTTTCATCATTGGTTGCTTTACCGTTCTTGGTTTGGTCCTTATTTACGTTATTGGCAAACTTATCGTGCCATGCCTAAAGGGGCGAAACCTAAAGCTATCTTAGTGATCTTAATTACTTTTGCGATTTCACTGTGGTTAGTATCAATGCTATGGGTCAGAATATTATTACTCATGATCCTAGTTTGTTTATTAATTTTTATGTGGAGACTTCCTGTAAACGATCAACAAGAAGCCCCATGTGAGAAATAATTTTATTCAGGCAAAACAATATAACGTGAAAATATCTCGTCAAGATTCGTTAATAACCACTGCTTACCATAAATATCTTCTTCCTCTAACACTGATTTAAGAATTTCAGGTGTGTAAGCAAGTGAGGCTTCATGAGATAGAGGCCAATAACTGATATGCCAAGGTTCGTAAGCAATATCGCTCTCTTTATGAGTAAAAGGGCGATAAAAATCATATGCTGACATATTTTCCGTTAACCACTCATTAAGCTCTGCAAAATAGCCTCCGTCTTCATACTCCCAAGGCTCTAACTGTAATGATTGTCCTTCAGGTAAGCGAAAAGGATCATAAATATCAATTTCAGTTCCCCAATGGTGGCGACTTGCTCCCGGCAATGCTGACCATTTTAAAATGGCAGTACAACGCTCACCTTCTGATAGTGAATGAATATCTATTGGTTGGCTTTGTGCATCTAAGACAGGGCGCGTTCCTTCAAATTTGCCATTCCATATTGCCAGTTGGCGATTAAAATCGCGAAAAGAGCTGGCTGGCATTAATTTAAAACCTGCTTTTGTTGCTTGTTGCTGTAATGCTAAAAACGCTTTAGTGGCATTAAATTGTAAACGGTGTTGGCCTGATAAAGTGACCAAATGGTCGGTAGAACGACCCGTTAACATTAGAGGTGTTATCATAAAATAAGTTGCTCCATCACTCGCTGATAAATTCGACTAAGTTGCTGTAAGTCTGCCGCATTGACACATTCATTCACTTTGTGAATAGTTGCATTCACAGGGCCTAACTCAACAACTTGTGCTCCCATTTGAGCAATAAATCGCCCATCAGAAGTGCCTCCGCTGGTGGAGAGCTCTGGTTCTAAATTGGTATAATGTTTAACAGAATAGCGAACCGCTTCAAGCAATTTACCTTGACCAGTAATAAAAGGTTGACCTGATAAAGACCATTCTAAATGATAACTAAGTTGGTGTTTTTGCAATAAAGCTTCTGTACGTTGACGAATTTCTTCATCAGTAATTGCGGTGCTAAAACGGAAATTAAATTGGATAAACAACTCACCAGGAATAACATTATTACTGCCAGTACCTGCATGAATATTGGCAATTTGCATGGTTGTTGCTGGGAAAAATTCGTTGCCTTCATCCCAAACCGTATTGACTAATTCTTGAATAAAAGGGGATGCAGTATGAATAGGATTTTCTGCAAGGTGAGGGTAAGCGACATGCCCTTGTACACCCTGAATTAATAAATTCGCTGTTATTGAGCCACGACGGCCATTTTTTACCATATCACCTAATTGATGTTGGCTTGAAGGTTCACCGACAAGGCAATAATCGAGACGTTCGCCTCGTGACATCAAAGATTGCACAACTTTCACTGTGCCATCTGCTGCTTTTGCTTCTTCATCGGAGGTAATTAAAAAAGCCAGCCGTCCACGATGATCAGGATAAGAACGAACAAAACGTTCTGCGGCAACAATCATTGCGGCAAGAGAACCTTTCATATCAGCAGCACCGCGCCCATAAAGCATGCCATCACGTATTGACGGTTCAAACGGTGGTTGTTCCCATAATGCAGGATCACCAGTAGGAACTACATCTGTATGACCAGCAAAGGCCAGAGTTTCGCCCTCACCACCACGGCAAGCCCATAAATTCTCTGTTTCACCAAAAGGCATTCTTTCAATAGTAAAACCAAGAGGAGCTAGCCTATCAATAATCAATTGTTGACAACCTTGATCGTCAGGGCTTATCGACGGACGTGAAATTAATTGTTGTGCAAGTTCAATAACAGGACAGGACATAAATATTAGGCTCCTGTAAAGGTCAAATAGTCATTAGTATTAAAACCGACAATAAAGCGGTTATCTGATGAGACAAGAATAGGGCGCTTAATGATAGCGGGTTTATCTAACATCAGTGAAATAGCGGAGGTAACATCCGTGATTGCATTTTTTTCTTCATCAGATAATTGGCGCCAAGTTGTTCCTCTTTTATTCACAAGTGTCTGCCAATCTAAGTTTTCTGTAAAGGTGCGTAATAATGCTTCCGTCAAACCCTCTTTGCGGTAATCATGAAACGCGTAAGGAACATGATTATCATCTAGCCATTTACGTGCTTTTTTGATTGTATCGCAATTTTTTATGCCGTACATGGTATATGTCAGGTTTGTCGTGGACATGATATTTTCCTTATATGACAATACGTAATATTAGTATTGATGAGAATGAGTGTTATACAATTTCAAAATAACAGCTTTTGTTGTAGTGAAAAATCCTATTTACATTATAAAATATATCGGATATTAAACTGTCACGTTAGTGTAACGAATTGTGTAGCGTAGAGTAATACAAATACGAATAAAGATTTCCGTTGGTAAAAGAGAATATGAAAAGTATTTCACTGAGTCTTATATTACTTTTACTTTCTTCTTTTAGCTGGGCAGATGAAGAAAATGACAGTCAAAAAGTTGATGAGTATAAAATAGCCTTAGAAGCTTTTTTTAACAGTGATTATTTATTGTGTTTGGGCGAAGGGAAATGGCCTGTATATAGCAATGAAGATGATGCACCTTGGGTGTTAGAAAGAATGCATGCATTAGTTGAGGCTGGATTAATTGAACAAACAGCAAATGGAGAAGAATGGGTGTTCAATCTCAGTGAAAAAGGACGCACAGCGTGGCAACCTTACCAAGACTTCTGCTATGGTCATCTGTTTATTAGCCAAATAAAAGAGATCCAACCGATAGGATCAGGTAAAAGTAAAATTTATTTCTATTATGGTGTAAAAGGCATTCCTTCATGGGCAACTAATGAGGAAATACAATCCGCTTTTAGTGAACTTGATATTGTCATAAATGGAATTAATCGGGAGCTCTATCAGTTAAATATTGAAAAAATGCCAGATAACCATTTTAAAGTATTAAGTTACCCTGTTCCTATTGAGTAATGAATGACTTAATACATGTTTAAGCAAAATATTCAATAATAACTCTGATTACCCCGACCCAGTGTCGGGGTAAAACGTTTAATACTGGTGCTTAATAAGAATAAGACTAGCAGCTAAACGAGAAGTAACTTGCAGTTTCTTTAAAATGTTACGAATGTGAACTTTCACTGTTTCTTCAGAAATAAATAAGTTTTCAGCAATTTGCTTGTTTTTCATACCAACTGACACTTCATGAAGGACATCAAGTTCTCTTTTCGTAAGAGCTGAAAGTGGATCAGAATAGTTTTGTCTAAGTTGAATATATTGCCAAACTCGCTCGCTATAAACAGGATGCCCAACAGCCGCTTTACGCAAGCTTAGTAGCAGCATATCTAATTCACATTCTTTTAAAAGATAACCGTTTGCGCCTGCATCCAACGCAGCATAAACATCGTTGCGTGAATCAGAAACGGATAAAACAAGAACGTAAGATGTTAAACCAGAACGTCGAAGTGTCCGAATAGCATCAATACCTGAACGCCCTTGTAGATTTAAATCCATCATAATTAAATCTGGATTTAATTGTTTTGCAGCGGTTACAGCCTCTTGAACATTGCCACTTTCGCTTACTACGACAAAATCCTTGTCTTTTTCTAACAATAGCCGTAATCCATATCTCATGATAGGGTGATCATCCACTATCATAATTGAGTAGCTAGGCATAACCCCTCTCCCTAAAAAAAAATAATAATGTGCGTAATCTTTCCAAAAGTAGAAAATAAAAAAGTAAATTCCAAATGAGGAATAAAAATTAGAATCAGACATCTTATTAAAACAATAAGAAAATAAAATTGACGGTTGGCAATATTACACCAATTATTGTTACGGGTAAAAAAGAAAATAACCAAAACGCCTAACAAAAAATCTAATTCTATAAAATCTTTATAGTTACAATGAGTTGTATAGAAATGAGCCTATTTAAAAAATAATCAACAAGCGAAAATAGTTATTGTTTTTTTAAACAATATAAAAAATTTAATTATTTTAAATGTTAATTTAATATCTGATAAATAATAAACAAATATTGTCTTTTTTCTGTTCGAGTTTATTACAGTGGGGAAAATTAAATGACGTTAATAATATACCTATAACTAGGTATTAATTGTATATAACAAATTTAGAGTGTGTTGACCTTTGATGGTCAGTTTTTATTCGCATTAAAATGAGTAAAACGCCTTTTAATCGAACCCAGAGGGCTGTTTTTTATGGCTGTTTTTATTTTAAGTGATCACTATTAATATCATTCAATGCCTAAAAGAGCTGAGTAGGTCGTTTTATAAGCTTTTGTAGCGATAAAAATCAGCAAAAAAGATCAGTGTGTTCTAGCTTACTAAATTGAAAAAAGTGTCGGAGCCGTCATGATTTAACGCTCCATTACCATTATACTAACGAAGCCCTTACCCTATTGATACAAAGGATATGAAGATGGAAGACAAATTAAAACAAAGCGCTCTAGATTTTCATGAATTTCCAGTACCAGGCAAAATCACAGTAACACCTACAAAACCGTTAATTACCCAACGTGACTTAGCATTAGCTTATTCGCCGGGTGTTGCAGCACCTTGTTTAGAAATTGCAGCTGATCCTCTTGCTGCTTATCGCTATACCGCTAAAGGTAATCTTGTTGGGGTGATTTCAAATGGTACAGCAGTGCTTGGACTTGGAAATATTGGGGCCTTAGCCGGTAAGCCTGTAATGGAAGGTAAAGGCGTTTTGTTTAAGAAGTTTTCTGGTGTTGATGTTTTTGACATTGAAGTTAATGAAACGGATCCTGATAAACTTGTTGATATTATTGCTTCATTAGAACCTACTTTTGGTGGTATTAACCTCGAAGATATTAAAGCACCAGAGTGTTTCTACATTGAGAAAAAATTGCGCGAGAGAATGAATATCCCTGTTTTCCATGATGATCAACATGGTACAGCAATTATCTCAACCGCGGCGATCCTCAATGGTCTACGTATTATTCGAAAAGATATCAGTAAAGTAAAATTAGTGGTATCAGGGGCAGGTGCAGCTTCTATCGCTTGTATGAATCTATTAGTCGCTTTAGGGCTAACACGTGAAAATATCACAGTATGTGACTCAAAAGGAGTTATCTACCGTGGTCGTGAAGCTAATATGGCAGAAACCAAAGCTGCCTATGCGATTGAAGACAATGGTACGCGCACATTAGATGATGTTATTAATAATGCTGATATTTTCTTAGGTTGTTCAGGGCCTGGTGTATTAACACAAGAAATGGTTAAAAAAATGGCGCGTGATCCACTTATTCTTGCGCTTGCAAATCCAGAGCCTGAAATTTTACCACCACTAGCAAAAGCGGTACGTTCTGATGCGATCATCTGTACAGGTCGTTCGGACTACCCAAATCAGGTTAATAACGTATTGTGTTTCCCATTCATTTTCCGTGGCGCCTTAGACGTTGGTGCGACTGCGATTAATGAAGAGATGAAACTCGCGTGTGTACATGCTATTGCAGAGCTTGCACTGGCAGAGCAAAACGAAGAAGTCGCTTCAGCGTATGGTGATCAAGAGCTCTCTTTTGGTCCAGAGTACATTATTCCAAAACCGTTTGATCCACGCTTAATTGTAAAAATTGCACCAGCAGTTGCAAAAGCGGCAATGGATTCGGGTGTTGCAACACGCCCAATTGAAGATTTCTCGGTTTATATCGAACATCTTAATGAGTTTGTTTATAAAACTAACTTATTTATGAAACCTATTTTCTCTCAAGCGAAAAAAGAGAAAAAACGCATTGTGTTAGCAGAAGGTGAAGAAAACCGCGTATTACATGCCACACAAGAACTCGTTACATTAGGTTTAGCAACTCCAATCTTAATTGGTCGCCCTAGTGTAATTGAGATGCGTATTCAAAAACTAGGTTTACATATTCAAGCGGGCAAAGATTTTGAAGTAGTGAACAATGAAAATGACCCACGTTTCAAAGAATATTGGCAAGAATATCACCAAATTATGAAACGTCGTGGTGTTTCTCAAGAACAAGCTCGTCGCGCAATGATTGGTAATCCAACGCTTATAGGTGCCATTATGGTGCGTAGAGGTGAAGCGGATGGCTTGATTTGCGGTACAGTAGGGAGCTATGCAGAGCACTTCGAAATCTATAAAAATGTGTTTGGTTTACGTGAAGGTATGGAAACGGCAGGAGCAATGAATGCACTGTTACTGCCAAGCGGTAATACTTTCATTACAGATACTTATGTTAATGAAGATCCAACAGCCGAACAACTGGCGGATATTACTCTCATGGCAGCGGACACCATTCGTCGCTTTGGTATTGAACCAAAAGCCGCACTAGTTTCTCGCTCAAGTTTTGGCTCTTTTGATAGTCCATCATCAATTAAACTCAGAAAAGCGTTAGAAATTATCAAACAACGCGCACCTGAATTAGAAATTGATGGTGAAATGCATGCTGATGCGGCATTAGTAGAGTCTATTCGCCGTGATGTGATGCCTGATAGCCCATTAAAAGGCTCTGCGAATTTACTTATTATGCCAACAATGGAAGCGGCACGTATTAGTTATAACTTATTACGAGTAACTAGTTCTGATGGTGTGACTGTGGGGCCTGTTTTAATGGGGGTCGCTAAACCAGCTCATATTTTAACGCCAATTGCATCAGTACGTCGTATCGTAAATATGGTGGCATTAGCTGTTGTCGAAGCGCAAGCACAATCGCAAAATTAATTGTTAATAATCAAATTGTTTTATACATAAAGCGCCTTTTATCAGGCGCTTTTTTTATGCCATTGAAATAGATATAAAAGCATTAAATGCAAATAAATATAAGAATGATATTGATAATTATTAGTAACAACATTAACCTATGCGCTCAACTAAAATAGGTATATATAACTAATAGGACGATTATGTTTTTCTCAATATCAAAAAGGATCTTACTACTAGTTTCATTAATAAGTCTTTCAGCTTGTCACTCAATAGAAAAGCAACCTGTATCAACTGTAGATCTGACAATTATTCAGTCGGCAAACATTATTGATACTCAAACTGGGCAATCTATCACGGCAGATATATTGCTAACACGGTTAGCAAGCCAATCACGTGTGATCATTGGTGAAAAACATGACAATGCTTATCATCATGATATTGAATATTGGTTAATGACAGAACTACCTAAAAAGCGCCCTCAAGGCGCTGTTTTACTCGAGATGTTAACACCAAGCCAGCAATCCTTAGTTGATAATACAAAGAAACGTTATTCAGGTTCTGAATATCTACGGGATGAACGCCTAATGGCGGCATTAAAATGGAATTCAGGCTGGCCTTGGAAATGGTATGGCAATATTGTTAAAGCAGGGCTAAGCGCTGATTATCCTTTATTAGCTGCCAATATTGATCGCAGTGAAATATCTAGTGCGTATAAAAATCCGCCTATTATTGAAGGTGTACATTCAACTGATGCATCTGTTCGTCAACTTATTCAAAAAACAATCGAACTTTCTCATGGCGATGCGCTTGATAAAACACAAGCAGAAAAAATGACGGTTATTCAGCAATTGCGAGATCGTGCAATGGCGAAAAGTTTATTGGATGCTCCTACGCCTGCACTTTTAATTGCCGGCTCTTTTCATGCCACAAAAATAATGGGTGTACCTTTACACGTTGCTGATTTAGCGCCGAATGAAAACGTGACAGTCGTGATAATGACGGAAGAGGGAAGTGATATCACTCCAGTTCATGCCGATTATCTTTGGATAACACCTGTCGCATTACCTTAATTTATTGATAACACAATTATGCTTATTTCCTCTTGTATGGATCAAATGCCAAAATTTCAGCTTTGCAGTTCTAAAGCGTTAATTTTGGCTATCGGTGTACACGCTGTTTTTGTCATGGCTTATTTTTTTCTCAATAAAGAAAATACGGTATTAATACAAGAGCCTGAATTAGCTGTAATGATGAGCTTAAGTGAAAATGTACAAGCGCTCAGTGATGAAAAACAGGTTGTAGGGGTCGATCAACAACTGGCAGTGGCAAGCCAAAAAAAGGTAGAGCAAGATATTGCTGAAAAGCAGCCTGATCTTATTGTGAATGAAAATGCTGATATTTTGATCGAAAAACCCAAAAAAAGGGTCAATGTAGAGCAAACGGCTAAAGTAACTCCTGTTACCTCTCCTGTAAAACCTGCACCGATTATGAGTGAAAATGTGTCTAGCCAATCAGCACCTTCAAGTAGTCGCTCCGCGGCGAGACAGCAATCTAATGATGTTAGTGCAAATTATGACAGTGATTCGGATAGTTCAGAAAGCGCATTAGCATTATGGCAAGCTAAAACAAAAGGACACCTTAATCGCTATAAAGCCTATCCTGAAGAAGCAAAAAGCAAAGGTAGAACGGGAATTTCTAAAGTGCGCTTTATTGTTGATGAACAAGGTTATGTCATATCGAGTGAATTAATTCTCAGTAGTGGTGTGCGTTCTTTAGATAGAGAAGCACAAAGAGTACTCAAACGCGCTGAGCCCTTACCGATACCGCCAATGGAGTTATTGTCGAAAGGTAAAATAATGGTTGAAATGCCAATTGAGTTTTCTACACTAACGTTCTAACGACAGGTTAAAAAGGAAATAAAACGTTATGCTAGTCGCAACAAAAAAACGGATGACGTTGCAATTAACGAGTGCGATCATGGCTTTGTTAATTTCAACAACACCTGCATTGGCTCAAAATCAAAAGGACTCCCTAGTGACGCCACCAAAAGCGAACAAAGTGCCTCATGTGATGACAGAACATGGCGATGCACGTACTGATAATTATTATTGGCTAAGAGATGATTCACGCCAAGATCCTAAAGTGCTTGATTATCTTAATGCTGAAAACGCCTATACCGAATCTGTAATGAAAGAAGGTAAGGCATTAGAAGAAACACTCTTTAATGAAATGGTGAGCCGCATGGCTCAAAATGATGAGTCAGTGCCTTACATTTATAATGGCTATACTTATCGTACTATTTACCAAGAAGGTAAAGATTTCCCTATTTATCAGCGTAAGCCAGTTAATAGCGAGAGTGAATGGGAAGTTCTGGTTGATGGAAACGAACGTGCTAAAGGACATGAGTTTTATCAATTAGGTGATCTGACTATCAGCCCAGATAACAAACGTATAGCGATTGCTGAAGATAAAGAAGGGCGCAGAAACTATAATGTTGCCTATAAAGATTTGTCAGATAACACATGGAAAGAGAATGTGTTAACCAATATCTCAGCAAACTTAGTGTGGGCAAATGATAGCAAAACACTATTTTATGTTGATAAAGATCCGCAAACGCTACTACCTTATCAAATTTATCGCCATCAATATGGCACTGATCGCAAACAAGACGTCAAAATCTTTGAAGAAAACGACGATCGCTTTTATACATGGATGGGTAAAAGCAAATCTGAAGATTACATTCTTGTCTCTATTGAAAGTTCAACAACCTCAGAGTCTCGCTTAATTGATGCGAATGCACCAGAAAAACCGATGGTTATCTTCTCTGCACGTCAAGAAGGGCGCGAATATGATATCGACCATTTTAATGGTGAATTTTATATTCGTTCGAATCATGAGAGTGAATTGTTTGGTCTTTATAAAACAGCATCAATCGATAAACCTTGGAAAACCGTCATTGCGCCACAAAAAGATGTCGATTTAGAAGGTTTTGATCTGTTTAATCGCTGGTTGGTTGTGGAAGAAAGAAAACAAGGCCTAGTGTCATTACGCCAAATTGATTGGAAAACAGGTCAATCAACTAATGTTACGTTTGACGATCCTGTTTATATGGCATGGTTAGGATTTAATCCTCAAGCAGATAGTGAAGAGCTTCGCTTTGGTTATACATCCATGACAACACCATCTTCAACTTATCAATGGAATATGCAAACACATCAAAAGCAACTGCTTAAACAACAGGAAGTGAAAGGCTTTGAACGTGATTTGTATGAAAGTGAGCGCATTTGGGTAAAAGCACAAGATGGTGTTGAAGTTCCCGTATCATTGGTTTATCGCAAAGACTTATTTAAGAAAGGCGAAAATCCTATCTTAATTTATGGTTATGGCTCTTACGGTAGTAGCATTGATCCATCATTTAGCTCACCTCGTTTAAGTTTGTTAGATAGAGGTTTTGTCTATGCGATTGTTCACGTACGTGGTGGTGGTGAATTAGGTAAACGTTGGTACAACCAAGGTAAAATGGAACATAAAGTTAATACTTTTACTGACTTTATTGATGCCACTAAATATCTAATTGCCGAAGGTTACGGAGCACCTAAACATGTTTACGCAATGGGTGGTAGTGCCGGTGGTTTATTAATGGGCGCTGTTGTGAATATGGCACCAGAATTATACCGTGGTGTTGTATCTCAAGTTCCATTTGTTGATGTTGTGACAACAAT
The DNA here is from genome assembly GCF_009915245.1 of Proteus sp. G2669. NCBI lineage: Bacteria > Pseudomonadati > Pseudomonadota > Gammaproteobacteria > Enterobacterales > Morganellaceae > Proteus > Proteus sp. G2669. The sequence goes on along the minus strand of NZ_JAABLX010000046.1, from coordinate 98,703 downwards.
GCTCGACGCTTCAATTCCATTAACGACAGGGGAATATGAAGAGTGGGGAAATCCTGCTGATAAAGACGTTTATTTCCGCTTAAAATCATATAGCCCATACGATAATGTTGTTGCTAAGGCTTATCCTCATTTATTAGTCACTACAGGATTACATGATTCACAAGTACAATATTGGGAGCCTGCAAAGTGGGTTGCTAAATTACGTGAATTAAAAACGGATAATAATCTATTATTACTTGATACTAATATGAGTGCAGGACACGGCGGTAAATCAGGACGTTTTAATCGTTTACGTGATACTGCAAAAGAATATGCTTTTATTCTGATGTTAGAACAACCGAAAGTTTATTTTAAAGCTCAAAATATTAACTAGATTAGTATGTAATAACAAATAAATTTAATAAAATCAGCCTGTCTCTCTTTAAGAGAGGCAGTGCTATTATTTAAGTTTATATAACAATAATAATATTATTTCTTATTTTTTGTTTTTTATATAAAGCAAAGTGAGCCTATTTAAATAAAAATAAAGAATAGGTTTATTATGAAATTTACAAGGAAAATACTTAGCACTCTTATATTATTTTCGGGTGTTAATCATCTTGTCATCGCATCTGAAACAGATAAAGCAGTTCAATTTAGTAGTTTAAAAGTCTCATCAGCACAAAAAGAAACACCAGAACAAAAAGCATTGGGAAAACCCGGTGCTTATAGCTCTATTGGTGAAATTAATAATCTCGAATCAGTTGAACAAACATTACGCTCAACGCCAGGTACGTATACTCAAATGGATGTAAGCCAACCTGGTGTTAGTGTCAATATTCGCGGGCTTAGTGGTTTTGGTCGCGTTAATATGATGGTGGATGGTGTCACACAAACGATGTATAGCACATCACCTAGTCAATATGCTCATGGTGCACAACCTTATAATCAATTTAATACGATGATTGATCCGAATTTTATTATTAAAATTGATATTTCTCGCGGTCAACAAGATGGTGAAAATAGCATCAATGCTTTAGCCGGTAGCGCTAATTTTAAAACAATTGGTGTCGAGGATGTTTTATTTGAAGGGAATTCATGGGGAGTAAGAAGTAAAGCCGCTGGTGGTACAAACGGTTTAGGTTATAACGGCATGGTCGCCTTTGCAGGGCAACGTTCATTATTTAATGATAATGGTACTGTTGGTGCAATGCTTGCATTAAGTGGACACAAAATAGAGTCTTCTTATAAAAATGGTGCAGGTTTTAATAGTGAAGAATTTGCGACAAGTAAAGAATTTAATCAAAGACCACACTCAGAATTGACTAAAATAAATATTAAACCCAATGATTCACATGAATTAGAATTAAGTGGTCGTTTTTATAACAACAATTTTAATCGTCGCAAAATTGATGCCAAAGATTATTATGCAAAATATCGCTATACACCATTAAATGATTTATTTGATAGTGAAGTTCTGCTTAGTCACAGCCAAGCATCACAAAAATTTGAGGGTGATTCTCTTGTGAGTTTACGAGAAGCGAATGCCAAAAATATATCTGATTCATTAGTGGCGAAAAATACCAGTCGCTTTAATTATGGTGAATTAGATATGGCATTAACGCTTGGCTCTAAATTAATGTCAACAGAATATAAACGTAGTGTTATTGCGCCTTCTACTGATCCTTGGCAATCACAAAACATGGTTGAATATAACTCTTTTGCACCTCAAGGAAAAAATGATTTAACCAGTTTCTTTTCACAAATGAAATTTGAATACGATATTTATACTCTCGACCTAAATTTAAATTATGTGGATTATCATATTAAAGGGCGTAAACCTGCTTGTGATCCAACCGCTGCCTGCTTCCCTGAAGGTGAAATGAATGTTAATCGTCATGATAGAAATTGGGATCCAGGAATGCTACTTTCGGCTGAAATTATTCCTGAATTTCAGCCGTTTGTCAGCTATGCTCAAACAATGAGAGCACCAACATCGCAAGAGATCTTCTTTGCCAATGAAGGTGGCGCTTCAATGAATCCATTTTTGAAAAGTGAAAAGGCAGATACCGTTCAAATTGGTTTCAATAGTTATCGCCCAGATTTAATTATTGAAGGCGACAGCTTACGATTTAAAGGATTGTGGTATCACACAAAAATTAAAGATTACATCTCTAGTAATTCTTATTTTGTATGTAACGGTGGCGTACGTTGTAAAAATGACGGTTCTTTAACGGATGAAGATTATGCAGGCATAGAATATGACGGCAATATTTTTCTGTATACCAATAGCCTTGAGCCTGTAACTTTGCGCGGTTATGAGCTTCAAGCCAATTATGATGCGGGCGTGTTTTACGCAACCCTTGCTTATAGCGATCAGCGCACATCACAGCCGACCTCAATCGCCAGTACTGATTTTGGGCAAACGCCGGCTTCTGAATTACCAAAATATTATGCCTCGATTGATACAGGTGTCCGCTTCTTTGATGATCAGTCATTAGAACTAGGAACAGTGATCCAAATCACAGGTAAATCACGTAAATCTTCACCTGAAGGTGTTGATTTTGATACGGGTAAAGTCCCTATGGTGCAACAAGATAATATTCCAACCGTTATTGATCTTTATAGTAATTACAAAATTAATAAAAATATTTCTTTGAAATTCGCAGTACATAATTTAATGAATAAAAACTATTCTAATGCGCTTGATAGAAGTAATTCAGCGCCAATGATGCAAGATCTAGGAAGTAATACTCAAACTGCTCGAGGACGAAGCTACCTTTTTGCAGGAGAGGTGCGTTTTTAATATAACGTAATGATTATCTTAAAATATAAATAATAAAAAACGGCACCAATATTATTTGGATGCCGTTTTCTTTTGTATTTATATAAATCTTAAATTACTTGATTTGACCTAATCGTTATTTTTAGCAGTTGCTTTGCGTTTTGCTCTTATCTTTTGTGTTTTCACCACTTCACTGGTGATCCAACCATCTTCAACACGTGTTTTTAATGGATCGCCCACTTTCACTTGTTTAGTGTTTTTCAGCACTTCTCCAGACTCTGTTTCGCTAATACTGTAACCACGAGAAAGTGTTGCGAGAGGGCTCACACTTTCTAAACGAGAACAACTAATAGCGAACTGTTCACGTTGACGAGATAGCTGTTGTGCAATACTTTCTCGCATACGGTAAATCAGCAGCTGTTGTTGACGAAGTAATGTTTGAATTTGGGAACTAGGTTCTTGGTAATTAAGGCGTTTTTGTAGTTGTGTTTGTTGATGTTGTTTGGCTTGTAATAATCGCTGAAAACTAGAAACTAAACGCTGTTGTGTTGAAGCCAATACATTTTGCTGACGAGCAAGGCGTAAATGAGGATGCTGTTGCTGTAAACGGTGATGAAGTTGTGTTATTGCGCGTAATTTTTTCGCTAAGTAGTAATCCATTGCCATTTCAAGGCGTTGTTGTTGTGATTGCAATTGGCGCAATAGCTCAAGCTTGTTACGGCTGATTAGTTCTGCCGCTGCAGAAGGTGTTGGCGCCCTAAGGTCAGCAATAAAATCAGCTATGGTTACATCAGTTTCATGACCAACCGCACTTACAATAGGAATTTCACTGGCAAAAATAGCACGGGCAACGCGTTCATCATTAAATGCCCAGAGATCTTCTAATGAACCACCGCCACGGCCAACAATTAAGACGTCACACTCTTTACGGCGGTTAGCAAGTTCAATAGCACGAACAATTTGCATAGGTGCTTCAGCGCCTTGAACGGCAGTTGGATAGATAAGTACGGGTAAAGAGGGATCACGACGACGAAGAATATTTAAAATGTCGTGCAGCGCAGCGCCTGTTGAGGAAGTGATAACACCAATTTGTTTTGCAGGTGATGGCAGGGGATTTTTATGAATAGCATCAAATAAACCTTCTGCACTGAGTTTTTGTTTTAATAGCTCAAACTGTTGTTGTAAAAGCCCGTCACCCGCAGGTTGCATACTCTCAACAATCAATTGGTAATCACCTCGTGGCTCATACAATGTGATTGTTGCTCGCACTAAGACTTGCTGACCGTGTTGAGGGCGGAATGTGACTTTGCTATTTTGCCCACGAAACATCGCTGCTCTAATTTGGGCGTTAGTATCTTTTAACGTAAAATACCAGTGACCAGAAGAGGGTTGAGTAAAATTGGAAATTTCAGCGCTGATCCAAATGCGACCCATTTCCATTTCTAATAATTGGCGAACGGTCTTATTTAGACGGCTAACAGTAAAAATATTATTGTTTATTGGTAGTGTCATGTGAGCCAGATCAAATTTTAAAACAAAGACTTAATTGATTGATACTACCTAAGTTTGCGGCAGGATCAATAAAAATTTTGAAAAAAAGCTAGAAGCAACCGATTACGGTGTGTATAATTCCGCGGCAATATTTTCTATTTCCTAAAAGCCGCCTTGGTGAGATATTGCTATGTTACGAATTAAAAAAGAAGCACTTACATTTGATGATGTTTTGTTAGTTCCTGCACACTCCACTGTTCTTCCTAATACTGCCGACTTGTCTACTCAACTGACTGAAACAATCCGCCTAAATGTTCCTATGCTTTCTGCTGCAATGGATACTGTGACTGAAGCGCCTTTAGCTATCGCATTAGCTCAAGAAGGTGGAATTGGTTTTATCCACAAAAACATGTCTATTGAACGCCAAGCTGAAGAAGTTCGTCGCGTGAAAAAACATGAAAGTGGTGTTGTCACTGATCCTATCACCGTAACACCAGAAACTTCTTTACGTGAAGTTCAAGCAATGACTGAACGCAATGGTTTTGCGGGTTATCCTGTTGTGACTAATGATAACGAATTAGTTGGTATTATTACCGGCCGTGATGTTCGTTTTGTGACTGATTTAGACCAACCTGTTACTGCGGTAATGACACCTAAAGAACGCTTAGTGACAGTACAAGAAGGTGAAGCACGCGATATCGTTATGCAAAAAATGCATGAAAAACGTGTAGAAAAAGCGCTAGTGGTTGATAACCACTTCCACCTGAAAGGTATGATCACAGTAAAAGACTTCAAAAAAGCAGAACGCAAACCTAATGCTTGTAAAGACGAACATGGTCGTTTACGTGTTGGTGCTGCTGTTGGTGCGGGTGCAGGTAATGAAGAGCGCGTGGCTGCATTAGTTGCTGCTGGCGTTGATGTTTTACTTATTGACTCTTCTCACGGTCATTCTGAAGGCGTACTACAACGCATTCGTGATACTCGTGCTTTATATCCTAACTTACCTATTATTGGTGGTAATGTTGCAACCGCAGAAGGTGCTTTAGCATTAGCGGATGCTGGTGTAAGCGCGGTTAAAGTAGGTATCGGCCCAGGCTCAATTTGTACAACACGTATCGTAACAGGCGTTGGTGTACCGCAAATTACCGCTATTGCAGATGCGGTAGAAGCACTAAAAGATCGCAATATTCCTGTTATTGCTGATGGTGGTATTCGCTTCTCTGGTGATATTGCGAAAGCATTAGCAGCGGGCGCGGCTTGCGTTATGGTTGGTTCAATGTTTGCAGGTACTGAAGAATCCCCAGGTGAAATTGAACTGTTTCAAGGTCGCTCTTATAAATCATACCGTGGTATGGGTTCATTAGGTGCAATGTCTAAAGGTTCATCAGACCGTTACTTCCAAACTGATAATGCCGCAGACAAATTAGTACCAGAAGGTATTGAAGGCCGTGTTGCTTATAAAGGCTTATTGAAAACCATCGTTCACCAACAAATGGGTGGTTTACGTTCATGCATGGGCTTAACAGGTTGCGCAACTATTAAAGAATTAAATACTAAAGCTGAATTTGTTCGCATCAGTGGTGCGGGTATTCAGGAAAGCCATGTTCATGATGTTACTATCACAAAAGAATCACCTAATTATCGCTTAGGTATGTAATTTATTCCGAGAAAGGCTTGTGGTAATAATACAGAGCAAGCCTTTCAACTTTATGACTTTATCTGTTTTGGAATTCACCACAAATGACAGCAAATATCCATAATCATCGCATTCTTATCCTTGATTTCGGTTCACAGTATACGCAGCTTATTGCTCGTCGTATTCGTGAAATCGGTGTTTATTGTGAACTCTGGGCATGGGATGTAACCGAAGAGCAAATTCGTGAATTTAATCCTAATGGTATTATTTTGTCTGGTGGTCCTGAAAGTACGACAGAAGATAACAGCCCTCGAGCACCAGAATACGTATTTAATGCCGGCGTTCCTGTATTAGGTATTTGCTATGGCATGCAAACGATGTCGATGCAATTAGGTGGCGATGTCGAAGTTTCTGGTGAGCGTGAATTTGGTTATTCACAAGTTGAAATTCGTGAGACTTGTGTGTTATTCCGCGATATTCAAGATTCAGTAAGTGAAGATGGCAAACCATTATTAGATGTATGGATGAGCCATGGCGACAAAGTAACCGCTATCCCTTCAGATTTTATCACAGTAGCAAGCACTGAAACCTGCCCGTTTGCTATTATGGCCAATGAAGAAAAACGCTTCTATGGCGTTCAATTCCATCCAGAAGTAACACATACTCACCAAGGTTTAGCGATTTTAAAACGTTTTGTTTTAGATATCTGTGGTTGTGATGCGTTGTGGACTTCTGCCGCAATTATTGAAGACACAGTTGCTCGTTTAAAAGAGCAAATTGGTGATGATCACGTTATTTTAGCGTTATCAGGCGGTGTTGACTCATCAGTAACTGCATTATTGTTAAACCGTGCAATTGGTAAGCGTTTAACCTGCGTATTTGTTGATAACGGCTTATTGCGTCTAAATGAAGCAGAGCAAGTCATGGAAATGTTTAAAGGTAAATTTGACCTAAATATTATCCATGTTGAAGCGGAAGAACGTTTCTTAACTGCACTGAAAGGCGAAAACGATCCAGAGAAAAAACGTAAAATCATTGGTCATTCTTTTATTGAAATTTTCGATGAAGAAGCACTTAAACAGCCACAAGTTAAATGGTTAGCACAAGGCACTATTTACCCAGATGTAATTGAATCAGCCGCATCAGCAACAGGTAAAGCCCATGTGATTAAATCACACCATAATGTGGGCGGTTTACCTGATGACATGAAACTGGGTTTAGTTGAACCATTAAAAGAGCTGTTTAAAGATGAAGTACGTAAAATTGGCCTAGAGTTAGGTTTACCTTACGATATGCTTTATCGTCATCCATTCCCAGGCCCTGGTTTAGGGGTTCGTGTTTTAGGTGAGATCAAAAAAGAGTACTGTGATTTATTACGCCGTGCTGATGCTATCTTTATTGAAGAACTACATAAAGCTGACTTATATAACAAAGTAAGCCAAGCATTTACCGTATTCTTACCTGTGCGTTCAGTCGGTGTTATGGGTGATGGTCGTAAATATGACTGGGTTGTTTCATTACGTGCAGTTGAAACTGTGGACTTTATGACTGCGCATTGGGCACATTTGCCGTATGACTTCTTAGGTCGTGTTTCTAACCGCATTATCAATGAAGTAGGTGGAATTTCCCGTGTTGTTTATGATATTAGCGGTAAGCCACCAGCAACAATTGAGTGGGAATAAAATACCGTTTATCAGCAATAGTTGATAAAGGTTAAAAAACCAAGAGCCATCAGTATGTTACTGGTGGCTTTTTTGTATATTTCTATTCATTAGTGATAGGATTATTTTTATGAATAATAAATTCAATAAAGTTTTGAATTGATATTTGCTCACTTAAAGGTAATTTAGAATAGGCTTTTCTATCGTAATTAATAGCACTTTTATCATTTTTAGGAATTAATAATTCATAAGCTTGGCGATCCATTGCTTTAGCTATAGCATCAATACTTTCAGCGGTCGCACTGGCTTCACAATTAATAATGCGGTTAACCGTTGATTGCGCAAGACCAGAGTCAACAGAGAGTTTAACTCTTGACTTGATACCATCGTTTAACATGAATGTTGTGATGTTATCTGAGAGTATCTTGCCAATTTCTGTTGGAATATATTCTTCTTTTTCTGATCCCGCATGACCTTCTTTTAAATGGTCTACATCCATCCAATATTTGCTAATTCTAGTTACATATTCAACTTTGCGTGACATTGGATCGGTGAGTTCGCGGTGGCTTTTTAAACCTTTTGGTGATAGGTAACGAGAGATCATACTTGGTGCTACACCTAACGCATCAGCAAGTAGTTTTTGTTTGCCGTTGTAGTAGCGTTCAATAATATAGATCAGATTGTCTCTTCTAATTTCAGCAATGCTTCTTACATCGTTAGTATTCATAGAGAACTCCAATAGACAAAACCATAAAAGGATATTTTGAATCCAAGTGTAACCACTTTGGTTATTTTTATCTATAGTAATTTGCATCTGATTTAAAGGTTGCTCAATGATTTTTTTATTAATGTTTGCACTGACTCAACAAAATCTTGCTATATCGGGTAAATGGCAATTACTGCACTCCAATAAGTTTAATATAACAGGAAGAATAATGATTAAATTCATTAGTATGAACTCCCACCCCCAACAAGCTTCCTTAATTCTTTTCTAATATCTTCTTCAAACCATGTATTGTTATTAATAACAACTATTCCATCGATATTATCCGCTAAAATAATCTCAGTTTTAATATCCCTTTTATCTAATAATGTTTGCATATGTTGTAAATAACGGCGTTTACCAGTAAACCAATTTTTATTAATAGTAAGTAAATTTATAGCATAAATATATCCGCATCCTATCCATTGTTTTAAATGAAGTAATGAGATTTTATTTTCTTTGGAAAAAGTAGGGCGAAGAAGATAAAATTGACCACATGCAGTTTGGGCATCATAAATATCTTGCAGAAAATCCTCAACACTTTCTCCACTACCAACGATATCAATTTTACCCGTAGAGGTATCCACTAAATAGGCATTCACACCAACATAACAATATTCTAATTGATTATAAATTACATAACGTTCAGAGTTACAACGGATTATCCAAAAATCTTGTTTAGGCGATAACTCACAAAAATAAATAGCAAATTGTTCACCACAAGGTGATGAATGACAGTGATTAAGAACGATATCTTGTGCTTGTTGTGAGGTTATCATTTTAATTTATAAACCACCTAATTACACATGGGTAAAATGAGAATTTGACTAAGTTTGTATTGGCTTATGTCTGTGTTATAACCATAGAATATTAGCGTTGAGATGTAAATTAGTGAAAAAAGTCAAAAATAAGGAGATAAGGACATCATGCATAATGAGATATTAAAAAAATTACCGCAAATAGAACAAGAGCATCAAGTTAAATTACTTTATGTTGCAGAAAGTGGAAGTCGAGCTTGGGGATTTGCCTCAACAAATAGTGATTACGATGTACGAGGTATTTTTATACGCCCGCGTAATGCTTATCTTTCTATCGATAAACCTAAAGAGACTTTCGAATGGATAGAAAATAGCTGGTTTGATGTCGGTGCTTGGGATATTACCAAAGGACTACACCTATTACGGAAATCGAACTGTATATTATTAGAATGGCTTCAATCACCAATAATTTATCAACAATATCCTAATGTTCAAAAAGAGTTGTTTGAACTGGCAAAGCTCTATTACCAGCCAAAAGTAATTGTTCATCATTATAGAGGGATAGCTAAAGTTGTGAGTGGCTATTTTCCAGAAGATAAAACAAGAAATGAAGCTGATGCAAAACCTATAAAATTAAAAAAATGGTTCTATCTATTACGCTCTTTGCTGTCGGCTTATTGGACAGTAAAAACAGGTGATATCCCACCTATGGAGCTAAATAAATTGATAAAAATCTTATCTGTTGAAGAACAAAAAGTTATCCACGAATTAGTAGAATTTAAATCAGATAAAGATGAGCATTTTACTTGGGTACCAACGGAAACAATGCAACATCTAATCTTTTTTTTATGGCAAGAAACAGATGTGCAATTAGCAAAGCGAGAAATACCAGATAATGATGTTTTAAATAATTGGTTTAGGAAAAAATTAGATGAAACTGACAATTGAAGATATAAAGCCTTACCTTTTATTTGAAAGCATTGCGGGAAGCCGTTCACATAATCTTGCGACAGAAACATCTGATACAGATATTAAAGGTGTATTTTATCTCCCTAAAGATCTTTTCTACGGATTGGAGTACACACCACAAGTTAGCAATAAAACCAATGATATAGTTTATTATGAGCTTGGCCGATTTATTGAATTGTTATGTGCTTCGAATCCAAATATTTTAGAATTATTGAATTCACCAGAACAAGTCGTTATTTATCGACACCCATTAATGTCATTAATAAAGCCGGAGTGGTTTTTGTCTAAAACCTGCATTCAAACATTTGTTCATTACGCGGAAGGACAAATCAAGAAATCTCAAGGATTAAATAAAAAGATCGTCAATCCAGTCGAAAAGCAATTAAAGACTATTCTAGATTTTTGTTATGTGATTGAAGGTGGAAAAACGATACAAGTTAATTCTTGGTTAGATAGTCGCCACTGGAAACAAGAGCAACTAGGGTTAGCTAAATTAGCTCATGCTCAAGATTTATATGCGATGTATTATGATGATACTTCTCTTTTTCAGGGGATCATTAAAAAAGAGAATACCAATGATGTATTGTTAAGCAGTATTCCTAAAGAAGCTAAAGTGCAAGGTTACTTGAGTTTTAATAAGGAAGGGTATAGCGCATACCGTAAGCAATATCATGATTACTGGCAGTGGGTTGAACAACGTAATGATGCACGTTACCAGCAAAATATTGATCACGGGCGAAGTTACGATAGCAAAAATATGATGCATACATTTAGATTGTTGTATGTTGCTTTAGGGATTGCACAAGAAAGTAAAGTAAAAGTTTGGCGTGATAATAGAGATGAACTATTAGCAATTAAAGCAGGTCAATTTAGTTATGATGAATTATTACTGCGTAGCAAAACGCTGATAAGAGATATTCAAAACGCATTTAAATTAAGTTGTTTACCAGAAGAAATTAATTATCAATCAGCAAAATTAGCGCTGATAAATATCAGAAAAGAACTTTATAAACTATAGATGAATAAATTAATTTAGAGTTTAATATCCCTTACATAACGTAAGGGATATGCTATTTATTAATAATTTAGTTATAAATTGATATGATAACTATTTATAAAATAGCGTTAACGTATAAAAATTTAATTAGTCGCAAGATACTCTGGGTAAGCATCTGTCAGCTTCATATATATACGTTTATTCTCTGCTTTTTTTCTAAAATCTTGCTTTAAACAGACTTGAGCCATACTTTTTAGCTCAGCAGGTAAGTTCTCAGCATCAGTAGAGGCAATAATGGAAAAACGCACTTTCTTTTTAGACCGACTTAAATTATAAGGTAAACCTAAAATACGTCTTGCGACTCTGTTTGTTTTCACAACTCACTCCTTTTCATGTGTAATTTAGAGAAAGCGTATTGAGTATAGCAGATAATAACGAGAATAAGATGTTGGTAAATCTATTAAATTAGAATTTAAAACTGTTTATCTTCTATTTTTAAAAAATAGAGAATGAAAATATAAAATAATTACTTTTTATGATTTTTCATAAACAAGCTAATGTTCAAGATTATTTCTATAAAAGATTGAATGCTTATGATTATATACATGTAAATATTAAAGTGGATTCATTGATAATAAGAACATATATTTAATATTAACGTGACTATACTTGTCTAACAATTGAGACATTGAAATATTTGTTATTAACAAACTATTATCATCTTCATAAAAATAATTAAAAAAGCTTTCTATAAAAGCGAATATTATTTTAATTCAACGATTGGTGTATCCAATTAAGATAACCTTTAAAACCATTTTCAATCGGTATTATAATAACCTCAGGAGTGTCATAAGGATGTATTTCGATAATTGCATCAATTAAAACGTGTTGCTTGCTTTTTTCGGATTTAATCATCATAAGTACTTCATTATCTTCAATAATTTCATTATTCCAATGATAAATAGATTTTACATGGGGTATCAGATTTACACAGGCAGCCAGTTTTGCGTTGATGAGATAGTGAGCGATTTCATTAGCAATCATTTCATTTGGTGCAGTTGAGTATGCAATTATCATTGTTTTTCCTTTTGATATGAATCTATTTATTAACATTGGTGACTAGATTTGGGTGATTTTAATTTTACCAAAATAAAACTTTTTAAAACTTAAAGCTAATATTTTTATTTTTATCGAAATAAAACGGTATTTTCAAAAAAAACTTTCTCGTTATGAACCGTTTACGGCATTATTAAGGGCTTTTTACGTATTATGAGGTTCTTGTAGTAAAGAAAAATATCAGGGTGCCGATATTATTAGTAGATTAATAGAATGTATCTATTTGTGTTATAAGGCTTAATATAAGCAAAGATATTTTCATCTTCAATAATATCTCTAATATAAAATAAATTAATTAGTCAAAAGATTTATAAAAATTTGTGGGGTTTAAAATGGATAATAATTCGCTAAAGAACGCGAGTTTATTTGATAATGATCCCGTTCTCTATGCTGCGTGGCTTTACTATCAGGACGGACTCAGTCAAAGTGAAGTTGCAAATATTATGGGTGTTTCCCGAGTCACAGTCGTGAAATATTTGCATTTAGCTAGAGAAAAAGGATTCGTAAATATTAGTTTAGATTCATCAGTATTTTCTACGATTGATTATGCAATCAGAATAAAAGCAAAATTCGATCTTAATAATGTGCTTATTTTACCTGATGAAGAAAAAAATAAATCGCAACATACATTAAATATGAACAGAGAAAGACTAGCGAAAGCAGGAGCGATGTATCTTTCTCAAATAATGGGTGATGATGACATTTTAGGTGTCGCTTGGGGACGAACAATTTATAAGTTAGGTAATTATCTTCCACCCAAATCACTAAAGAATGTCACCGTACTACAAATGATAGGTGCTGTTGCACCACAACCTGATTTTAAAACGGCAGAAGCTGCTGCATTAATTGCAAATAAATTATCAGGATGCAGTATTAATTTACATGTGCCTGCTGTCGTTTCGAGTGCACGTTTAGCAATGGAGCTTCAAGCTGAGCCTATTATTAGACGTAATTTTTCAGCGCTGAATCAATGTAATAAAGCACTTTTTGTTGTGGGTAATACATTGGATGATAATCCTCTAGTGACAACCGGCGTGTTAACCAGCGGTGAAATGGCGCAATACCGTGATTTGGGTGCTGTAGGGGTGATTTGCGGACGCTTTTATGATGTGCAAGGCAATCCTCTGGTTTCTGATATTGACCTTAGGATAATGGGAATAAGCTTAGCTCAGTTAAGGCAAATACCGCAGCGACTTTTTATCGCCGGAGGTGTGGAAAATATTCAAGCAACAATAGGTGTGATAAAAGGAGGTTACGCTACTGATATTGTTATTGATGAAGTGACGGCCTTGGCATTATTAGAGTTAGAAAGCTAATAATAAAATCCTCGTGAATACGGGGATTTGTTGGCGAGCTACTACTTTTATAAGCTACTTATTTCTGATAGAAATGAACATATTGAAGTGTTTATTTTAATCAGCTTCTTTTGTAAAACTCATAGATAAATAAAAGGGTAAAAATGATAAGTTGTTAACATTTTTCTCTTTTTTTATATGAGCCTCTTGCCTTAAACTCTTATATCATTCATTATATAAAAAATTATATAACGATAGTTAGGGTTACCTATTTTATGAAACGTCAATTACTCGCTGGCTTAGGGCTAGCACTAGGATTAATTTGTCATAATACACTGGCAGCTGAGCTTCATCTTTATGCTGGTGCTGGTTTAAAACAACCAGTAGAACAAGTTGTTACTGTATTTGAAAAAGAAACTGGAAATAAAGTCACTATTGAGTATGGCGGTTCAGGTCAAATATTAACACGCTTTAATTTAACTAAGCAGGGAGATCTATTTTTTCCTGGCTCACAAGATTATGTGGAAAAGTTAGATAAAGAAGGGCAGGTTGTTAACCAATATTCTATTGTTCGCCATATTCCCGTAATTGCTGTACGCAAAGATAAAGTGGGCGATATTAAAACGTTAGAAGATCTTGCAAACAGTTCATTAAAGCTAGGTATGGGTGATGCTAAAGCTATAGCATTAGGAAAAAGTGGCGAACAACTTATTGATGCATCAGGTCAAGGTGATAAATTACGCGACAAAGTAGTTGTACGTACAGCAACGATTAAACAATTGCTTATGTATTTACTTAATGGCGAAGTGGATGCCGCTATTATTGGATATGCAGATGCAATGAAAAACCAAGATAAATTGGTTTTACTTCCAGTACCAGAAGGTAGTCCTGAAGAAGTAGCAACTCTGGCAATTTTAAAAACATCAGCAAATCCAAAAGAAGCACAATTACTTGCTGATTATTTTACACGTGCAGAGGGTATAAAAGCTTTTACTGATTATGGTTTTCTTCCTGTAATTTCGAAACCATAGATTTTTTTCTCACATAAATTGTGTTTTTTCGCCACCAACTCACTGGTGGCTTTTTTCATTATTACAGCAAAATAAATTTTATTTTTAGAAAAGGAAATAACGTGTTTCGTTGGGCATTAATTCCACTTTTTTTATTGTTATTTCTGATCTTAGGATCACTAATTGCATTAATATGCCAACTTTCATATGTTGAGCTTAGACAAGTCATTACTGATCCTGAATTTCATTTTGCTATTGGTATGTCACTTAGTACGGCATTAACTTCTTTATGTTTGGCAATTATCTTAGGTGTACCTGCCGCATGGGCAATGGCAAGAATTCCTTTTAAAGGACATCGCTTTATTGATGCGTTATTAGACTTACCTTTGGTTACTCCTCCATTAGTTATCGGTATCGGGTTATTATTATTGTTAGGAAATCAGGGACCTTTAACGGGTGTTTTTCCTGAATTATCGCGCTCTCTTTTTTCACCGTTAGGTATTATTATTGCTCAAACTTATGTTGCTAGTGCGATTATTATGAGAAATAGCCTCTCTGCCTTCAAGTCTGTTGATCCCGCTTATATTCAAACTGCGCAAAATTTAGGATTAACACCAACAAAAACATTTTTCTTGATTGAAATACCATTGTGTTGGCCAGCTTTAATGAGTGGAAGCATTATTGCATTTTCTAGAGCTTTAGGTGAGTTTGGCGCTACATTAATGTTAGCCGGTGCAACAAGATTAAAAACAGAAACGTTACCTATGGCAATTTATCTAAATATCGCCAGTGGAGACTTCACTTTGGCAATAGGTTGTGCGCTTGTTCTTATCGCTATTGCGATTACTTTATTATTTGCATTGCATCGTTTACAGCGAGAAAGGAAGGCATCATGTTAGAAATTCATTCATTAACATCGGGTATATTAAAAGATGTCTCGTTAAAGGTAGAGAAAGGAACTTGTTTAGGAATAAGTGGTACATCAGGAAGCGGTAAAACTACACTTTTAAATGCGATTGCTGGATATACTTCGTACTCTGGAGATATCTACCTTGCAAATAAAAATATAAATGAACAGCCAGTGTGGTTGCGTTCCTGTCGATATTTAAATCAACGGCTTTATTTATTTCCATTTATGACGGTGACTCAAAATTTATGGTTAGCGCAATATGGTGCAAAACAGAAACGAAGCAAGGAGAGAGAAAGGGCGATATTAGAGCAGATGGGAATTGAACATCTTGCTACACGTTATCCTTATCAAATTTCAGGAGGGGAACAACAACGCGTGGCTTTGGCAAGAGCTCTTATTAGCCAACCCAAACTTTTACTACTGGATGAACCTTTTTCGAGTTTGGATTGGGAAACACGTTATCAGCTTTGGGATTTAATTGATTCCTTAAAATCTAAGGAAATAACGATGATCATGGTTACTCATGAACCTCGTGAAATCAGAGCGCTAGCAGATAAAACGGTTTTATTGTCTAAAGGACAAGTTATTACTGAAAATTCAATACGTTGAAATTATTGCTTTGATTATTGATTACCAAGCCATTACTGACCAATGGATGATACGGCCCATAATTTTTACAGAATCAGTTTCCGCTGATTCGTCAGGGAATTCGTCTTTATTATAGCTACGTATAATTAATTTGCCGCCTGGTTGACGATAAAGCAGTTTTATTCTGAATAAGGCATCTTGTTCGATAGCATAAATGCCACCATCAACAATGCGTGTGTTGCCTGTATCAACAGTGACCGTTGATCCATTTGGGATAACGGGGGACATACTATCACCATAAACAGAAAAACAAATGACATTTTGTGAGGAAGCGCCATAACGACGTAATGTGCTTTTAGAAAATCTCAATTTATATCCGTTATGATCTTCGTTAGTACAACAACCATCACCAGCCGCAAGTTCAATACTTTTAAAGTAGGGGATTTCTACTTCATCAGCACCTAAAGGGGTATTGCTATCCCATTCACTAACAGGTTGCCATTCATTTTCAGGTGGAATTTCAGAAGCAACATTAGGTTGCTCTTCACCTTCTAATAGCCAAGCTAAATCACAATTTAATGCTTTTGCTAATTCAGGTAAAAAACGAGGACGTTTAGTTTTACCACTTTCTAGCTGTTCAATAGATTGCTGTGTGGTATTTGCTAAAGTAGCAAGTTCTGACTGTGTTAAACCTAACGCAATGCGCTTGTCTTTGGTTCGTTTCGCAATAGACATTAGTGACTCCTAATACGTGTCCTTACATATTCAAGTACAAAGAGTATATCGTAAAAAGAAAACAAATTAAATTGTATTTTATCTTAATAATAAAATTAAGGGTAGGTTAACTACTTAATTTGGAAAACATCATCTGCACTGTTTGGTGGCGTGAGATAAGGATTTTCATCAGTAACATCAGGATCTCTTAAGACTTCTCCACAGAAAATAATAAGGTCAGGTCTTTTTTGTTTTAAGTAGTTAAGTCGAGTTGTGCATTCATCTTTAGTATAAATAGTTTCTGTAACAGGAACTGCATCGCAAGAATCATTTCCACAAGGACTTACCAATAACACGTAACCGACCAGCATGAGCTGTGAAGTAAACATAAAATATCCTTTTAACTATTCATGTTTGGTCATCAAAATCAGACAGCTAGATTACCTATTTGTTGATAAAAAAGCAGTTTCTATTTGTCTTAAATAGGATTAATGATGCAAAAAGGTGTATGTGATCACAATTTTTCTAGTGTTTGTTTGTATTTATTAGTGATGTGTTATAGGCAAGTAGCTCAAATAATAGGGATGAATACGAGAAAATATATTGTGAAAACAAATAGAATTGTTTTTTAACATGATTTAATGTTGTAATATTGTTATTAATGTATTGGGTTGATACATCTCATAAAATATTAATATAAATAATGCTGGTTAAGTAGATAAATTAGGACTCATTACATTATATTTAGTCTAAATTAAAGTAGTTACTATAATAAATAGCGAATAATTTTATTTTAAAGATCTTTTTAAAATATTGGTGCTTAGTATTCTTAATCTTTATCTTTAATAGGTTATTAAAAAACGAAAAAATTAGATAAGTCGATAGAGTGATGTTTTTAATATATTGATTTATAAGAATAAAAATGGTTATTTTATGGTGTTGTTTGTGAGTGTTTAAAATGTTCTTTTTATGAATACTGAAAGGCTATTTTAAAGTAATTTCTTTTCAAAAATAAATAATGATATAAAAATATGCCGAAATTTATTTTTATCACGTATAATTTAATAGAGAAAAAGTTAAAGTCGTGTTCTTTATTGAGTTAATTATTAAATAATGTATTAATTATCTTATATCTTAATATAGGACATCTTTTTATAAGTTTCATCGGTCAAAGAATATCATGCTAAGGTAAGGATAAATTATGTTAAAAAAAGTCATGGGAGCCCTATTTTTTATATTTGCAATAATAACACTATCAGCGTGTGGTGATAAAACAGATGATCCGGGTCAGGCTGCAGTTGCATTTGTTGAAGCGATTGCTGCAGGGAATAGTGATAAAGTTATTTCATTAATTTACTTAAGCGAAATGCAAGGAGATCCAAATGCTGAACAATTTAAACGTAAATTTAAAATGATTGTAGAGGAAACGGGTAAGCAAGTTAAAAAGCAAGGTGGCTTGAGTAAAGTTGAAATTATCAGCGTTGAATATAGTGAAGATAAAAATAGTGCGATTGTGACATTAAAAACTAAATTAAAAGATGGTGTGGAAAAAACTCAAGCACAAGAGATGATTAATGTTGATGGTAAATGGAAAGTTAATTTTAAGTGATTACTCGTGCCTTTACTATTTTAATTTTATTCTTAGCGAGTGCATTTTATGCGCTCGCTTTGCCTCTTGATTTAAAAAATGGAGATTTAGTTTTTCGTGAAGGTGATGAAGCTATTAGTGAAATAATTAAGCAAGTTGATAGAAGTGGATTTAGTCACGTAGGAATGGTGTGGATTTCAGATAATGGTATTAAAGTGATCCATTCAACACCAAGTGAGCATATAGGTATTAAAGATGGTGTTACCATTGATAATATAGACTTCTTTATTAGTCGAGCAAAACCCAATACTGTTCGTTTTTATCAAGTAAAAGGAAGCGAGGAAGCTAGAAATAATGCCGTAAAGATCGTATTAAAGCGCGTGGGAGAAAACTTTAGCATTTATTCCAAGCAAGGGGTTTATTGTACAGAATTAGTTGCTGATGCATGGCTAAAAGCGGGGGTATCTATTTCAACAGGAACTCAAACATTAGATATGCCGTTTATTTCAGATATTCCTCTTATTTTTCCTGAAAATTTAATTAATTCTGAAAATGTAATTCTTTATCCTCAATAAACACTATGATTAGCTTCTTTTCAAATCTCTACTAATACAAAGAGACAAATAAATTTGAAGATTAAATATCTAGCTCTTTTTGAAACTTACAGGTAATATCCCTTCATATTTATTTCCTTTCCCTTTTGATTATTTAGGTTGTAGTTATGTAATACGCATTAAGGCACTGAAGTCACGGTGCAGAAACAGAAAATTCACTTACCGAATAACTAGTTAAATTTGGTAGAACCTCTGTTACTTAATGAGTACAAGATAATGAATAATCAATCACAAAAATATGATAGAACCTATCACTATCCTTTTTCACCAGGCACAACAAACGACGATCGTATAAATGCGCAATGGTGGCAGGATATTTGCCAAATAAAACATCTTATCCATACAGAAAAGTTGGATGGAGAAAATAATTGCCTAAATAAAATGGGAGTTTTTGCTCGCTCTCATGCTACACCAACGCAATCCGCATGGACTTCTCAATTGCGTCAACGTTGGCAAATGATGAAAAACGATTTAGGTGAGTTAGATATTTTTGGTGAAAATCTATACGCCATTCATTCTATTGAATATGCACACTTAGAAGAATATTTTTATGTGTTTGCGGTTCGTTATAAAGATAAATGGCTAGGTTGGGAAGAAGTGCAGTTTTATGCTTCTCTGTTTGATCTTCCTACAGTGCCAGAAATTAAATTGCCGGAATGTCGGGATAAAGCAGAGTTTGAAAATATGATTGTTTCACAAGCCAAACAGGCGAGTTTTTTTCAATCTCAAGATGTTTTAACACAAAAACCAAGCCCAATGGAAGGTATTGTGACACGAGATGCTCAGTCATTTTCTTTAAATGATTTTTCTCATCGCGTTTTTAAATATGTTAGAAAAGATCATGTAAAAACGGATGTTCATTGGAAAAAAAACTGGCGACGTGCTCCGTTAATCTGGGAAAAAACACAGGGATTTCATGATGCTACATAAGAAATTACACACTGAGATGTCATGGGAACACCTCTGTGAATTATACGATGAAATTAGTGATATGGCAGGTGTTATGCAGGACCCTATTCATCATGCAGAAGGTGATGTGGCGATACATACACAAAGAGTAATCAATTCAGTTAAATCATTACCTGAATATGGAACCCTGACGGAAAGAGAGCAACAAATTTTATGGATCTCGGCACTTCTTCATGATGTAGAAAAACGTTCTACAACACGGGAAGAAGAGGGGCGTATTATTTCTCCGGGTCATGCGCGTAAAGGTGAATTAACAACACGTTGTTTTCTCTACGAAAAAGTACCTTTAAATTTTGCTGATAGAGAGCAAATTGCAGCTTTAGTTCGCTTTCATGGATTACCTTTGTGGGTAATGGATAAGCCTGATCCTAAAAAAGCATTACTTGCAGCATCGTTAAGAGTGGATTGTTATTTGTTGGCCTTATTGGCTAAGGCAGATATTTTAGGACGCGATTGTGATGATAAACAAGGACTTTTTGACAAAATTACGTTATTTACACTTTATTGTGAAGAGTTAAATTGTTGGCGTAAACCTGCTCCATTTTCTTCAAATAAAGCCTGTTTTCACTATTTTCATACAGAGAATAGTACTGATTGTAATTATGAGCCTTATCCTGAAAAAGGAAGTGACGTCACGGTGCTTTGTGGGTTACCTGGAATGGGAAAAGATACCTATATTCGCCAATATTGTGCAGATATTCCTATCGTGAGTTTAGATGAGCTACGCCGCCAACATAATATTAAACCTGATAATCGAGATGCTAATGGTTGGATAGCACAACAAGCAAAAGAGCAAGCTCGAGTTTATTTACGAGAGCATAAACCTTTTGTTTGGAATGCTACTAATATTACAAGAAAAATGCGAGATCAGCTGATCTCTTTGTTTTATCGTTATAATGCAAAAATAACGCTGGTTTACATTGAAGTGCCTTATGCTCAATGGCAAAAGCAAAATAATGCAAGGAACGAAGTGGTACCTATTAAAGTAATGGATCGTATGTTAAGTAAATTGGAAGTTCCAACACCAGAAGAAGCACATAAAGTAATTTATTGGATTGAAGGAAAATCACAAACCTTGATTTAATTTAGTGGGTTAATTTTGGTGTTTAGCATCATTCAAATAGTTACATGAGAAGTACGCTATAACCATAAAGCAAGGGCTATTTTGTTTCTACAAAATAGCCCTTTTTCTTGTTTATGAGGGATTTATTGGCAGGTAAAACAACGTATTAAATTTATTTTTTAATATGATGCACAATATCGAAATAGGTGTTGCGATCTTCAGCGTTTGGATAAATACGATAAGTATATTCATCATTTTTAATCGTGATATTTTCTACATCACGGGTAAACAACGTCTTACCATTAGTGTCTTTAGCAACTAAGGTACGTATTTTACCATCATCTGACATAGACCAATCGCCTTGCATTTTCTGTTTACCTTCCGGTGTAAACATAATAAATGTGCCATTAGGATAATATTCAGCAAGGCCAAAATAATTACTCACTTGGGCATTATCTGCGTCTGTTTTATTGCCTTTTTCATCAATCGCCTCGGTCGTTACCCAGACTTTTTCTATCATGAGTTTCTCATAGTTATTTAGTTCTTTTTGAGCTTGAATAACACCTTGAGCTTGCATATTAGTGGATGATGTTGAATTCTCAGCGGCAAAAAGAGAAAAGCTAGCGCTTAATAATGAGATTGCGATAAGTGATTTTATTTTCATTTATATATCCTTATTTTACGTTGTACTTTTTGTCAGGAATTTATGTTGTGTCTGACGATATGTATAAATTTAGGCATAAAATGGATGAAGTGCGAGGAAAGAAGTATGACAAAATGTTTCTGATAAAAAGGTTAACTGACAAAAATAATTAGCGATAAATATCGCTCGTGTGGTTTTTTTTAATCTTATTCTCTGCTTTTATTCTTATCCTAGTGATAATTACTTCAAACTGGGCGTGTAAAAAACGAATAGTCTTCATTAATGGCAAGTAAAAAAAATAAAATTCCTGTTTGATTTACAAAACAAAATTAAAGTTTGACTAAATGATGTATTAAATAGACAAAGCATAATGGATTTTTTTGATAAAAATCGCTAGAAAAAAATATAAATTCAAAAAATAAGTTTTATTTCTCCTAAAAAAGAACTTTGCTATCTGACTTAACGTAATCAAGATCACAAAAATGAAAGATAGAAATTGAGTATGTTTTTATCATTGCGTTTATATTTCTTAACTAAATTATTTTAATTTATAGAGAGAGAACGATTTCCATGTAAATATAATAATTAAAATCTATTCATTATAAGAATATTGTTAAAATAGCAATCATAAGTATAGTTAATGTATCATCTAGTTCAATTAAATCGTATTTGAATTAAGTAATATTACTTATTTTTATGTAAGGTTAAATTTGTTTTTTTTTAACCTATTATCTTTAAAAGTAAATTTTATTTTTTTGTTTTAAATTATATTTTCATTCATAGTAAATAAATAAATTTTAGTATTAAATTTTTTTATGATAAATAAATTAAAAATAAATAATTTATCGAATAAGTTTTTTCTTAAAAAATTAAAATATTTATTAAATAATTTTACTATTGCTGTTTTTTATTTCTGTTTACTTTTGTTTTTCATTTTTTATTTCTGTTTTTTTTTGCTTTTAACAAATAACATATGATTGTAATCACAATCCCATAATAACCAATAAACTAAAGTTGTTGATATAGAGGGAACATTAAATGAAAGCAGAACGTCATAAAAAAATAATTAATCTGATTAAAGGTAATGGTGCAGTAAAAGTTTCTTTCTTAGCGAAAGAACTTGATGTTACCAAAGAAACAATACGTTCAGATTTAAATAAACTAGCTGAAAAAGGAATTATAAAAAGATGCCATGGTGGCGCTTTTATAGAATTTGAAAGGTTGGATAAAGTTGCTAAGAAAGAAATCATACAATTTCTAGAGTGTAATGATCAAATTGATAAAAGCGATTTAGTGAATAAAATAGCAATCAATAAAGTATGTGTACTTGGCTCATTTAATGTCGATATGATTAGCTATTTGCCTAGATTACCAGAAGCTGGGGAATCCTTATTATCGAATAAGTTTATCTTTTCACCAGGCGGTAAAGGTTGTAATCAAGCACTCGCTGCAAGCTATGCTGATGCACAAGTGCACTTTATTACCAAAATAGGTACTGATCAATTTAGTGATTATGCAGTTAATTTTATATCGTCTTCAAGAATAAAAACATCAACGATATATCAAACTGAAAATTATCAAACAGGTACAGCCTCTATTTTTGTTTCAGAGGAAAGTGGCGAAAATATTATTTCCATTTACTCTGGTTCTAACATGGATATCTCTGCAGATGAAGTGAAAATACAGAAAGATAAAATTATTGATGCAGACATTATATTATTACAGTTAGAAACGAATATTGAAGCATTAAAAGAAATTATTGCTATTGGAAATGAAAATAATATTCCTATTATTCTTAATCCAGCGCCTTATAACAAAATAGTTAATGAATTACTTCCTATGGTAGATATATTAACACCTAATGAAACGGAAGCGAGTTTATTATCTGGAATAGAAGTTCTGGACATAGGATCTGCAAAGAATGCGGCAGTTTCTATTTATCAACAAGGTGTAAATAAGGTAGTTATTACGCTAGGTAGTAAAGGTTCGTTAGCTTACGACGGATATAAATATATTTATTCACCAGCATATCCGGCAGTGGTAAAGAATACCGCAGGGGCAGGTGACGCTTTTAATGGTGCGCTCGCTGCCTCATTGGCAAAAGGAAAGCAGTTTTCTTATGCGTTACGCTATGCATCAGCTTTTTCATCATTAGCTGTTGAGACGAGTAATGCTTCAGAAATGCCTGAAGATATTAATGTCATGCATCGCATCAATCAAACAACATATTCACAGATTGTTACCCAATCCCCCGAATAAATAATCTTTTTTGAAAGAGGAATCAAAATGAAAATCTTATTTATTGGTGAGTCATGGCATATTCATATGATCCACTCTAAAGGCTACGACAGTTTCACATCCAGCAAATATGAAGAAGGTTCAACGTTCTTATTAAGTTGCTTAAGAGAGAATGGTATTGAAGTCGATTATATGCCTGCTCATACCGTTCAGGTTGCTTTTCCACAAACAGCAGAATCATTGGCTAAATACGATGTCATTGTCATCAGTGATATTGGTGCAAATACGTTCCTTCTGCAAAACGATACTTTTTACAATATGAAAGTTATTCCTAATGCATTGGGATTAATTAAAGAGTTTGTAGCGAATGGCGGCGGCTTATTAATGATTGGTGGTTACCTGTCATTTATGGGGATTGAAGCTAAAGCAAACTACAAAAATACATTACTTGCAGAAGTTCTACCTGTCGAAATGCTAGATGGTGACGATCGTGTTGAAGCGCCTGAAGGTGTATTTGCAAGTGCCGTAAATGCTGAACACGTATCAGTGAAAGGTTTTGGTGAATGGCCAATGTTCCTTGGCTATAACAAAGTTTCAGCTAAAGAGAATACAGAAACTGTATTAAATATTGGCGAAGATCCATTACTGGTATTTGGTCAATTCAAAAAAGGGAAAACAAGTTGCTTTATGAGTGACTGTTCACCGCACTGGGGGAGTAAACAGTTTTTAGCATGGCCACATTATACCGATATGTGGGTTAACATTCTTAATCAAATAGCACGTTAGTTTGAATTAAAAATGACTGTTATAAAAAGTAAAAAGCGCAGAGTTGCAGCTCTGCGCAAATAAAAAATCGATTACTTAAAAAATAAAAAAAGAAATCACTCATAACCAATAATCCAAAAGGAACGTCTTATGAGTACAAAAAATTTATCAGTGCCCTTACTAATGTTAGCAACGGTGTTAGCGGGCATGCTATCACCAATGCAATCTGCGGTTAATGGTGAGTTAGGACACGTTTTAAACGATGGTAACGCTTGTGCAGTTATCTCTTTTGGCGGTGGTTTAGTGGTAATGTTTTTTATCATTATATCGAAAAAACAGTACCGTCAACAATTTGCTTCAATACCAAGTTTAATTAAAACACGTAAAATCCCATTATGGAACTGGCTTGCCGGTCTTTGTGGTGCGATGGTTGATTTCTCTGAAGGAGCTTCGGCAAGTGTATTAGGGATTGCTACATTCCAAACGGCATTAATTTCGGGAATGATATTGTCAGGTTTATTGTGTGACCGCTTTGGTGTGGGTGTGGATGAGAAAAAATATTTCACGCCATACCGTGTATTAGGTGCAGTGTTGGCCGTTGTTGCAACTCTATTGGTTGTTTATCCACAATGGCAATCAACGTCATTTATTTATTTAGCTAGCTTACCTTTCATTGCAGGTTTATTGGCCGGTTGGCAGCCAGCGGGTAACTCTAAAGTAGCAGAAGCAACGGGTTCTGTGATGGTGTCTATCACTTGGAACTTTATTGTTGGCTTTGCTATTTTAGCGATTGTTTTAGTTATTCGTATGGCATTAGGCCATATCACAATTGAATTACCTGGAACATGGTGGATGTATTTAGGTGGTCCTTTAGGACTGATGTCTATCGCATTAATGGCTATTTTAGTGCGTGGTTTAGGCTTGCTGATGTTAGGTGTTGCATCCACAGCGGGTCAGTTATTAGGTTCTGTCTTAATTGATCTGCTATTACCTGCATTAGGCAATACCGTTTATTTAATGACAATTATCGGTACATTATTTGCGTTAGTGGGCGCGATTGTAACCACAATCCCTGAATTTAGAGCCACTAAGTCAGCGAAAGCATAGGAGTAACATGATGAAAGATTATATTCAAACTGTGATGGGCCCCGTTAAAAAAGAAAATATGGGGCTGACATTACCTCATGAACATCTATTTAATGATCTCTCTAGTGTTGTTGATGAACCTTTTTATGAGTTCTCGCATGTATTAGTTGATAAAAAAGTCAGTGCAGATATTCAATGGGGACTTAAATACGATCCTTATTGTTGTTGCGATAATATGGATGAAAAGCCAATTGATGATGTTATTTTTGAATTAAATAATTTTAAAGAATTAGGTGGCGGAACAATTGTTGATGCAACGGGTTCTTCATCCATTGGTCGTGATATTAGAAAGCTAAGACAAGTTGCAGAAATAACAGGAATTAATATTGTTGCATCCTCAGGACTTTATATCGAAAAATTTGAAGGTCAACGTCTTGCTGATGATATAGAAGCAATGGTGAAAATTATTGATGACGAATTAAATGTCGGCATTGATGGTACAGATATTCGTGCAGGAATGATTGGTGAAATTGGGGTTTCTCCTTTCTTTACTAACGGTGAAAAAAATAGCTTACGTGCAGCAGCAATTGCTCAAAATAATAATCCTCATGTTTCTATGAATATTCATATGCCAGGCTGGCAACGTCGTGGTGATGAAGTTTTAGATATTCTGTTATCTGAAATGGGCTGTAACCCGGCTAAAATTTCATTGGCACACTCTGATCCCTCGGGTAAAGATATTGATTATCAATGCAAAATGCTAGATCGCGGTGTTTGGCTTGAGTTTGATATGATTGGCCTTGATATCTCTTTCCCTAAAGAGGGCGCTGCGCCAAGTGTTATGGATACTGTTGAAGCTGTCGCAACCTTAATTGAAAGAGGTTATGGTAGCCAAATTGTATTAAGCCATGATGTGTTTTTAAAACAAATGTGGGCAAAAAATGGGGGAAATGGCTGGGGATTTGTTCCGAATGTATTCCTTTCATTATTAGCTCAACGTGGTATCGATAACTCTATTATTAAAAAGTTATGCGTTGATAATCCAGCAAATTTATTGGCTTAAATCTGAGTTCAAATAAATAACAATAAACATACCCCTTGAAATATTTAGCGGCACCTTAATCGAGTGCCGCTTTTTTATGTCTCAAGGAGCAGAAGACAAACAGAAAAATTAACGTAAATGGTAATTTTCAATATAACGTAGTGAATGAGTTGAACCATTAATCACTAAAGAATGTGTCTGTAGATATTGGGATTGTTGCTTAACACCAGATAAAAGATCTCCAGCCGTAATAGCGGTTGCTGCAAACATCACATCTTGATTACGAACTAATGTATCTAGTGATAATTTGATGTTCACATCAGTTCCCATTTTATGACAGCGAGCAATTTCACTGACAGCAAGTTCTCTATTTTCTGCAGTATTTCCTTTTGCGGTATCACGTGTAATCAGACGAGCTTGCATATCACCACCAAGCGCTTTAGCTATTGCTGCACTAATAACACCTTCTGGAGCTCCGCCAATACCGTACATAACATCAATACTATTATTTGGCATTGTGGCATATAAAGAAGCAAGAACATCACCATCAGGTAGTGTAATGACATTTATCCCTTTGGAACGAAGGTCGTTAATAATATCGTGGTGGCGAGGCTTGTCTAAAATAGCCAGTGTGAGTTGCTCAACTGATTTATTTAATGTTTGTGCAATAGCATCAAGGTTATATTCTAGGCAGTGGTTCAGATCAATGACACCTGCAGCTTGTTTACCGACAATTAATTTTTCCATATACATATCGGGAGCTTGTAAAAAACTGCCTTTAAAACCCGCAGCTAAAATAGCAAGAGAATTGTTTTCGCCCGTAGCGACCATGCGAGTGCCATCAATAGGGTCAACAGCAATTTCTATTTTTTCACCTTTGCCATTACCGACTTGTTCACCAATATAAAGCATTGGTGCTTCATCTATTTCGCCTTCACCAATAACGATTTCACCATTGATATTTAAGCTATTTAAACGTGCTCTCATGGCACTTACGGCAGCATCATCCGCTGCATTTTTATTTTGTTTTCCGATCCAAGGCATGGCTGCAATGGCCGCAGCTTCTGTTACAGAAGCAATTGCGTTAGTTAGTTCGTCATTTAATTTCATATTATGAGTGTGTTTTTTAATACAAATGGAAGATTAAAGGAGTTGATAGATCATACCTTTTTTTTGAAATTGTGTGCTAGGTTTAAATCAAAAGTTCTTGAAATTGATTATTTAGGAATAAACTAAGATAAATCTGTGAAAATTAAAGTATAACTAAGGTTAAGAGATTAAAAATATACGGTGTATTATGCAAAAGGATTAGGTTGATGGATGATTTTCTGACACTCATCGTTACGATATTTGTCGTGGTATCTTTGTATTGGCAATATCATTCCTATACAAATACTAACTCATTGTTGTATCGAATTAAGCAACTTGAAGAAAAGCTTACTGAACAACAAGCTAAATTACTTAAGTTATTAAATAAAAATAGCTCTGCAAATGAGAGTGCAGATCTTGATGATAATAAAAATGAAATAGGCGATTTATCGCGTGAAATAAAAGGAGAGCCAAAATCAACTTCATCAAGTTATCAGCCTAAAACAAGCTCATTCATTAACAAAACAGAAGAGATACAAAATAAGGTTGAAAATAAAGAGCCACCTGTTTATCAACAAGCACAGGTATCAAGAGAAACAACATTCGATAAAGTTTCTCCTAAAGAACAACCTTCGATCGCAGATACTTCTATTAGCAAGGAACTTAATGTAGAAAATCCACACTCTAATAAGTCAACCTTCTCTAAGCAGGAGCAAAAACCTTACCAACCTAAAATTTCAACGAGCCGTTTTGCTCATCATTATCAGAACGAGCCTAAAAACACACCAACTGAAATTTCACCAACTCCACTTACAGAGAATATTGTGAATGTAGCGAGAGCCAATCAATCTGGATCTCAAACAGATAATATAGGTACAACAGCTCAAGCCAGACCCGCATCACAATATAGACCTGCTTTAAATCCTCGACCAAAACGTCAACAAAAATCAATTTTGGGACTTATTTGGAATTGGGTAGTAACAGGAAATCCGTTAGCTAAAATAGGGATGTTATTACTCTTTTTTGGTCTATCTTATTTACTTAAATACAGTATTGAGAATGAACTTGTCTCAGCATCAACACGTTTAATGATGGCTGGAACAGGATGTTTGGTCTTATTAGGCCTCGGCTGGTGGCTTAGAAAGAAAAATCTGATGTATGCACTTATTTTGCAAGGAGGCGGAATAGGTGGGCTGTATATCACTATTTTTGCAGCTACTAAAATTTATGATTTTATTCCTATTGGCATCGCATTAGCCATTCTGGTGTTTATTTGTATAGTCAGTGTTATTTTAGCGGTTCTTCATCGAGCAATTAGTTTAGCTGTATTAGCTTCATTAGGCGGTTATTTAGCACCTGTTTTATTGTCTACGGGCAGTGGCAATTATATTGCATTGTTTAGCTATTATCTTATTCTTTCCATAGGCATTCTTATTATTAGCCATTGGCAAGTTTGGCGTTTATTAAATCTTATTGGTTTTGCTTTTACTTTTGGTATTGGTTTTATATGGGCAATACCAAATTACACTCATGCCGATTATTTACCTTGCCAGCTATTTTTAATTGCAAATTGGTTGATTTTTGGTGTTGCAACGGAACTTTCAACATTAAAAAATAAGCTGAGGCTCAATATTCCTTTTGATGCCACATTATTATTTGGTACACCGTTGATTGGTTTTATTTTCCAACACCGATTAGCGTCAGAATGGGAATACGGCGTTGCTATTGCTTCATCTCTTTATGGATTAGCCTATTTTGCGTTGAGTTGGTTTGTCCTTAAACGCTATCGCGAAGAGGGTAAATTACTGGCTATTGCTTTCTTTATGCTATCAGCCACATTTGCTACTTTAGCTGTACCATTTGCTTTCTCTGCTGAATGGACATCTATGGTATGGGCAATTGAAGGAGTTATGATCCTTGCGTTTTCTGTTTTACAGCAACAAAAGAAACCAGCTATTGCCGGGACTATTTTAGTTGCAGTTTCCTTTGTTCTGTTATTTAACATGCGTGTTATTTCGTTAAGCGATTGGCTAATGTTTATA
Source organism: Proteus sp. G2669 (assembly GCF_009915245.1). Classification (NCBI taxonomy): domain Bacteria; kingdom Pseudomonadati; phylum Pseudomonadota; class Gammaproteobacteria; order Enterobacterales; family Morganellaceae; genus Proteus; species Proteus sp. G2669. Next base: position 68,892 of record NZ_JAABLX010000046.1, on the reverse strand, counting down.
ACACAAATGATTGTTGTATTTGCAGTGGCGATACTGTGGTATCGAGCTAAATTTATTAATATTGATAACCGTACTATTGGATATGTAACACTATTTATTGCTGCGGTGAGTTGGGGATATTGCGTATTCACTTTACAAGAGTATGGCGAATATTGGTTCTCTCCAAGTGTGAAATCCATCACTTTTGCTTTTATTCTTATTAGTTGCTGGGGAATGTATTTCGTAGGTAAAAAAACACAATTTTCTGAATTAGCGAGTTGCTCTGTTTTGTTGTGGCCAATGTCAGCGCTTATTCTGTTAGTGTATATTTTCCTTGCTGGGTCATTAATTGACAATTGGTTAAGTGCCATTGTATGGATAGCAATATTTGTGAGTGGCTTCTATTTACTTAAGGTTAATACGTTATTGCCTACACAAAGGTTAAATAAAGCATTAATTCATGTTATGCATCTTGTTTTTATTGGTTTGTTCTTATTCACTGAAATAATTTGGCTAATAGATACCACTTATCTTTATATAAGCCTGCATTTTGCCAGTGTTATTTTTTCCATTAGTTTATATATAGCAATAAGCACTATACTTGTTATGAGAGTTAATTGGATTAAAGTATATCTAAATACTTATTTAGTAATAACAGTACCTGTTTTAGCTTTACTCGCTCTTTCTTTAATTTTTGCAAATATGAATAATGGCACTGAAAGTGGTATTAAATTTATACCACTCTTTAATCTGATGGATCTCATGGGAATTGTGGGGATATGGGTTGGTTATAAATTTATTTCAGTAATGAAACAGTCTCCTAAATATCAACAGTTATTACAAAATAACTTCCCATTATACAATTATATTATTCCTGCGATAATTTTCTGGTGGGCTAACGGAGTTTTATTAAGAGGATTAGTCTTTACTACTGATATTGACTGGACAATGTATGAGATCATTAACTCTAAAGTGATCCAAACAGTATTAGCCATTATTTGGGCAATTACTGCATTAGTGACAATGATAATGGCAACACGCAAAAAATCACGTTCAAGTTGGTTTATTGGTGGTGGGTTATTAGCAGTTGTCATCGCTAAGCTCTTCTTAATTGATACATCGCTAAGTAGTGGATTACTTAGAGCATTGGCCTTTATTGGTGTTGCTATATTGATTTTGTTAATCGGTTATTTCTCACCATTACCGCCTAAAAAGCAAAGTCAGAAGACAAAAATGTAGGAAATATTCACGCTTAAAAATACTTATTTGAGAAATTAAATCATGCATATAATCTTAAAAAATTTATGCATGATTTAAAAAGAAGAGGAGAGTATCGATGCATCAAGGCCAATGTTTGTGTGGTGGTGTTAAATTGTCAACCACACGAGATATTTCTGATCTCAGCGCTTGCCATTGCAGTATGTGTTTACGTTGGAATGGTGGTCCTGGGTTTTCAATTGATTGTCAGTCAGATTTGAGTATCGAAGGTGAAGAAAATATCACACTCTATGATTCATCATTATGGGGTGAGAGGGCATTTTGTAAGCACTGCGGTTCTCATCTTTTTTATCATTTGAAAGAAGCCAATATTTATTATGTATCAGCAGGATTGTTTTCTGAAACCAAAGAAAGCAAGCTTACTCTACAAATTTATATAGATAATAAACCTCATTATTATAATTTTATAGAAAAAACACCGATGCTTACAGAAAAAGATATTATGGATATGTTTAATAAATAATATTGGTATTATTTATTAATTGTATACATTTACATTTTTGATTGTAATAAAGGCTCATTTATATGAGCCTTTATTTATATCTGAACAGTTAATAGATTGATTTAATAAAAATAAGATATGGTTGGGAAAAAACTAGAATGTTAATGAGCAATGCAATATGATAATTAGATATTTAAATAAATACAGATTTTTTAACATGTTAACTGAAAAGGAAAAATTATTGATAAATACAATAATAATAAGTCAGGTTGAGTTATTTAGTTTGGGAATAAAAACACTTCTTAGTCAAATCAAAAAAATCAATATTAGAAATATTATGACTGATGAAACAGAAGCATTCCGCTATTGTCGTCAGTTTTCTATTAACCTTATTATTATCTACTCATCTCCTTCAGTTTCATTAATTGATTCAATAAAAAGGATTAAACGTTCATTCTTATCAATTAAAATTATTGTTATTTCACCTAATACTGATTCCATTTTATCTATACCGCTTCTTCAATTAGGAATTGAAGGTTTTGTGGTCATAGATGCCTCGTGTGAAAATATTCTTCAAGCCATTCGGCAAGTGTGCATTGGCCAGCGTTATTTAAGCCAAGAGCTTGCTATGGATATAGCATTGGCTAAATTACAAAAAGATTTGAATCCATTACATCATTTATCTGAAAGAGAATTGCAAGTGATGTCTATGATAATTAGAGGAAAAAAAATCACACAAATCGCAGATGAGCTAAATCTCAATACAAAAACAGTAAATAGTTACCGTTATCGAATGTTTAGTAAACTTAAAATCTCAGGTGATGTAGAATTAACTCATATAGCAATACGTTATGGGTTAATTGAGATAGAGAGTCATTTACAAAGTGGAAGACAAATTTGACGCCAAAGCATTCTTAAGCCGAGTCACTGATAAACCAGGTGTTTATCGAATGTACGACGCAACAGATACTGTAATTTATGTCGGTAAAGCCAAAGATCTGAAAAAAAGGCTTTCGAGTTATTTTCGTGTGCAAGTAAATAGCCGTAAAACCGAGGCATTGGTTAAGTGTATTGCAAATATTGATGTGACTATTACACATACAGAAACAGAAGCATTGTTGTTAGAGCATAGTTACATTCAGCGCTATCAACCTCGTTATAATGTGTTATTACGAGATGATAAATCTTATCCTTATATTTATTTAAGTGGAGATAAACACCCAAGACTTGCTAGCTACCGTGGTGCAAAGCATGCAAAAGGGGAATATTTTGGGCCTTTTCCTAACTCTTTTGCAGTAAGAGAAACCTTGGCATTGATGCAAAAATTATTTCCTATTCGTCAATGTGAAGACAGTGTGTATCGCAATCGTTCAAGGCCTTGTTTACAGTATCAAATTGGTCGCTGTCTAGCACCTTGTGTGAAAGGTTATGTTTCAGATGAAGAATACGCTCAACAAGTTAATTATGTACGGCTTTTTCTTTCTGGTGATGATACACAAGTGATTGAAGGCCTTGTGGCACGAATGGAAGAAGCAAGCCAAGATTTACGCTTTGAAGAAGCCGCACGTATTCGTGATCAGATTCAAGCTGTAAGACAAGTGACGGAAAAACAATTTGTTGCCAATATTGGTGATGATCTTGATGTGATTAGTGTTGCTTTTAATGGCGCGATTGCTTGTGTGTATGTTCTCTTTTTTCGACAGGGTAAAGTGTTGGGAAGCCGAAGTTATTTTCCTAAAATCCCAGCAAATACTTCACTTGATGAGGTTGTTCAAACTTTTATTGGTCAATTTTATTTACAAGGAAGTGCTATTAGAACATTACCGACTGAAATTCTGCTCGATTTTAATTTGGAAGATAAAGCGATCCTTTCTGAATCTATCTCATCCATTGCAGGGCGAAAAATTCAAATTCAAACTAAACCTCGTGGTGATAGAGCACGTTACTTGAAATTAGCTAGAACAAATGCAGCAACAGCATTGGCCTCAAAACAAGTCGAACAATCGACAATTTCACAACGCTATGCCTCACTGATGTCTCTTCTTGATATGAAAGAGATAAAACGAATGGAATGTTTTGATATTAGTCACACCATGGGGGAACAAACTGTGGCTTCATGTGTAGTATTTGATATGAATGGCCCATTAAAATCGGAATATAGACGTTATAATATTAGTGGTATTACTCCTGGTGATGATTATGCGGCGATGAATCAAGTACTCACTCGACGTTATGGTAAATCATTAGAAGAAAATAAAGTTCCTGATATTATCTTTATTGATGGCGGTAAAGGGCAATTAGCACAAGCAATAGAAGTATTTGATTCTCTGGATGTTGATTGGGATAAGTCACACCCTAAATTAATTGGCGTTGCAAAAGGGAGTGATCGTAAAGCAGGGCTTGAAACCTTGTTTTTTGTCCCCGAAGGTGAAGGAATGGCATTACCTTCTGATTCACCTGCATTGCATTTGATTCAACATATACGTGATGAATCGCATCGCCATGCAATAACTGGGCATCGTCAACGTAGAGCGAAAGTGAAAAATACTAGCTCATTAGAGTCTATTGAAGGTGTGGGGCCTAAACGTCGTCAAATGTTATTGAAATATATGGGAGGGCTACAAGCTTTACGAGATGCAAGTGTAGAAGAAATTGCGAAAGTTCCCACAATTTCGACAGCATTAGCAGAAAAAATATTTAATGCGTTGAAACACTAAGTGTATTGATGCACCATATTAATAACTCTCACTTTTCTAGGTCGTGTAGAACGCTATGCAACTAAATATTCCAACTTGGCTAACTCTATTTCGTGTCGCTTTAATCCCATTCTTTGTTTTGGTGTTCTATTTACCATTCAAAGATGCTCCATTAGTATGTGCTATTATTTTTATGGTAGCCGCTGCAACTGATTGGTTTGATGGGTTTTTAGCACGTAGATTGAAACAAACTACTCGCTTTGGGGCTTTTCTTGACCCTGTGGCAGATAAAGTAATGGTTGCAACAGCACTTGTTTTAATTACAGAGTATTATCATGAGTGGTGGATAACTTTACCAGCAGCAACCATGATCGCTCGTGAAATAATTATCTCTTCATTAAGAGAGTGGATGGCAGAATTAGGGAAACGCAACAGTGTTGCTGTTTCTTGGATTGGAAAAGTGAAGACAACCGCACAAATGGGATCATTAGTTGTGTTATTATGGCGTCCTACGGTTGAAGCTGAATGGTTTGGATTTGCATTATTGTATATCGCAACCGTGTTGACTTTCTGGTCAATGTTTCAATATTTGAGCGCTGCATGGTCAGATTTGCGTGAAGCTTGATCGAAATGACTGAAAATTCACCGAACAGTCAAAAAGATGCAAATATAGTGTTGACTAGATTCAGGAAATCAGTAGAATGCAACGCATCGAAAGGCACAACGGTTTACAGAAATAAATAAGTAAATCAGCAAGTTCGGTAAAGCGGGAATAGCTCAGTTGGTAGAGCACAACCTTGCCAAGGTTGGGGTCGCGAGTTCGAGTCTCGTTTCCCGCTCCAATCTCTTATGAGATTGAGCAGTTGAGGCGCGTTGGCAGAGTGGTCATGCAGCGGATTGCAAATCCGTGTACCTCGGTTCGATTCCGGGACGCGCCTCCATTAATGCCCAGGTGGTGAAATCGGTAGACACAAGGGATTTAAAATCCCTCGGCTGTAAGGCTGTGCGGGTTCAAGTCCCGCCCTGGGCACCATCTCTTTTAGATAAAGAGTTTGGTGCAAAAGAAAAGTCCATTGTGAATGGCATTGTGCAGTAGTTAAGTCGTCCATACCAGTATTTATCTTAATTATAAGAATTTACGGACGCACCACAGAATTTAGCCCAGGTGGTGAAATCGGTAGACACAAGGGATTTAAAATCCCTCGGCTGTAAGGCTGTGCGGGTTCAAGTCCCGCCCTGGGCACCATATAAAACACGGACCTCAACTTAGGTCCGTTTTTTCTTCCACTAGCAACAAGTTAGTGAAAGAAAAGTAAAAGATTAAAGTTAGTGATTTTAGAAGTAAGTGCTTTAAATTTATTTGTTACCTTGTTTATTAACAATATTATCTGTAACAGATAAATACAATTTAGCCCAGGTGGTGAAATCGGTAGACACAAGGGATTTAAAATCCCTCGGCTGTAAGGCTGTGCGGGTTCAAGTCCCGCCCTGGGCACCATATAAAAAAGCGGACCTCAATGAGGTCCGTTTTTTTTGTATTTAAATCGTATTAAAAACAGTCTTCTAAGATAGTAAGCACATCTTTAGTTGTTAACTTTTTATAACCTTTACCAATAATTGTTGTGGATTGAGCAATACTTGGTAGCATTTCTTTTGTCGCACCTAGTGCTTCTAATGAAGTTACTATACCGCACTCTTTTGTGAAGCGTTCAAGTGCATCAATACCTTCAAGTGCAATTTGATCTTGATTTTTACCTTCAGTAGAAACTCCCCATACTTGAGTAGCAAAGCGTACAAACTTTTCAATGCCGAATTTATAGATAAGACGATAATAAGGCAGAGAAATTGCAGCAAGCCCCATTCCATGAGCACAATCGGTATAAGCACCTAATTGATGTTCAATCATATGAACTTGCCAATCTTGTGTTTTTGAAAGCCCTGTCAAAGTGTTTAATGCCAGAGTTGCATTCCACATCAGATTACTTCTTGCTTCATAATCAGTTGGATTTTTAAGTGCGATACGCAAATTATCAATAGAAGATTTTAATAAACTTTCAATTAAATAATCGGTTGTATTTGCGCCTTGATCTGAAAAGTATTGTTCCATCAGATGGGACATAGTGTCATATACGCCACTCACCATCTGATATTGAGAAACTGTAAAGGTATATTCTGGATTTAAAATTGAAAATTTAGGAAATACATTGGCTGGAAAAACACGGCCAATTTTATATTTTGTTTCTTCATGCGTAATGACTGAACCGCCATTCATTTCAGAGCCGGTTCCTACCATGGTAAGAATTGACGCGACAGGAATAATTTTATTTTCAATTTCTTGATATTCAATCCAATACTTTTGAAAAGGATCTTCATTTTCACAATAAGCAGAAACAGAGATGCCTTTGGCACAATCAATAACGGAACCTCCACCCACAGCTAAAATCAAGCTGACATTATGTTCACGTACTAATTGAGCGCCTTCCATCATTTTTGCATAGGTTGGATTAGGCATAACGCCAGATAACTCAACTACTTTTTTTCCTGCATGTTTTAGTATTGCCATGACCTCGTCATAAAGGCCATTAGATTTGATAGCATTACGGCCATACATCAGCATGATGGTTTCGCCATAATGTGATAATTCATCATTTAATTTAGCAAGAGAGTTCTTACCAAAATGAATGGTTGTCGGATTGTAGTAAGTGAAATCGAGTTGCATTTTGATATCCTATTGCAATATTAAGTTGATAGCTATCCCGTTGAAGTATAGTTTATTTTTCAACATCAAAAGATATGGTCTTTTTTGGGGTGATATAAATGCTATCGTTTTTGCATTTAGATATGAATGTCCGATCTTCTTAGTCTCTTGCCTATTTTTCCAAAAAACTAAAAAAATGATAATAAATAATATAAATAGACAATAATGATAAAACGATTGGGCTTATAAAAAGTGATTGTATTCAAACATTAGTAGATTCTTTGAGCATTTTAATATCAGTTGCAGGAGGTGCTCCAAATAATCGGCTATATTCACGACTGAATTGAGAAGGGCTTTCATAGCCAACACGAAATGTTGTTGTTATTGCCCCTAAATTTTCAGTTAACATTAATCGTCGAGCTTCGTTGAGGCGAAGTTTTTTCTGAAATTGGAGTGGTGTCATTGATGTCATTGTCCGAAAATGAGTATAAAAAGCAGATTTACTCATTCCTGTATATGAGGCTAATTCATTGATATTGAGTGGTTTTACAAAATTGTTTTTTAACCAATCAACGGCTTTTGATATTTGATGGCTATGACTACCCGCAGTAACGATTTGATTTAATCGCTCACCTTGCTCTGTTAGCAGCAAACGATAAAAAATCTCACGTTTTATACCTGGAGCAAGAATTTTAATACTATCAGGGGTATTAAGAAGATCGAGTAAGCGAATAAATGCATTTAATAGAGGCTCTGATAATTCACCAATTGCAATCCCTTTTTGAGCGTTTGAATTTAAATTAAATATTAATTCACTATCGACGATCAGTTGAGATATTTCTTGTAGATCTAATTCCATTACAAGCCCTAAAAAAGGTTTATCCTCACTGGCTTTCATAATATTTGCCATAACGGGAAGATCGATGGAAGAAATTAAAAAATGGTTGGCATCATAAATAAAACTTTCTTCCCCTAAAATCACTCTTTTTTCACCTTGAGCAATTAAGCATATACCTGACTTATGTGTATGACTGGTAATAGATGTAGGGGAAGTCCAGTGCGTTAGTGCTAATCCTGGAATTTGGCTATCAAAATAATGTGTATTATGAGTCCATTTTGCAATTTGCATGGCAAGTTTTTGGGTTAATAATGCCATGTTTTCTCTATTATTCATGTGGACTCCATACAGGGTAAAGCGAAAAATATTACTCCAATAGTAAAATTATAATGTATGAGATGAATATTAGACAATTATTTGATTTAGCTAGAATAGAAAATTTGGCAGGGAATATTAAAAATAAAACCGGCTATGATCTAAAAGATCATAGCCAATAGGAATCTATTACTTATTAGTTTTATTCTTTTCTAACCATTTTTGCATTTGTTCAATTTCAGGGCCTTGAGCATCAATAATGGCTTGAGCTAGCTTGCGCATTTCAGGATCTGTACCATATTTCAATTCAATTTTAGCCATATCGATAGCGCCTAAATGGTGGGCAATCATACCATCAGCAAAAGCAACATCTGCATTATCTGTGTTCATTCCTTTTGCCATATCAGCATGCATTTTATTCATAGATTCATTGAGCTCTTTTTGCATTGGAGAGCTATTATGTGATGTATCCATATTCATATGTGTATTGTTTGCCATTGCGCCAAAAGAAATAGCACTCATTAAAATAATAGTGGCAGGTAAAATCTTTTTCATAACAGTTTCCTTTACTTTATCGTGAAATTGTTATCACTCTAAAGATTCCCCTTAGGGGAAGGTCAATGTTGTTATCCAAAGTTTAATATTCTTTACTTTTAATGACGTAATTACAGAGTAGTTTATTTAACTCATTCTATTTCAATAAATTTCATCTTACATTTAAGAATTTATTTATTGTGCACTTTAAGATTTTATTTATAAAAAAACGAGAAAAGCAATGATAACTATTCCCATCAAATGTTTTTTATTATAAAGTTGCATTATTAATGCAACTTTATGGGTGGCAATATGGAAACTCAAACAACAACACAATCTATATCTCAAGAACAGTCAAAGGCAGGGCATACTTTTTTAGCTAGTTTAGGAAAAACACGCTTAAGACCGGGTGGTGTGGAGGCATCTGATTGGTTAATTAATAACGGGCATTTTACAACCTCAAGTTATGTTTTAGAGATTGCTTGTAATATGGCGACAACGTCAATTGAAATAGCACAAAAATATGGTTGTCACATTATTGCGATTGATATGGATGAAAAGGCATTAGCTAATGCACAACATAATGTTGAAAATGCGCAGTTATCACATTTGATTCAGCTAACAAAAGCCAATGCCTTATCTCTGCCTTTTCCCGACAATAGCTTTGATATTGTTTTAAATGAAGCGATGTTGACAATGTATGCGGATAAAGCCAAAGCTAAATTAGTAAAAGAATATTATCGTGTTTTAAAACCTGGTGGTTTGTTATTAACACATGATATTATGAAAAAAAATAATGATGTAGATAAAGATAATTTAATTGGGGTCGTAAAATCGAACGTGGCTCCTATGTTTAAGCAAGAGTGGCATGACTTGTTTGCTAATATTGGGTTTTCAGAAGTAAAAATGAAATCAGGCAATATGAGTCTAATGTCACCTACAGGTTTAATTCGTGATGAAGGTTTACTTAGAACCGCAAAAATAATTAAAAATGGGTTGAAAAACAAACAGAATAGAGAAAGGTTTCTATCCATGTTTCGTTTTTTTAGAGAAAACCGCCATAATTTAAATTATATTGCGTGTTGCTCTAAGAAATGATTTTTATCAAGATAAATTTATATATTGATTATAAGCACCTACAATTAGGTGCTTATTTTTTATAAAAATAAAATAAGAATAATTAGAACTGTATACCTCAGTAATAAAATGTAAAAAATAAAAAGAATCGTAATCCAGATTGAACCTGAATTATTTAAACTATATATATTAAAAACAGAGATAACTAATATGTGGAGTTAAAGATGAAACAGATACTCATTATTGCAGGGGGGCTTTTATCACTGACAATCATGTTGGCTATTTTTATTGCCATTTTAATGGTGTCTGTCTTTAAAGAAACAACAGCTGAACTTTGGAATGAAGGCCGTGAAGTCATTGAAAATTCATCATCAAAAATGAACGAAACTATTTCTACGGTAGAAGCAAAACGCGATACACTTATGGCTGTCTATAAGTCAAAAGAGAATAATGGTAGTTGCCAGCAATTAGCTCAAAAGCTAAATGAGGTTGATCATGCACTTTCTAATGGGCATTTAATTTTGCCTCGATCGGCTGTAGAACAAATAGCTACCATTAAAAATGCCTTTGATGAATCAACTTCGCCCACAAGAAACATAGCTTGCGAGCAAGCAATTCAAGTTATTGATAATTTAAGTCAGTAATTACTATATCCTTCCTATTTTTATTCGTTTTTCATATCAATATAAGAATATTTTTAATAAATAAATTAATATTTCTTATCTTAATTCAATGAATATACTGCGTATTTTTACTCGGATTTGTTTGTTTTTATTATTTTAATTAGATTGCGAATGAGATATTTATATCTGCAATCTTTGTATGCTTAGAATATGTTAACGTTAAAAAGAAGTTGCACTAGGGATTTAAAGTCATGAGATGAATATGCTAAAATTGATAGCTGATTCGCTTTAGCTACGAAGTTTAGTCATAATTTGGTTTGTTTTTTGTTTTTAAAAAACACATTTTTTGTATTTATGCCATTTTTTTATTACCAATAAACCTAAACTTTTTAGAGTAAGTGGACAAAGCGCGTTACATGAAGGCTTATATTATAAAGCAATGATATATACATCAATATTATTTAAGAAAGCATCGACTAATTATGAATATCGCAACACCAAACATAAATGAAGTAAGCCGCCAAACAGCGTGGGTCAGGGTAATAATATTGTCGTTTGCAGCTTTCGTTTTTAATACAACAGAATTTGTTCCTGTTGCTCTGTTAAGTGATATTTCTGAAAGCTTTGGAATGATCCCAGCTCAAACAGGTTTAATGATCACAATATATGCTTGGGTGGTTGCTTTAATGTCGTTACCATTAATGATAATGACAAGTAAAGTTGAACGCCGTAAGTTACTTATTATCTTATTTATTCTTTTTATTTTAAGTCATATTTTGTCTGGTTTAGCATGGGATTTTAACTCGTTGATTGCAGGGCGTATAGGCGTTGCTTTTTCTCATGCAGTTTTTTGGTCTATTACTGCCTCATTGGCAATTAGAGTCGCACCTCCTGGTAAACGAGCACAAGCATTAGGTTTATTAGCAACAGGAACAGCATTAGCTACGGTTCTCGGCTTACCTATTGGGCGTGTTGTTGGGCAATGGTTAGGATGGCGTGCAACTTTTATGGGAATTGGTATTTTAGCTTTAATTACCATGTTTGCATTAATGCGTTATTTGCCTTTATTACCCAGTGAGCATTCAGGTTCATTAAAAAGTGTACCTGTATTATTAAAACGCGGGCCATTAATGGGGATTTTCCTGTTAACAGTTATTGCCGTTACTGCACATTTTACGGCTTATAGTTATATCGAGCCTTTTGTTATTGATATTGCAAAATTAAATCAAAACTTTGCTACGTTAGTTTTACTTATTTTTGGTGGTGCTGGTATTATTGGCAGTGTGCTATTTAGTCGTTATAGTGCCAAGTTGCCAACATCATTTTTATTTTTTGCACTAATTTTACTTACTGCTTGCTTAAGTTTATTAATGATAAGTAGCCAAAATTTAACGACATTCATTGTGTTGATTATATTTTGGGGGATTGGTTTTATGTGTATCGGCCTTGGTATGCAAGTTAAAGTGATTGATTTAGCTCCCGATGCAACAGATATCGCGATGTCTATTTATTCTGGTATTTTTAATATTGGCATTGGTGCAGGGGCTTTGATTGGTAATCAAGTTATCTTACATGCGGGTATGCCAAATATGGGTTATGCAGGAATGATATTAAGCATTATTGCTGTTATTTGGTGTGGCTTTATTTTTAGCCGTTATCGCGTTTCTATGGGGGGAAAGCCCCGTAAAAAGAATCAGCTTCATCAACACTAAATAAGTATTTTTATTTTAAAAGGCATCTATTCAATATGAAAGATGCCTTTTTTATTTGTTGTAGATGAATATCCTTAATATGGCTTGTGATAGAATTCACAAAATTGACTTTATATAAGATTAAGGCGAAAAAATGAATGGATTAACTTATCTAATGTTGGCGATTATATCGGAAGTGATTGCGACAACAATGTTAAAAGCCTCTGAAGGCTTTAGTCGATTATATCCATCAATTGTTGTTGTCATTGGCTATTGTTTTTCTTTTTGGGCACTTTCTCAAGTGGTAAGAGTTATGCCTTTGGGTATTGCTTATGCAATATGGAGTGGTTTAGGGATAGTGTTAGTCTCTGTTGCGGCAGTTTTTATCTATCAACAAAAACTTGATTTACCTGCCATTATTGGTATGGGATTGATTATTGCTGGTGTTTTAGTCATAAACTTACTCTCAAAAAGTGCTTCACACTAATAGTGAATAACAGCAGACATTAGGGTGCCTTTGATGCAAAAAAAATTTAAAACAACATGTTATCTGTTTATGTTAGTTGGCTTTGGTTTTATTGCAGGATGCAGTAGTTCAACCCAGACAGAATATTCATCAACACAAGCAGTGAATAAAAGCAGAACAATACCGACAACAAGTCTTAGTGTTCCTTTAGATGAATCGGCTAAGGCAACATGTGTTTTTTCAGGAGGGATACCTTCTTTAAACTATGAATTACATGGTGGGCAGACACCTGTGTGTCAGTTTGCTAATGGTAAACGCTGTAGTGAACAGGCTTTAATTGAAGGTGCTTGTATTCCAGGTTAGAACTATTTAGTCAATGTTGAAGTTTTATTTTTCGACAATAAATAGCCCTTAGTGTGTTACTAAGGGCTATTTTTTTATTCTTTTGATTTAAAAGAACTTGTGATTTGGCTCATTAAGACCAATAGACCCACAACAAAATAAGCAGAGAAAATAATTAGCATCCACTGAGGCATTTCTAATGTTAAGAATTGCCATTGGCTGACAGAGCAGTCACCCGTTGCTTGGAATACAGCAGGGAACCAATTTTGTAATGCAAACCAAGAAGGTAATGTGACAAAGAAGTCACATGTTGCAAAAGGTGATGGATTAAGAATAAGTTGCGTATGCTCCCAAGCCAATTCAATGCCTCGGTAAGCTGAATAAAGCCATAAAAAACTACCTGCCATACGCATGAGTGCCATTTTGGGTGCGCTTGCACCAATAAATGCGGCAACTAATATTCCTAATACTGCGATGCGTTGATAAACGCACATCACACAAGGCATTAATTCCATTCCGTACTGAAAATACAATGCAGCACCTTCAAGACCTATTGCTGTTAATGCAAGCAATAGCCATGAAAAACGGCGTTGTGACCAGTGACGAAGAGCAGTCAGCATAATAATGTCCATTTAAATATTAAAATAAGTGTCTATTTTGCCCAAAATTCAAGTGCAAAAAAAGTTAAAACCTGTTATTTCACAAATATTTACATTCAACCTTCTTTTAATGAAAAAAATAGGACTTTTATCAAGTAAAAGTCCTATTTATGTGGTGTAACTGTAGAACTATTGTTATGGAATAGCAACTAAGCCTATTTCATAAAACCAATGTGTTGTAGGAACTAGCCAGAATTCAACCGCTAGTAGACCAAATAATGTCATTACAATAGTATATGGCAGAGCCATTATTACCATTCGTCCATACGATAAACGAATAAGTGGAGATAGCGCAGAGGTTAATAAGAATAGGAATGCAGCTTGGCCATTAGGTGTGGCAACAGAAGGTAAGTTTGTACCTGTATTAATAGCAACACCAATATGTTCATATTGTGATTGACTAATTAATCCATCTTGTAAGGCCGTTAAGGCTTCGCTGATATAAACAGTACCCACAAAAACGTTATCTGAAATGGCAGACAATAGACCATTAAACAGATAGAAGAGAGAGAGCTGTGAGGACTCTGAAGCTTGGAGAACAAACTGAATAATTGGGCCGAATAATTGTTGGTCAATAATAACTGCAACAATTGAGAAGAAAACGGTCAATAATGCAGTGAAAGGTAAGGCTTCTTCAAATGCTTTACCGAGCGCATGCTCTTCTGTAACACCACAAAATGTAGTCGCAAGAATGATAACAGATAAACCAATAATACCGACTTCTGCTAAATGAAGAGCTAAAGCAACAATTAACCAAATCCCAATTAATGCTTGAATCATCAATTGTGCTTTTTCTTGAGAAGTGCGTTTTTCACTGTTTTTCTTATCGTATTCAGTTAAAACTTTACGAACTAAATCAGGTAATTCAGCACCATAACCAAAAAGCTTAAAGCGCTCAACCAAATAGCACACAGCAAGGCCTGCAAAGAAAACAGGAATTGTTACAGGTGACATTCGAATAAAGAAAGTCACAAAATCCCATTCTAAATGTTTTGCAATAATCAGGTTTTGCGGTTCACCTACCATGGTCATTACGCCACCTAATGCAGTACCTACACCAGCATGCATCATTAAGCTACGTAAGAAAGCACGGAATTGTTCTAAGGTTTGTTTTTTCTCTGCGGTATCAATAAATCCATCATTATTTAGCTCTGTTCCTGCTTGGTTAGAGGCGAAATTATGATAAATAGAGTAGAAACCGAGAGAAACACTGATCACAACAGCGATAACGGTTAAAGCATCTAAAAAGGCAGATAAAAATGCACTTGCGAAGCAAAAAGCAATAGATAACATTCGTTTAGAACGAATGGATAAAAGCAGTTTGGTAAAAGCAAAAAGTAATAATTGCTTCATAAAATAGATACCCGCAACCATAAAGACTAAAAGTAAAATAACTTCAAGGTTGTTGGCAATTTCATGACCAATTTGTTTTGGGCTAGTCATTCCAATAATGACAGCCTCAATGGCAAGTAGTCCTCCTGGTTGTAATGGGTAACACTTTAACGCCATAGCTAGAGTGAAAATAAATTCTACAACTAATAGCCAACCGGCGACAAAAGGGTCAACAAAGAAAAAAATCAGTGGGTTGATAATTAAAAAAGTAAGAATAGCAAGTTTATACCAATCGGGAGAGTTTCCCATAAAGTTCTTCAGTAGTGCTTGTCTTATACTCATATCCATTAGGTTTCTCATCCTCCAAACAGAGATTTTAAGCGCAATCATGCGCGATCTAACCATAGTACGCGTTAATTGCTGTGAAATTAAGCGCGTTAGTAATAATAAATTGATAAAACAACATCAGGTTTTATGATGCCACTCACTATTTAATGATGGTTGAGCTATATCAAAATTCCGCATTCTGATATTATCTTTTTCATTATTAGCAGAAAAATCGCTTCGGAAGAAATAAAAATATGGTTATTAAGGCTCAAAGCCCCGCAGGTTTCGCGGAAGAGTATATTGTTGAAAGCATCTGGAATAATCGTTTTCCCCCTGGTTCTATCCTACCAGCGGAACGTGAACTATCTGAATTAATTGGTGTAACAAGAACCACATTAAGAGAAGTATTACAGCGTCTTGCTCGTGATGGATGGTTAACGATCCAACATGGAAAGCCAACAAAGGTAAACAATTTCTGGGAAACATCTGGCCTTAATATTCTTGAAACTGTAGCTCGTCTCGATCATGATCGTGTACCGCAATTAATTGATAATTTATTGGCGGTAAGAACTAATATTTCAGCTATTTTTATCCGCACTGCGTTTAGAAGCAATCCTGAAAAATGTATTGAAGTTTTAAACCATGAGCTTACCACTGAAAATAGTGCTGATGAGTTTAGTGAACTGGATTACAACATTTTTCGTGGCTTAGCTTTCGCATCAGGCAATCCAATTTATGGCCTTATCCTCAATGGTTTAAAAGGTCTGTATACGCGTGTTGGTCGTTACTATTTTTCAAATATTCAAGCCAAAGAGCTTGCTTTAGCATTCTATAAAAAATTAGCTGCATTGTGTGAACAGAAAGATGTTGAGCATGTAATGGAGTGCGTTCGCCAATATGGTAAAGACAGTGGGATTATCTGGCAAAGCTTGCAATCACCACTCCCTAGTGATTTGGAAGAAATTAAACGCTAATTTTTGCGGTTTTTGTCATAATAGAAAAAACCAGTATCCTCATTGATTTGTGATACTGGTTTTTTTATGCTTTTAAAAAACAAAGTGTCATATTTTAGGCAATGCTTTAAATAGGCTAATTTTAGTAAAAAGAGTTACCAAAGTTAGTTAATTAAAAAATTATAATCTAATGTTTTTGCTGTATTTGGTTTTTAATAAAACTCACGCTCGGGTTTTCTACGGATTAAATTCTCATCAAAGTAAATTAATTTATTAACAAATATTCTTATAATTTATATATAAAAAAATATCTTGTTGATTTTATTTGTTAATTTGACAATTTTCGTTAAAAATTACTTATTCAATATTAGCCAAATGTGACTTAACTCTAAAATTTGCTTTTTTATTCGCCTAGATGATTATTCTATATTGGCTTTTTGTGTATGGAATATTACTCTTATGTTATATCAATGTAAATTATTGGAGTCTTGCCATGAAAGTGATCATCTTAGGTGGCGGCGTTATTGGTGTAACAAGTGCGTGGTATCTTGTGCAGCAAGGGCATGAAGTCATTGTTGTTGACAGACAAAATAGTGCAGCAGAAGAAACCAGTGCGGGTAATGCTGGTCAGATATCGCCAGGATATGCAACCCCTTGGGGCGCTCCGGGTATTCCATTAAAAGCAGTAAAATGGATGTTCCAGAAACATGCACCTTTAGCCATTAAACCGGACGGTTCACTTTTCCAATTACGCTGGATGTGGCAAATGTTACGTAATTGTGATGCATCACATTACACTATGAATAAAAGTCGTATGGTGCGCATTGCTGAATATAGCCGTGATTGTATTCGTCAGTTGCGTCAAGATACGGGAATAGAATATGAAGGGCGCCAAGGGGGAACTCTTCAACTTTTCCGTGATCAAAAGCAATTTGATAATGCCGCCAATGATATTGCTGTCTTAAAGCAAGAAGGCGTTGCTTATGAATTATTGACGGCAGAGCAACTTAAATTCGCAGAGCCTGCATTAGAGCATGTTAGTCATAAACTCACCGGTGGTTTGCGTTTACCGAATGATGAAACAGGTGACTGCCAAATTTTTACGAAAAAACTCGCTAAAATGGCAGAAGACGCGGGTGTTACATTCTTATTTAACAAAGAAATCAAACATTTGTTATTTGATGGTGATAAAGTAGCGGGCGTTCAATGCCATGATGGATTACTTACTGCGGATCATTACGTTGTCGCAATGGGTTCTTATTCAACGGAATTTCTGAAAAATAAAGTCGCCATTCCTGTTTATCCGCTTAAAGGTTATTCACTCACGATGCCGATTATTGATGCTTCAAGAGCACCAACATCAACTATTCTCGATGAAACCTATAAAATAGCAGTAACTCGTTTTGATGAGCGAATTCGTGTTGGTGGAATGGCAGAAGTTGTTGGTTTTAATTTGAATGTTTTAAAATCGCGCTGTGAAACATTAAAAATGGTTGTACAAGATCTCTATCAAGGTGGTGGCGATATAGAAAAAGCTACATTCTGGACAGGACTAAGACCTATGACACCAGATGGTACGCCTATTGTAGGGCCAACGGCTTATCGTAATTTATCTTTAAATACGGGACATGGCACATTAGGTTGGACGATGGCATGTGGCTCTGGGCAATTATTGGCTGATTTAATTTCAGGAAATAAACCTGCGATTGCTGCTGATGATTTATCTGTATTTCGTTATATCGATGGCTTTAATACTAAATTGCTCTTACCGGGGCAAAAGCTTGATGCTGCTTATTAATTGAGGAAAAAACATGTCCAGACCCACAAAAGTAACCATTAACCTCGATGCATTAAGCCATAACCTGTCTGTTATCAAAGAGAGAGTAAAAGGTAGCAAAGTGTGGTCTGTTGTGAAAGCAGATGCTTATGGACACGGATTATCCTGTGTTTGGCCAGCATTGAGTCATACGGATGGTTTTGCATTAATTGAATTAGACAAAGCCATTATGCTAAGAGAGCAAGGATGGGTTGGCCCCATCCTTTTACTTGAAGGTTTTTTTAAACCTGAAGATGTTTATTTATTAGAACGTTATTCTCTAACAACAACAGTACATTCTGATTGGCAATTTGATGCCATAGAAAAAGCACAATTAGAACGCCCCATTAATATCTATCTTAAACTTAATAGTGGAATGAATAGATTAGGTTATCGTTCTGATATTTATCAACAAGCTATCGCCCGCGCTAAAAGCATCAATAACATTGGTTCTATTATTCAAATGTCGCATTTTGCTAATGCAGATACAGGACTGAATATGGATGCGCAAAAAGCGGTAATTAATCAAGCGATGGTCAAAGAATTACCTCGATGCTTAGCAAATTCGGCAGCAACGTTGTTTAACCCTGAAACATATCAAGATTGGGTGCGACCAGGCATTATTTTATATGGTGTTTCGCCTTCGGGTGTTTGGCAAGATATTGCTGATTTCGATTTACAACCCGTAATGACATTTAATAGTGAGATATTAGCCATTCAACAAGTGAAAAAAGGTGAGCCAATAGGCTATGGCAGTCGATATATTGCTGAGCGTGATATGCGAATAGGGGTTGTTGCCTGTGGTTATGCCGATGGTTATCCTAGACATGCGCCAGATGGTACACCAGTCATTGTTAATGGGCATAAAACCCAATTAGTAGGGCGTATTTCGATGGATATGTTAACCATTGATGTTACGGATTTCCCTGATATCAATTATGGTAGCCCAGTTGAATTATGGGGTGAACAACTACCTGTTGACGATGTTGCAACGGCCTGTGGCACTATTGGCTATGAGTTACTGTGTGCAATAGCGCCTCGAGTTACAGTTGAAGTGATGATAAATTTACCTAATTCCACTTTTTCTGATCTAAATGAAAGTTGTTGATAATCACTAAACTAGAATAAGCTTAAATTTATTTTGATTTGGTGATCCTATGAGTAACGGCATTGCATTGCGTGTGAAAGGTAAGGTTCAAGGCGTGGGTTTTCGTCCATTTGTTTGGCAATTAGCCCATCGTTTTGGTTTATTCGGGCAAGTGAGTAATGACAGTTTAGGTGTATTGGTGCATTTAACGTCTTCACCTAAAAATACACTTTTTATCGAAGCACTAAAAGCTGAATGCCCTCCATTAGCGCGCATTGAACGTATAGAAGAATCACCCTATCAATGGGAACAGTTACCGACAGACTTTATTATTGTAAAAAGTGGTGGCGGTGAAATGGATACACAAGTGGTACCTGATGCCACGACTTGCAAAGCATGTATTGATGAACTGTTTGATCCCCAAAACCGTCGTTTTCATTATCCTTTTATTAACTGCACACACTGTGGACCTCGTTTTACTATCATAAAAAAAATGCCTTATGATAGGCCATTTACCTCGATGTCTAAATTTCCATTTTGCCCTGAATGTAAACATGAATATGAAGATCCTGCAGACAGACGATTCCATGCTCAGCCTAATGCGTGTCCTGTCTGTGGGCCTTATATTTGGCTTGCGAATGAGCAGGGGGAAGAGTTTGCAATCAAAGAATTTGCATTAACTCAAGCCTGCGAAGCGTTACTTGCTGGAAAAATTGTTGCTGTTAAAGGTATTGGTGGTTTTCATTTAGTATGTGATGCACGTAATAATGAGAGCGTTGCATTACTACGAAAACGCAAATACCGACCTGCGAAGCCATTAGCTGTGATGATCACTGGAATTGATCAAATTAAAGAAGATAATCAAGATCCTGATTTTCTTCCAACCGCTATCCAAACTCTGCAAAGCACTGCGGCTCCAATTGTATTAGTCCCTAAAACGGTTGCGCCTAAACTTGCGGAGCTTATTGCGCCAGGATTAACTGAAATTGGTGTTATGTTGCCAGCCAATCCATTACAACATTTATTAGCGCGCGGCACGAATATTCCACTGGTTATGACATCAGGAAATGCATCTGGTCACACTCCTGCATTAAGTAACGAAGATGCTTTAATGCAGCTTCACGATATTGCTGATCTATTCTTGATGCATAATAGAGAGATTATACAGCGAGCTGATGATTCATTAGTGCGTATTGAAGATAAGCAGAGTGTTATGATCCGCCGTTCTCGTGGCTATGTTCCTGATGCTATTTCATTACCTGACGATTTTGAACCACAACCCTCAGTGCTTGCAATGGGGGGGGATCTCAAAAATGTATTTTGCTTATTACGTCAGCATCAAGCCATTATGGGGCCTCATTTAGGGGATCTTGATGATTTAAGTGTACGCCAACAACTGATGAAATCATTAGATCTTTTTCAGCAAATTTATCGCTTTACGCCTAAAGCAATTGCGGTAGATGCACATCCTAATTACATTAGTCATCAACTGGGTAAACAATTTGCTCAAGAACAAAATATTCCTCTCATTGAAGTTTTTCACCATCATGCGCATATTGTTTCTTGTCTAGCTGAACATGGACATACCCATCAGCAAGGTGCTGTAGTAGGCATTGCACTTGATGGTTTAGGCTATGGGCAAGATGGTTCTTTATGGGGGGGAGAATGCCTACGGGTGGATTATCAAAAATCAGAACGAATAGGTGGGCTTCCTGCAGTTGCTATGCCTGGGGGAAATTTAGCTTCGATTCAACCTTGGCGAAACTGGTTCGCACATTTAGCTACTTTTTCTAAGAATTGGCAAGGTAGTGTTATCACCCAATTGATACCTAGTAATGATTTGCAAATATTAAGTAAGGCAGTAGAACGTGGTTTAAATTCGCCTAAAGCCTCTTCTTGTGGGCGTTTATTTGATGCGGTTTCAGCATCATTAGGATTAGCTCCTAAAGAAATAAGTTGGGAGGGTGAAGCAGCCAGTTACCTACAAACAGCAGCATTAGCGTGTCAAAAAGAAAAACAAACGGAAATTATCAAGCAATATGGGCATTTAATGCCTATAAAGAATAACTTGCTTGAACTGTCTGTTTTTTGGTCGCAATGGGAAAGTGTGAAGCTCAATGTCAGTGAAAAGGCGTGGCTATTTCATTATTTATTAGCTGAAAGTTTAGGCAATATTGCATTGCAATATGCCGATGAACATCAGATTGAGACCGTTGTACTTACGGGCGGTGTGTTAAATAACACATTACTCAAACATATGTTTAAGAAAAAATTAAACAATAAAAAAGTACTAACCCCTATGATGTTGCCCGTTGGAGACGGTGGTATTGCATTAGGGCAAGCACTGATTGCTACACATTTAATGCAAAACTAAAATAATTATAGGTAAAATAATATCGGTTCTAGTTAATTGTGACTGAAATTGGTTTTTGGTTGCTACTTTATTAATGACAATATGGAAAATCATCGTGAGTAATAAGAAGATTATCATTTCTTTAGCCGTTATTGCAGGACTTAGCACACCAGCAGCATTTGCTGGAGAATGGTCAATTGGTGGCTCAGTCTTAGCACAAGTCACTCCTTATAAAGGGGCTAAATCAAAAGATTATTTATTACCCGTGCCACAAGTTAACTACCAATCAGAAAATTTCTATTTTGCGACATTAGCCGCAGGGTATTACTTGTGGAACACACCTAAAGATAAACTTTCTGTTGATTTGCACTATTATCCTCAAGCTTATAAACCAAGTGATAGCGATGACGAGCAAATGAAAAAATTGAATCGTCGTCGTGATACTATGATGGGGGGGGTTACTTATAAACACCATGAATCATGGGGTAGCTTAAGAGCGATTGTTTCTGGTGATATGCTGGGTAAAAGTAATGGTATTATTGCTGATGCTGCCTATTTATATCCTTTCGAATTAGGTAATTGGTCTTTCCAACCTGGTGCGGGTATTGTTTGGGAAAACAAAAAGCAAAATCGTTATGCGTATGGTATTACTCATGCAGAATCACAGCGTAGTGGTTTAGCTGAATACACACCAAATGATAGTTGGAGACCTTATTTCGAGATTTCTGCCAACTACAAATTTGCTGAAAAATGGAACTTCTTTGCTATGGGGCGTGTTGACCATTTACCAAGTGAAGTTAAAGACAGCCCAATGGTGAATAAGTCTGTAACTGCGATTGTGTGGACTGGTGTGACTTATACATTCTAATCAATGTCTGTATGACGCTATAGATATTTTAATAGGCTATTTATGACAAAAAAGCTTCGATTTAAACCTCGAAGCTTTTTTATTTGTAATATGTGAATAATATTTATTTTTCAGCAATATTTTTACGAACACGTACTACCAAAGATAAACGACCAGGATGCACATTGTCTGGTTTTAATGGTTTATGGATACGTGCAGTTTCTACACAAGCCATTTTACGATAGCCGCCTGCACTCATATCTTTCATTGAACTTGCAAGCTCTGCGCCGGGGTTCCAGCACACCACATCACTATGGTGATAATGATGAACTTCAATTGTGCGATCCCAACCATCATCATGAATAAGATTAAAATCGTCAGGCTCTGTGTAAAGCCTGTCAGTGCGTCCATTAAAATGTAATGCGGTTTCATCAGTATAGACTTCTTTGTCCGCTACAGTGTCAATGTAGTGGCCTCCTAATCCGGTAACGGAGACATTATCAATATCACTCACATTAAAATAAGAGTGAAGGGCAGCTGTTGCTTCATAATCACCGTAAGATTCTAATTCTACTTCACAAGTTGCCCCTAATTTAAAACGAGCAATTAAAGTAAACGGATGAGGCCAATATTTTTGTGTTTGTTGGCTCTCTTTTAGTGTCATTGTAATAAGTACGCCGTCATCTTGTTCTGTGTGAGCGCTAAATTCCCAAGGTAGAATACGTGCAAATCCATGACTAGGTGTACCTGCTGAAGCGAACCAAGGCCAGCAAATAGGGATACCGCCACGAATGGCAACACCGGGAGTGAATAGAGATGCTTCACTGAGCCAAAAGACAGGGTGTTCTTGTGCTGGTTGCCAAGCAATTAAATGTGCACCTTGAAGGCTAATAGCTGCTCGTACTTTAGGATGTGAAATAACAAGGATAGGAAGTTCACCTAATTGCCGACGACTTAAATAAGGTGATATTTGTTCAATAATCGGCAATGAAAATATTTTCTCGTTCATTATCTTTTGGCCTTCTGTCACTGACTATTTCAATACAATAAACTGACTGGCTGGAAAATAAAAGAGCCACCTAAAAGGTGGCTCTAAGCAAAATCTTGATTTACTAGGCTCTAATTATTTAGAGATATGAGAAATCAGATCCAGAACTTTGTTTGAATAACCAACTTCGTTGTCGTACCAAGCAACTAATTTAACAAAGTTGTCGTTCAGAGCGATACCTGCTTTAGCATCAAATACTGAAGTCAGAACTTCGCCATTGAAGTCAGTTGAAACAACTGCATCTTCAGTGTAACCCAGAACGCCTTTCAGTTCGCCTTCAGCTGCTGCTTTGATAGCATCACAGATTTGTGCGTAAGAAGCTGGTTTTTCCAGACGTGCAGTCAGGTCAACAACAGAAACGTTAGGAGTAGGAACACGGAAAGACATACCAGTCAGTTTGCCGTTCAGTTCAGGAATAACTTTACCTACAGCTTTAGCAGCACCAGTTGATGATGGGATGATGTTTTGAGAAGCACCACGACCACCACGCCAGTCTTTTGCAGAAGGACCATCAACAGTACGTTGAGTTGCAGTTGTTGCGTGAACAGTAGTCATCAGGCCTTCAACGATACCGAAGTTGTCGTTGATAACTTTAGCTAAAGGCGCTAAGCAGTTAGTAGTACAAGATGCGTTAGAAACGATATCTTGGCCTGCGTATGATTTATGGTTTACGCCCATTACGAACATAGGAGTGCTGTCTTTTGAAGGACCAGTCAGAACAACTTTTTTCGCACCAGCTTGGATGTGTTTACGAGCAGTTTCGTCAGTTAAGAACAGACCAGTTGCTTCTGCAACAACGTCAGCACCGACTTCGTTCCATTTCAGATTTGCTGGATCTCTTTCTGAAGTTACGCGGATGGTTTTACCATTAACAACGAGGTGGCCATCTTTTACTTCAACAGTACCGTTGAAACGGCCATGAGTTGAATCGTATTTCAGCATGTATGCCATGTAGTCTGCGTCTAACAGATCGTTAATACCTACGATTTCGATATCTGAACGTTCTTGAGCAGCACGGAAAACGATGCGGCCGATACGACCAAAACCATTAATACCTACTTTGATAGTCATATGTATTCCACCAGCTTTAATTTAGTGAATTAAAAAGTTGCTTCTAAAGTTACCAAAACCGCGCCAATCGTCAAGCGGAATCGTGTCAATAATTGCAAAAAATCAATTAAAAAAACACTTTTCGCTTAAAGATTGGTCGTTTTAGCTAAATGTTACGCTGTGTATTATCGGGATCAACGCCGATAAATGAAGTTACCTTTGCTCCGTTATGTGAAATTCATCACATTTCAAAAACTAAAGATTACTCTTGATGATTTTAGACTATATTTTTCAGATTTGTTGTTAAATCTTTGTTATTATTCACTGTTGTTTTAAAAAGCATTTTTCTGAGCACGAGGTCGATATGGCAGATAATGAAAAGAAAGTGAATATTTCAAGCAATAACAATCACCTTGATTTATCAACACTCAATGAAATGCAACGTTATGTGACGCAACAACACGGCACAGAGCCTCCGTTTAGTGGTAAGTTATTACATAACCGTCAAACTGGGATTTATCACTGTTTATGTTGTTCTGCTCCTTTATTTTATTCAGATACAAAATTTGATGCAGGATGTGGCTGGCCTAGTTTTTACCAACCTGTTAACAGTGATGCGATCCGCTATATTGATGATTTTTCTCATAATATGAAAAGAACGGAAATACGTTGCCAGCAGTGTGATGCACATTTAGGTCATGTCTTTAATGATGGCCCTGCCCCTACAGGGGAGCGTTATTGTGTTAATTCAGCTTCACTGTCATTTACAAACAGTGAGACAGGCGAAGAGCAGAAAGGTTGATAGCCATTAAATTAACAAAAATATAACAAATGAAAAAACGATTCAGCCATTTTAAGTGATGATTTAGCTTATGGAGCAATCAATGGAAGTTAATGAACTTATTTCGATGGTAACCCCTGAAATTTACCAACGTATTTCCACCGCAGTTGAATTAGGCAAATGGCCTGACGGCGTTGCATTGACTGATGAACAAAAAGAACATTGCATGCAGATTGTTTTATTATGGCAAGCAAAAAATAACCACATACCTGAGCATATGACAGTAGGCACTAATGGGCAAATTACCATGAAGAGCAAACAAGAATTAAAAGCTCAGTTTCAATCTGAACGTTTGGCAACGCTAACGCCAATGGATGATGACTAAAACATATGGTGAATGGATAGAATTAATATAAAAAGGGCTACTTATTAACTGAATTGGTTAAAAATAGCCCCTTTCTGATTTTATGAAGATAAAGAAAGTAACGAACCTATTGATTGTTACGATTAAGCCAATGTGCTGAATCTATTAATGTCGCTCCCTTTGCTTGCATCTCTTCTAGCGCTACTTGGCTGTCATTATCTTGAATATTGACACCACGGCAACCGTCAGTAATAACAGATACTTGATAACCTAACTGTAAAGCATCCATGACTGTAAATTTAACGCAGTAATCAGTAGCAATACCAAGAATATAAAGATGTTTTATATTAAGCGTTTGCAAAAGGGTATGTAAGCCTGTTTGATATTCATGGTCGTTATCAAAAAAGGCACTATAGCTATCAATAAGGCGGTTTTGGCCTTTGTAAATAATATGGTTAATCAGTGTGTGATTGAGCTCAGGATGAAATTCAGCGCCGTGAGAATTTTGTACGCAATGTACTGGCCACCAAACTTGAGGTAACCCGTTCAGTTTCCCTATTTCACCTACAACAGTACCTGAGTTTTCAGCAAAACTAAGATGATCGGCAGGATGCCAATCTAAACTTGCAATAATTGGGCTTTTAGTTCGCTTGAAACCATTAATGAGCTGATTAGCTGTTTGAATAACCATCTCACTCTCGTTAACAGCTAAAGCACCCCCTATACAAAAATCGTTTTGTATATCAACCAGTAATAGCGCAGAGTTTTTCACGAAAGTTGCCCTTTTATTAAGCTTAGTCGTTATCGTTTAATGTCATTTCACCGCGAAGGTTTTGTTGCATTAAGCGACAAATTTCAGTGTAATCATATTGTTGGCTAAGGAGATAATGCAGTTTAGTTAATGTTGCCTCAAATGTCATATCATAACCACTAATAACGCCGACTTCAGCTAAGGCTTGACCTGTTGCATAACCTTCCATATTCACTCGACCAGAAATACATTGTGTAAGATTAATAACCACAATGCCACGCTCTGTTGCTTCGCGCAGTGTAGAAAGTAAAGCAGGGTGTGACGGCGCATTACCCACGCCATAAGAACGTAATATTAATGCTTTCACGGGCTGCATCAGAATATTTTTAACTATTTCATCTGAAAGGCCTGGGTAAATGGTGACAACACCAATGGGTTGAGGCGTAATATTATGCGCAATAAATTCTCCTTTTCCTTTTGGAAATGAATTAATTTTAAATTGCTTAATATTAATCCCTGCTTCTAAAAGAGGGGCGCTATTCGGTGATGCAAACGCATTAAAACCATCTGCATGTGCTTTTACTGTGCGGTTACCGCGATACAGTGTGTTATTAAAGAAAAGTGCGACTTCATTAATTGGATGATGTGCAGCTAAATAGAGCGCATTTAATAGATTCGTTTGTCCGTCAGAACGCAAAGCTTCTAAAGGAATTTGAGAGCCAGTGACAATAATGGGTTTACTGAGATTCTCGAACATAAAAGAGAGTGCTGAGGCTGTAAATGCCATGGTATCAGTACCATGAAGAATAACGAATCCGTCATAGTTATGATAATTATCATTAATATCATCAGCGATAGATTGCCAGTCTTCAGGTGTGATATTTGAAGAATCAATTAAAGGGAGGTGCTCTTTGATTGTAAAATCGGGCATCTCTTCACGATGGAATTCTGGCATTTTAGCTAATTGGCGTTGTAAATGTCCTGATACAGGAATATAGCCATGTTCAGAATGTTGCATACCAATAGTACCGCCAGTATAAACAACGTAGATTGATTTCTTTTGCATCAGACAAAGCACTCTTATTAAGCTGTGAGAAATACCTGATTATAGGGAGTTTGTAGAATAAAAAAAGGAAAGGGCGCTAAAAAAAAGAAAATAGAAACTATCTAATATCTGCTTTAAATCATTGTGTTAAAAATTGCTTGAATACAAACGAACAAAAAGTATTTATCAGAAGATTATTCTACCAAAGGCCAGAAAAATAGAGGAATACACCCACTCTATATGAGCAGGTGTATAGATTGAAAAGATTATTGAATATCACCACAAGATAAACAGTACGCATAGCGATTTAGCGGATCGTTCATATTGCGATAAAACTCAGTCTGTGTTTTAACTTCTTTTAAAACAGGTGCTGGCAAATAAGCTTGTAATGGATCAGGAATAAGCGCTTTTGCGTTAGAGGATAAACTCATTATGATCTGTTCTGACAGACTTAATTCAGGTTTCATCCAATCAACAACCGGTTGATCGATTTTTGCCATTTTAGCAACTGTATCAATAGCATCATCAAAATCACCAAACTCATCGACTAAACCGACATTTTTTGCATCTATTCCTACCCATACACGACCTTGAGCAATCAGATCAATTTGAGCCGGTGTTTTCTTCCGTGATTCAGCGACTAAATTAAGGAAAGTCTTATAACCACTTTCGATATTTAGCTGTAAAAGCTCTGCAAACTCTTCCGGTAGCTTATTAGTGACAGATAATCCGGCTAAGGGTGAAGTTGTGACGCCATCAGTATGAACACCAATAGACTCTAAGCTGTTTTCAAACGTATTAATAACGCCAAAAATACCAATAGAGCCTGTTAAGGTTGAAGGGCTAGCAATAATCTTATTTGCAGGGGTTGAGATCCAATATCCGCCTGATGCAGCCATGCCACCCATTGATACAACCACATGTTTTTTCTGTTGTTTAAAAGCAGCAACTTCACTGCGTATTTGCTCTGAAGCTGAAACACTACCACCAGGGCTATTTACACGTAATACAAGCGCTTTAATGTTCGGATCTAAACGTGCTTGGCGAATTTGATTCGCAATAGTTGAACCACCCGCTGAGCCAGGGATGCTTTCACCATCAATAATGGCACCTTGGACAACCACTACGGCAATATTTCCTTCATCACTTGTAGGTAATGAAGAGGTTAGCGTATCGGCATAATCATAAATGCTGATATTGTTAAATTGCTTATTCTCTTTATCCCACTGGAAGGTTTCTGTCATATCAGCTTCAAATTGAGCGTATGAGCTTACAGAATCCACTAATTTACGATTTAGCGCATAAGTGGCGTTATCCCCATCTGCGCTACGTAGCTGAGCAATCATCTCTTTTGCACCAGGGAAAACATCTTCTGTGGTAATGCTGCGGTTTTCTGCAACTTGGGTTAAATATGTAGACCACAGCGCATTAACTAAACGTAATGAAGCTTCACGAGACTCTGCTGACATATCATTGCGCATTAATGGCTCAACCGCAGATTTATAGGTGCCTACGCGGAAAATATGGGTACTAATCTTTAAATTTTCTAACAGTGTTTTGTAATAGAGGTTTTGAAAACCAAAACCGTAAACACCCACCCCACCTTGGGGCGTGAGATAGACTTTATCAGCATAAGAGGCGAGGTAATATTGAGACTGGCTGTAATAACCACTTACTGCAAAAATAGGTTTACCTGTCTTTTTAAACTCATTAAGCGCTTTACCAATATAATTTAGTGAAGGTTGATCAGCACCTGCGAATTCATCAAGTTTTAATACCATTCCTTTAATTTTCGGATCTTGAGAAGCTAGGCGTAGCGTATCAACAACTTCAAATAAGGAGTTTTCTTGAAGTTGGCTACTTGATACACCTAAAAGCTCACGTCCAACTTCACCTAAAGGGTTTTGTGTTGCGGTTTGGTCAACAATCACACCTTTAAGATCAACAAGAAGGGCACCTTCATAATCAACTGGTTTTTGTGCTTCTTTGGTGATTAAGAAAATACCAAAGACCATAAAGAGAAGGAAAAAGAAAATAACGTTTAAGATTAATTTCCTGATAAAGTTAATGGCTTGCCAACTAAATTTTAATATTGCGCCGATTAACTCCATAATTTTATTCATATTATCTCCACATCATGTAAAGCTAAATTTTAATCCTAAACAGTCATGCTAGAATTATTGGTAAGCAGGCTACATCCACATAATCTCATACTATTAAAACAAAATATGTTGTTAGCAATAGAGGGAATAGCAATAACAATGAAGGAATATTCTAATATAGCTCTTATTGAATGTCTGTCATTGATTTTTAGGAAACCATTAATGATAACCTTTTGTTTAAGGTGTTATTAAGCAAACATTTATCTTACGTGAAAATATCTAAAAAATGTCACATAAAAAGGCATCAAAGTAATATAGGAAATAGTCGAATTACAAAGGAAAGTAGGTTCAAAATAAGTTTAAATTAACTTAGGTAAGTTAAGATTAATCATTTTGTGAACAATAAATTACGATTAAATAATCATACAACTGATTTTTAGAAAAATTCCCGCCTAAATCTGTGGATGGTGATAATATAACAGTTTGTTATACTGCGAATTGATAAGAACTGTCCATCCCCATAAGAATGGGATCTTGCTAAAATAAAATGCTGACAGGAGAATAAAAATGGATGCATTAACACTGCTTTTGAACCGCCGTTCAGCTTCTCGACTGACTACTCCAGCCCCCGATAGTGAAGCCCTTAATACTATTTTACAGGCGGGTATGCGCGCGCCTGATCATGGTGCACTTAAGCCTTGGCACTTTATTGTGATGCAAAACGAAGGCATTGAGCGTTTTAGCCAATTACTGCATAAAGCGGCTGTTGTGGGTAATTTAGGGCCAGAAGTTGAAGAAAAAGCAAAAAATGCACCTTTTCGTGCCCCTTTGATCATCACAGTTATTGCAAAAGTGAAAGATCATCCGAAAGTGCCTGAATGGGAACAAGTGGTTGCTGCTGGTTGCAGTGTACAAGCAATGCAAATGGCCGCTGTTGCACAAGGATTTGGGGGAATTTGGCGTTCAGGCTCTTGGACTCATGATGCAGTCGTAAGAGAAGGACTTGGCTGTGGTGAACATGACCAAATTATTGGCTTTCTGTATATAGGTACACCAGCCTTAAAAGCGCCAAACACGGTTTCTCCTGCCGACTTAACTGATTTTGTGACTTATTTTTAAAAAGGATGGCATGTTATGTCTGAAGCAATTCGTTTAACACAATACAGTCATGGTGCAGGCTGTGGTTGTAAGATCTCGCCAAAAGTTTTAGAAACTATTTTGCACAGTGAGCAAGCTAAATTTCATGATCCTCATTTACTCGTGGGTAATGAAACCAAAGATGATGCTGCTGTTTATGATTTAGGAAATGGCACCGGTATTATTAGTACCACAGATTTCTTTATGCCTATCGTTGATAACCCTTATGATTTCGGGCGCATCGCTGCAACGAATGCTATCAGTGATATCTTTGCCATGGGCGGAAAACCCATCATGGCAATTGCTATTTTGGGATGGCCTATTGATAAATTGGCGCCTGAAATTGCACGTGAAGTGATTGAAGGTGGGCGAGCCGCTTGCCAAGACGCTGGAATTTCACTGGCTGGTGGACATTCTATTGATGCACCAGAGCCTATTTTCGGGCTTGCTGTAACGGGTGTCGTTCCTGTGAGCAAAGTAAAGAAAAACAGTGAAGCGAAAGCCGGATGCCAGTTATTTTTAACAAAACCTTTAGGCATTGGTGTGTTAACAACTGCTGAGAAAAAAGGTTTGTTAAAACCAGAACACCAAGGTTTAGCAACAGAAATGATGTGCCGTATGAACAAAGCTGGTGCTGATTTTTCTGATATCGAAGGTGTTACTGCAATGACCGACGTTACAGGGTTCGGTTTATTAGGTCACTTGAGTGAGATTTGTGATGGCTCTGGTGTGCAAGCTACTATTCATTTTTCACAAGTACCAAGATTGCCAGAAGTTGAATCATATATCGAAAAAGGTTGTGTACCAGGAGGTACTGGGCGCAATTTCGAAAGTTATGGACACTTGATTGGTGAAATTACTGAAATGCAACGCAAATTACTTTGCGACCCACAAACTTCAGGTGGCTTATTATTAGCTGTATTACCTGAAGCTGTGGAACAAGTTAAAGACGTCGCGGCTCGTTTTGATATTGAACTAACCTCTATCGGTGAGTTAACTGAGCCAGTGGCAGGAAAAGCGTTGATTGAAGTGATTAACTAACGTAATGAGATTATTTATTGCAGAAAAACCCAGCCTTGCTCGTGCTATTGCTGATGTATTGCCAAAACCCCATAAACGGGGTGATGGCTTTATTCTTTGTGGTGATAACCAGTATGTGACATGGTGTGTTGGTCACTTGCTTGAACAAGCTGAGCCGGATGCATACGACCCGCGGTACGCCCGCTGGTCGTTAGATGATTTGCCTATTATTCCAGAAAAATGGCAACTCAAGCCTCGAGCTGATGTTAAAAAACAGCTAGAAACAATCAAGACACTACTTAAGCAGGCAAAAGAAGTGATCCACGCTGGTGACCCCGATCGCGAAGGCCAGTTGTTAGTCGATGAAGTGCTTAACTATTTAAATATCAGCGAAGACCAAAGAAAGCAGGCGCGTCGTTGCTTAATTAATGACTTAAACCCAGCTGCTGTGACGCGCGCTATTGATAAATTACGTTATAACCATGAATTTATTCCATTATGTGTATCGGCTTTAGCAAGGGCAAGGGCTGACTGGCTTTATGGAATAAATATGACTCGAGCATATACGCTCTTAGGCCAGCGCAATGGTTATCAAGGCGTATTATCTGTAGGGCGAGTACAAACACCAGTATTAGGCTTAGTGGTTCGTCGTGATGAAGAAATTGAAAATTTTGTGCCTAAAGATTTCTTTGAAGTAAGAGCGCACGTTGTGACACCTGCAGATGAGCGCTTTACTGCAATTTGGCAGCCTAGTGAGCATTGTGAACCTTGGCAAGATGAGGAAGGGCGATTATTAAACCGAAAACTGGCAGAGCATGTTGTTGAGAGAATTAAAGACAAACCTGCCAATGTAACGGATTATCAAGATAAGCAAGAGTCTGAAATAGCACCACTTCCTTTTTCACTTTCCGCATTACAAATTGAAGCGGCAAAACGCTTTGGTTTAAGCGCACAACAAGTCTTAGATACCTGTCAGCGATTATATGAAACACATAAATTAATCACATATCCCCGTTCTGACAGTCGTTATCTCCCAGATGAACATTTTGCAGGTCGTCATGCTGTGATTAATGCCATTAGCGTGCATGACGGAAGTTTATTACCGCAAGAAACCTTAGATATTGATAAAAAGAATCGTTGCTGGGATGACAAGAAAGTGGATGCGCACCACGCCATTATTCCAACAGCAAAAACAGGTAATATTTCGTTAAATGAAAACGAAAAAAATATTTACTATCTTGTTGCTCGCCAGTATTTAATGCAATTTATGCCTGATGCGGTTTATCGCAAATGCGTGATTGAACTTGATATTGAAAACGGTAAATTTATTGCTAAAGCTCGATTTTTAGCTCAAGCAGGTTGGCGTGTGTTATTAGGTGCCAAAGAGCAAGATTCGGAAAATGATGGTTCTGCATTACCTATAGTAAAAAAAGGTGATGAACTGTTGTGTGAAAAAGGTGAGATTGTTGAAAAACAAACACAACCTCCAAGGCCTTTTACAGATGCAACATTACTTTCAGCCATGACAGGTATTGCGCGCTTTGTTCAAGATAAAGAACTTAAGAAAATCCTAAGAGCGACGGATGGATTAGGTACTGAAGCGACAAGGGCGGGCATCATTGAATTACTGTTTAAACGTGGTTTTTTGCAAAAGAAAGGACGAGCCATTAATTCAACGCCAGCGGGTAGAGCATTAATTCATGTATTGCCAGATATGGCAACCTTACCGGATATGACTGCACATTGGGAGTCGATACTCACACAAATTAGTGAGAAACA
This sequence comes from Proteus sp. G2669, assembly GCF_009915245.1. NCBI lineage: Bacteria > Pseudomonadati > Pseudomonadota > Gammaproteobacteria > Enterobacterales > Morganellaceae > Proteus > Proteus sp. G2669. The sequence continues at coordinate 35,462 of NZ_JAABLX010000046.1, read as the reverse complement.
ATTTAAATATCAAGATTTTATGATGCCATTAAATAACACCTTGATAGAATTGATTACTCAAGCGAAACGTCGCCCGAATATTCAAGCTTTCAGAAATCTTCCTGCGCCAGCGCATAATAAAAAGCGCAAAACAGCAACTAAAGGAAGTAACAAAGCAAGCGCCACAAAAAATAAAGCGCAGAGTAAAGAAGCTGCGACTGATAATTAAGCCATAAATAAAAAGCACTTCCTTAAATAATAAGGAAGTGCTTTTTTGAATAATGATTAAAGACGATTAGATTTTAAATTCAGCCCATACAGGGGCATGATCGGATGGTTTTTCCATTCCACGAATATCGTAATCAATTCCTGTTGAAATACAATTATCCGCTAAACAACGACTGGCTAAGAGTAAATCGATACGTAGTCCACGGTTGTCATCAAATCCTTTAGAACGATAATCAAACCACGAGAATTTATCATCTGTTTCAGGATGTTGTTGGCGGAAAGTATCTGTTAATCCCCAGCCCATCAATGTTGCCAGCCATTCACGCTCTTCAGGTAGGAAAGAACATTTCCCTGTTTTTAACCAGCGTTTCATATTATTTTCGCCAATGCCAATATCTTTATCTGTTGGGCTAATATTTAAATCACCCATAATAAGCACTGGGGAGGTTGGTTTTAAACTGGTAGTTAGGTAATTTTGTAAATCAGCATAGAATTTTTCTTTTGCTGGAAATTTAGTTTCATGATCACGACTTTCACCTTGAGGAAAGTACCCATTCATTACAGTGAGTAATCCTGCGGGTGTTTCAATATCTGCCATGATCATTCGACGTTGAGCATCTTCGTCATCGCCAGGAAAGCCTTTACGTACTGCAACAGGTTTTGCTTTTGTTAATAAGGCAACGCCATAATGTCCTTTTTGTCCATGATAAAAAACATGGTAGCCCAAAGATCCCACACTTTCTAATGGGAACATATCATCATGAACTTTCGTTTCTTGAAGCCCGATAACGTCAGGTTGGTGTTTTTCTATGATAGCTTCAAGTTGGTGAGGGCGAGCACGTAAACCATTAATATTGAAAGAGACAAATTTCATGTGACTGTAACCATTTATATATTGAATAATAGGATGCCTTATACTATCAGGATCATAAAATGAATGTAAGTAAATCACTTAAATCATGGCACGGCTTATCAATAGAAAAATAAAATTAGATAAAATAAAGAGCAATCAAAGAAAGTACGATAAATTAATAAAAATAGTTAATTGCATAATAAAAATTATTAATTAAACAAAGTAGAAACATAAACTAATCTTTGATAGAAGAATATAAGTATTATTATTCTTTATATGTAAGGAATAATGACATAATAAAAATAGCATTGCGGTTATAAATTGTATTCATTAAAAGGAGGTAAGGAAATATTTATATAAAACTATATTTATATAAAATTAATTTTTAAATTAATTAATCTATATTTACATTAAATGAATTAATGAAATTATTTGTTCAACACAGCAAAGGAATGGTGAATTATGTTTTTTTCTCGTAAATTAGAAGCCTTTATGGCCGTAGTTGAAAATGGTTCATTAAGTAAAGCTGCTCGTGTCATGAATCGAACGACACCTCCAGTTGCTAAGTCTATAAAGGACTTTGAGGCAGTATTGGGAAAGCGTCTATTTAAGCGAGAGAAGTTTGGTATGAGCTTAACGCAAGAAGGGCTTGAACTTTATAATGATTTAAAATCACTTTATCTTCAGGAAAAAGAGATAACAAAAAAACATACCACAGGTATTATTAATAATAGTATTCATGTTTATTATGATTGGGGGAAAAGCCAGTATTTAACGCAACTTTATCAGGCAGCTAATAAAAATTATTCACATATAAATATAATGCGATTCTCAAAAGAAAACTTTGATGAAATACCTGACTATGATGGAAATACATTAATATTAAGTTCAGAGAAAATTATTAGTGAAAGATTTAGTCTTATTCATAAAATAGATAATAAATATCTGGGGATTTGTTGTCAGCAAGAAGTTGCTAATAGTGCTAATAAGAATATTGATAAACTCTTAAGTGAAAATATTTGGTTATGTGATCCCGCATTATACAAAACAGCTAAAATAAAAAAATTAGAGAATGAAATAAGAGATGGGGGAAAATCTGTTTGCGTTAGAATGATGGATGATCTTAATTGTTGTTTACGTTTTATTCAAACGCACCATTCTCTTTTATTTACAGATGAAAACCCATTGAAAGATGAGTATGACGGAGAGCTCTGTTTTATTCCTTTAACTCAACCTACAATACTGTACAACTGTTATATTTATAAATCTAAGTATCATTCAAGCGTGTTGAATCGTTTTATTGATTTGATTGGAAAAATGGGATAAAAAATCTATTGGGATGAAGCTAAGAAGAGATGGTGGTGGGAGAAGGATTCGAACCTTCGAAGTCTGTGACGGCAGATTTACAGTCTGCTCCCTTTGGCCGCTTGGGTATCCCACCAACATTAAATTGTTCTGCTGTCCGTGACAGCGGGCGCAATAATACCAAATACCGAAGATCTGTAAAGCGCTATTTTGCTAAAAGTAGATCGTTTGCTGTAAAAATGTGCGTATTGTTCAGCTTTTGCGCTCTATCGTATTGATTTTAAGCAAAAACGTGAAAATTAATAGAAGATAAAACAAACCGCGATATGTTTTGTATCGCGGTTTATTTTTAGATAACTACAATGTATTCAATATTCATGGTTTGAGAACTTATAAAATAATTGTTCTGTTACCATAAACGAAGACACGTTGTGAAAGTACCCAATATAAAGCATGGCTAAGTACATTTTTCTCAACATCACGACCAGCTCTCATCATATCTTCTGCAGAAAATGTGTGGTCAACGTTAATTACGTTCTGTGTGATGATTGGGCCTTCATCTAAGTTATCATTTACGTAGTGAGCTGTAGCACCAATGATCTTGACTCCGCGCTCGTAAGCCTGATGGTAAGGGCGAGCACCAATAAAGGCCGGCAAGAAGGAGTGGTGAATATTGATAATTTGATTTGGGAAGTTTTGTACAAATGCAGGTGTTAATACACGCATGTATTTTGCGAGTACAACATAATCAGGTTTGTATTGATTAATTTGTGCAATTAACTTTTCATCATGTTGATCACGGGTTAATCCTTCATGACTAACAAGATGGAAAGGAATATCAAATTGCTCTACTAAATGTTTTAACGTGTCATGATTACCAATAACAGCGGCAATTTCCACATCCAGATCGCCAAATGCGCTCTTCATTAATAAATCGCCAAGGCAATGTGCTTCTTTGGTCACCATAACCACAATGCGACGACGACCTGCGGTATTCAATTCACGTTGAGAACCTTGCGGTAATGCATCATCTAAATCAGCAAGAAAAGTTTCATCATTAAAGATACCTTCAAGCTCAGTACGCATAAAAAAGCGACCAGTACGATGATCAACAAATTCACTATTTTGAACAATATTTAATTGATGCTTGTAGCAAATATTGGTGATTTTAGCGATAAGTCCTTTTGCATCAGGACAAATAGTACGCAGTATTTTTTTTTGAGTATTTGGGTGTTGCATGTATGGATAAATCCTTTCTTTTACTTCTGTGTTTGCAATTATTTGATGTTATTTTCACAACATTTTTTGTATTTACGCCCTGAACCACAAGGGCAGGGATCGTTTCGTCCCACTTTCGGTTTCACACCGTCAATATAAAACCAACAGCCGTCTATTTTTAGAAAACGAGAGCGTTCATGTAAGTACTGTTTATCATCGGCATTTCTTTCAATAAAGCAAGCCGAGAATTCAACGTATGCCTCATTTTTATTTGTGCTCGCTTGTAATGAGATAATTTTGAGTCCAAGCCATTGCGTATTTGGAAAGCCTGAAGTTAATTCATCGTGCAAGGATGCAACACGGCAAGAGGGGTGCCACGTCTTTATTAAGTAATCAGCATTATGTTTAACGAATGCGCTATAACGCGAACGCATTAATGCTTCTGCTGTTGGGGCATTTTTTTGCCCCGAATGGTAAGGCTCACAGCAATCAGAGTAGAATAATTGGCTATTACAGGGGCATAAATTCGACAAAATAATGTCCTAACTCACGTTATTAGTATGACGATTTCCCATAGATTGAAAAAAGTAATGATTGAGAATAATTAACGTCAATGTTGAACTAAACTAGTAATGTATCGCTAATTTATCAGCATGTGAAACGATAGTTACTGGAGTAACCAATGAATAAAGCCTTAGTGGGTAAAAAAATCTTGATAATTGATGATGAGGTTGTTTTTCGCACTATGCTGACGGAATACTTCTCACATGAAAAAGCGTGTGTTTATACAACCGATAACGGTAGCCAAGCATTATCTTTATTAGATAAGGGATTATTACCAGACCTTATTTTATGTGATATTCGTATGCCGGTTATGAATGGCCCTACGTTTTTGTGTCACCTTGAACAACGTAAACTTGCTATTCCTGTTATTGCTATTTCATGTACAGATAATATGTCTGAAGTAGATGATATGTTGCGCTTAGGGGCGCAAGAAATTTTTCTTAAGCCAATAACACATCTCGATAAATTAAAACAAAAAGTTATTGAAGTATTATGCCCAGGTTTTTTTGAATCAGTATTAATAGAAGGTATACATTTAGAACCTCTTTGGAATAGCTTGCGAAAAGATACACATTATATTCAGTCGTTCATAAAACAGATGCAACCTCAGGTTAAACAAGTTGTAGCGGGATATTGTGTTAATTATCGTCAGTTAAATGATATTGCTAAAATGGGATTGTTATTTGATATTGCTGCCTTATCAGAAGATCAAATTATTTTTTATTGTGTTGATATATCACGGGATGACGAAAATGGGCTTTTGGTCGCTTTACTCTTACGAGTTGTATTTAATGATGTATTAAAATCGTCAGAAAAAAATCGTTCCCTTCCAAGTATGTATAACATGTTGAATAAACTTAATAAAATGCTGAATGAAATAGGTGTAAAAGGGCAGTTTCCTATCACTTTAGGGTATTATCATACACAGAAAAAAAATATATTATTGGCATCAGCAGGATTACGAGCTGAAATAAAAACAGAGAGCAAAAAATTCGAATTGAATAGCGGTGTTCCTTTAGGTACTTTGCAACTTTTATATATTAACCAAATAAAATGTGAAGGAACAAATTGGCAATGTAAAATTTGGGATAATACGAATCAGATTAAATTAATGTTTTCCCCTATCTATAAAAGTTAAATTTAGATTAAATAAATACAGAATATCGTGCATATATTAAACATAAATGAAGAACTATCTCAATTAAGCGGTAGGGCTCTGTTTATCCTTAGATATTAGCTGGTATACTCTGGCGATTATTTTTTATGTACCCATTCATATTTAAAAATAGAACGGTACGAATTGCAGGAGAAGTATAATGTCATCAGCAGTGCGTAAAGTTAGAAAAGCGGTGATCCCTGTTGCTGGATTAGGTACAAGAATGTTACCTGCAACTAAGGCAATTCCGAAAGAAATGTTGCCTGTGGTTGATAAACCACTTATTCAATATGTGGTTAATGAATGTATTGCAGCAGGTATTAATGAAATTGTCCTTGTCACACATTCTTCTAAAAACTCCATTGAAAACCATTTTGATACCAGCTTTGAATTAGAAGCTATTTTAGAAAAACGAGTTAAACGTCAACTATTAGAAGAAGTACAAGGTATTTGCCCAAGCCATGTCACTATCATGCAAACTCGTCAAGGGATCGCAAAAGGATTAGGTCACGCTATTTTATGTGCAAAACCTTTAATTGGTGATGAGCCTTTTGCTGTTATTTTGCCCGATGTTATTTTAGATAGATACAGCGCAGATTTAACCAAAGTTAACCTGAAAGAGATGCTTTCCCATTTTGAGCGCTCTGGGGCAAGCCAAATTTTAGTTGAACCAGTACCCGAAGATGAAGTTTCTAACTATGGTATTGTTGATTGCATGGGAGAACAATTATGCCCAGGTGATAGCAAACCAATTACTCGTGTTGTCGAAAAACCGAAGAAAGAAGAAGCCCCTTCAAATTTATCTATCGTGGGCCGTTATGTGTTATCTGAAAGTATTTGGCCATTATTGGCAAAAACAGCGCCAGGTGCGGGTGATGAAATTCAGTTAACTGATGCGATTGCGATGCTGATTGAAAAAGAAGCCGTTGAGGCTTATCACCTACAAGGGAAAAGCCACGATTGTGGTAATAAATTAGGGTATATGAAAGCATTCGTAGAATATGGTATACAGCACGAAGAGTTTGGTGAAGATTTCGCACAATGGTTAAAATCACTAAAAGTAGAGTGAAATGACTCTGAATGATAATCATTTTGTATGGTAGCTTTTATTGTATGGTTCTTGCGAATACATTGTATTTTATAGACAGATGATTTTGTGAGAAATGCTAGATAAAGTGATCACAAGAGATTAAGGTATGGCTCAATGCAATCATGTATTGAGCCATACTGATTTTTGTAAAGTATGATAATGTTAAGCGTTATGATGTTTAATCAAGGTGATATTAAGCATGATAACGTTGACGTGAATAATAATTAATTGGGTTATTTGAGTGATAATATGAAAATATTAGTAACAGGTGCTGCGGGGTTTATTGGCTCTCATTTAAGTCAGCGTTTAATTGAAATGGGCTATCATGTTGTTGGAATAGATAATCTTAATGATTATTATGATGTACGCTTAAAAGAAGCTCGATTAGCTAAATTACAACAGTTAGAAAAGTTTCAATTTGAGAAAGTTGATATCGTTGATTCAGCAAAAGTGGCTCAATTATTTGTAACTCATCAGTTTGATCGTGTTATTCATCTAGCGGCTCAGCCTGGAGTACGCTATTCAATTGAAAATCCAATGGCCTATATTGATGCAAATATTGTCGGTCATATTAATATATTAGAAGGATGTCGTCACAATAAAGTAGGGCATCTTATCTATTCCTCTTCAAGCTCTGTATATGGTTTAAATCAAAAGCAACCGTTCTCAACGGAAGATAGTGTTGATCATCCTGTTTCATTATATGCAGCAACTAAAAAAGCCAATGAGCTAATGTCTCATAGTTATTCGCATTTATATCAATTACCCACAACTGGATTACGATTCTTTACCGTATATGGTCCTTGGGGTCGCCCAGATATGGCATTATTTAAATTCACAAAAGCAATGCTTGCTGGTGAACCTATTGATGTTTATAACGGCGGAAATATGACACGCGATTTCACTTATGTCGCTGATATCGTAGAGTCAGTTGTTCGTTTAATTGATATTGTTCCTAAAGCGGATGAAAGCTGGACAGTAGAAAAGGGCGAGACATCGTCTAGTTCTGCACCTTATAAAATCTATAATGTAGGTAATGGGCAACCAACAAAACTAATGGATTTTATTAAGGCAATTGAAAAATCATTAAATATTAAAGCAAAACTAAATTTAATGCCGATGCAAGATGGTGATGTCCTTTCTACCTGCGCCGATTGCCAAGATTTATCTCAGACTACCGGCTTCTCACCAAATACAAATGTAGAATACGGTGTAAAACAGTTTGTTGATTGGTATTTAAGTTATTATAAAAACTAAAGTTGTTGACTTAATAGAAACGAATAAAAAAGGAGCTATAAAAGCTCCTTTTCTATTATAAATAAAAGTCAATAATGTGATTTTCACATTCTCTATTTTTGTTTCCCAACCCTATATACAAACAACATCAGCACATATTAAAATTAAACGCTTGTTTAATATCAGGGGCAAACAAGAAAATACCCTTTTAAATAATTAAAAGGGTATTTCAAATAGAATATTGACTTAAATTAGATAAGGAAATCTTCTAATGATTTGCCTTCTTCGTCAATTGCACGTTTGATTACAGCTGGTGTACGACCTTGGCCTGTCCAAGTTTTAGTTTCACCATTTTCATCAACGTAAGAATATTTAGCTGGACGAGCTGCACGTTTAGCACGGCCAGTTTTATTAACGGCACTTGCTTCAAGTAAGTCTGTTGGGTCAATACCGGCTTCTTCTAACATTTCACGGTATTTTTGTAATTTCTGAACACGCTCTTCTTCAGCTGCTTTTTCTAATGAGAATTCTTCACGACGCTCATTAACGACAACTTCGAGCTTTTCCAGCATTTCTTCTAAAGTTTCTAAAGAAGTTTCTCTTGCTTGTGCGCGGAGAGTACGGATGTTATTTAATATTTTTAAAGATTCGCTCATTTTCCTGGTCTCAAATAAATGTTGTTGGCTGATGTAATACTAATAATAGATTGCTATTTAAATTTCTGCAATACCTAAATACAAACCTTACGTAAAATTTCTTTTTTTTAAACTATTATCTCAACGAAAAAAATAATAAATGTTGAGGTATCTTTAGTCAATAAAGGAAATATGAGTAAGGAAATGCATCTTTTAACGGATGATAGCGCTAATGTAAAAGAATAGAAAGCTTTGTTCATTTTTTTATAATAACGGACTTTTTTATAAAAATGAGTTGGGGTTAACTTTCATACTTTAATAAACGTATATCAAGGCGTGTTTTAATATGTTAAGTACTTATTAAAGCTATTTATTTTTTAGGCAAAAATTAGCATTAACAATGAGTCTCATCTTTGAATGGTATATCTAGAATAGAAATAAAGGTAATAAATACTTGTTATTGATAACTTGCAGACTGTTTATGTTAGACTGTCGCCCGTGAAAATAAACACTATTTAAGGAGAGAGCTGATGGCTCAGCTTTACTTTTATTATTCAGCTATGAATGCTGGAAAATCAACATCTTTATTGCAATCCTCTTATAACTATAATGAGCGAGGAATGCGTACATTGATTTTTACAGCGGCTATTGATACACGCTTTGCAAAGGGAAAAATTAGTTCAAGAATTGGCTTAAGTGCTGATGCATTGCTCTTCAGTGATGATATGAATATTCGTGATGTTATTGCTGCTGAGCATAACAAACAACCTATTCATTGTGTATTAATTGATGAATGCCAATTTTTAAGTAAGGCTCATGTAGAACAACTTTGCGAAATAACGGACACCTATGATATTCCAGTTCTTACTTATGGTTTAAGAACAGATTTTAGAGGTGAGTTATTTACAGGTAGTGCTTATTTATTAGCGTGGGCAGATAAGTTAGTAGAGCTTAAAACAGTGTGTTACTGCGGTAGAAAAGCAAATAAAGTATTACGCTTAGATGATAAAGGAAATGTGCTGAGCGATGGTGCTCAAGTTGAAATTGGCGGAAATGAAAAATATGTTTCAGTTTGCCGTAAGCATTATACTCAGGCAACGCTAAAAGGGAGTATTGAACAAGAGTAACCTTTTTCATTTCCCTCTTTTGCGTATTTATAATGATGAAAGAGGGATTAAAATTAGTATCCAAATAAAAGCTTATATTACTTAATACTAAAAAATGTTTATCTATTTTTTAAATTTAGCCAATTTATTGGCTTTTTTTATATCAAAAATTGGCCATTCTGGTGTCCTTATGTAAAGAAATATTCTTTTTTTAAGAGAAAATTTATTCATTTCATAGATTTCATTATCATTAATCAAAAAAAACATAATCAAATATACGTAGGGTGTCTATTTTGTGATGCTGACATTGTTTTTTACAAATGATAAGACGTAAAAACATTTGATATACTAATATTATTCATAGTTTAATAAAATTGAATAAAGATAGTCATAATGGGCTATAAATCTATTTCTATTATCTATGCTTAACATAATGAAACATTTATATCGAGTCTCATTGGTGGCGCTTATTGGTTCATCTGAATCATTATCTAATAAATAAAAGATCTCACTCTATGAATTTTAATACAAGAAAGGAACTGCGCTTTTTATACTCCTAAAGGAGTAAGTCAAACCGTTAAGTGTACGAATAGCGACCTTTTGTCAGGTTATTACTTTATCAATACGCATACAGTATTTTGATAATATTTTATTGAAATTATGTGCTTTATAAAGTGAATGTTATTAATAACGTTGATGTGGGAATATTTTATATCAATATATTTTGATCGTTATTTAAAAGCTAAATGGATCGAAATGTTCATCTTTCTTCTTTTGTCTAATGAGAATAAAACTCACAGTGGACGAAAAACGGTGGTCTTAGTTTTAAAATATCTTTTTAGATCCATCCGATAAAGATAATTAGTTTAAAATAAAATTATTATGCTAACTAATGAAGAAGGTGAGGAGTTAGACGAGCGCTGTAACCTACACAGGCGGCTTTTTTTCGGATGGCTAATGCAAAGGGGTGGATGAAAAAGAAAATGGCTTAGCACTTCATTTAAAGCCATATAGGCTTAAACATCCAAAACCTTATTTTTAATAAAAAAATAATAGATGTTGGTTAAGGATAACTACTTATATTTTGTGGTTAAAAAATCGCTAAGTCACGATCAGTGGTAAAACAAAATTAAAAGGCCTGATCTCGATTGAATATCGAAATCAGGCCTTACAAGCCGTTTTATTAAAAGTGCCCAAATTTATAAGGGCACTTCATTAGCAGATTTTTATTAACAATAAATAATCGAATTTGAGGATCTGACTAACACAGAGTGTCTCGATTATTTTTTACTGCTTTTTTTAGCTGGTTTTGATTCTTCCTTTACTTCCACAACAGGATGTTCATTAAATTCACGACCGTAGTAAGAATCTAATAATAGTTGTTTCAGTTCAGAGATCAGTGGGTAACGTGGGTTAGCACCAGTACACTGATCATCAAATGCATCTTCAGATAACTTATCAATTCTTGCTAAGAAATCACTTTCTTGGACGCCTGCTTCACGAATAGAAGATGGAATACCTAATGAAGATTTCATTTCTTCTAACCATGCTAATAATTTTTCAATCTTAGCCGCAGTACGATCACCCGGTGCAGAAAGCTCTAAGTGGTCAGCAATTTCTGCATAGCGACGACGAGCTTGAGGGCGGTCGTATTGGCTAAATGCAGTCTGTTTTGTTGGGTTGTCATTTGCGTTATAACGAATAACGTTTGAAATTAATAACGCATTAGCTAAACCATGAGGAATATGGAATTCAGAGCCTAATTTATGCGCCATTGAGTGACAAACACCCAAGAATGCGTTTGCAAAAGCAATACCAGCAATAGTTGCCGCATTATGAACACGTTCACGAGCAACTGGGTTTTTAGCACCTTCATGATAACTTGCTGGCAGATATTCTTTCAGTAGTTTCAATGCTTGCAGTGCTTGTCCATCAGAATATTCGTTCGCTAATACAGAAACATAAGCTTCTAATGCGTGAGTCACTGCGTCTAAACCACCAAATGCACACAGTGATTTAGGCATATTCATAACAAGGTTTGCATCAACAATAGCCATATCAGGTGTTAATGCATAGTCTGCTAATGGGTATTTTTGACCAGTTTCGTCATCAGTTACTACCGCAAAAGGTGTTACTTCAGAGCCAGTACCCGATGTTGTGGTGATAGCAACCATTTGTGCTTTCACACCCATTTTTGGGAATTTGTAAATACGTTTACGGATATCCATAAAGCGTAGTGCTAATTCTTCGAAATGAGTTTCTGGGTGCTCATACATAACCCACATGATTTTTGCAGCATCCATTGGTGAACCACCACCTAATGCGATGATCACGTCAGGTTTAAAGCTGTTCATTTGTTCTGCGCCTTTACGCACAACACTCAATGTTGGATCGGCTTCAACTTCAAAGAAGACTTCTGTTTCAACACCAAATTTTTTCAGTACACGAGTTACTTCATCGACATAACCGTTATTGAATAAGAAACCGTCGGTTACGATAAAGGCGCGTTTTTTACCGTCACTCGCAATTTCTTCCAGTGCGATAGGTAAACAGCCACGGCGGAAGTAAATAGATTTAGGAAGTTTATGCCACAACATATTTTCTGCTCTTTTCGCCACGGTTTTAGTGTTGATAAGGTGTTTTGGCCCTACGTTTTCTGAAATGGAGTTACCACCCCATGAACCACAACCTAAGGTTAGAGAAGGAGCAAGTTTAAAGTTGTATAAGTCACCAATACCACCTTGAGATGCTGGAGTATTGATTAAGATACGAGATGTTTTCATTTTATCGCCAAAATAGGCAACATGTTCAGGGCAATTATCTTGGTCTGTATATAAGCAAGATGTATGACCGATACCACCCATTTCAACTAATTTTTCTGCTTTATGTACCGCATCTTCAAAAGTTTGAGCGTGGTACATTGCTAATAGTGGAGATAATTTCTCGTGAGCAAATGGTTCTGCTTCGGTTGTTTCTTTTACTTCACCAATTAAAATTTTGGTGTTTACAGGCACTTCAATGCCAGCCATTTCAGCAATTTTTGTTGCTGGCTGACCTACGATAGCCGCATTTAAGTTACCGTCTTTTAAGATGATATCTTGAACAGCTTTTAATTCTTTGCCTGTTAGCATATAACCGCCGTGAGTTGAGAAACGCTCACGAACTTGTTTATAGATGCTATCAACAACGATAACAGATTGTTCTGACGCACAAATTACGCCGTTATCGAAGGTTTTAGACATTAAGATTGATGCTACAGCACGTTTGATATCTGCTGAGTCATCAATAACAACTGGTGTATTACCCGCACCGACACCGATAGCAGGTTTACCTGAACTATATGCTGCTTTAACCATGCCTGGACCACCTGTTGCTAAGATCAGGTTGATATCTTCATGGTGCATTAATGCGTTAGAGAGGGCGACTGATGGCTCATCAATCCAACCAATAATGTCTTTTGGCGCACCCGCAGCGATAGCTGCATTTAAAACGATTTCTGCAGCGCGATTTGTTGCTTCTTTAGCGCGTGGGTGTGGCGAGAAAATAATACCGTTACGTGTTTTTAAGCTAATTAATGCTTTAAAAATCGCAGTAGAAGTTGGGTTAGTGGTCGGTACAATACCGCAAATGATACCAATAGGTTCAGCGATAGTCATTGTGCCGTAAGTCAGATCTTCAGATAAGATCCCACAGGTTTTTTCATCTTTATATGCATTGTAGATATATTCGGAAGCAAAGTGGTTTTTAATTACTTTATCTTCAACGATACCCATGCCAGATTCTTTCACAGCCAATTTTGCCAGAGGAATACGGGCGTCAGCGGCAGCTAATGCAGCAGCGCGGAAAATTGCATCAACTTGTTCTTGAGAGAAGTTAGCAAATTCACGTTGAGCTTTTTTTACACGAGCAACCAAATCATTGAGTTCAGTAACGTTAGTTACAGACATAAAGAGACTCCTGATAAAATGTTAAATTTTTTAAGCAAATTAGCCGTTTTGATCATCATTAATAAGAATAGTCTAGATAGATGACATCGTACTTATTTCAGTAATAATAATTAGAGGCCCTAATTTGCTTAAAAAACTTAAAAAAAACAACAATAAACATAAATATATTTTTAAAGTTACTCTCTTTTTTCGAATGATAACAGCTTACCATCTTTCTAATTAATTAACGTGATATATATCACAAAATTGATAAGCTGACACCTTTCAGCAAGGTATTAAATGAGAATGAGAAGCATATGTAAAAAATCATCAACGATTTTTTTGTCGTACCCAATATTTCGATATAAAATTAAACCACTAGGTTTTTATCAGATTGCAAGAGAATATTTTAGGTAAAAACTTGTTAACTAATAGAATTAACTGGTTTATTGATTTAAAGTAACGCGGATTTTTTAGAGTTACTCTATCTTTTATAGAATAATTCGCATGTTTATTAGCCAAGAAGGGGCTTTTCATGGGGTCACTGCTGGATTTATCCGGTTATATTAAGTTTTTTGTGGGTCTTTTTGCGATTGTAAACCCAATTGGTATTTTGCCTGTTTTTATTAGTATGACGAGTTATCAAACGGATGCGGGGCGAAACAGAACAAACTTAATTGCAAATGGCTCCGTTGCAATTATTTTGGTTTCATCTCTGTTAATTGGTGATTCTATACTGAGTATTTTCGGTATTTCTATCGACTCGTTTCGTATAGCAGGAGGGATGCTGATTGTTACAATTGCCATGACCATGATAAATGGGCGTTTAGGGGAAGATAAACAAAACAATCAAGAACGAAACGAATCCGCCGTACGTAATAGTGTTGCTGTTGTGCCTCTAGCGTTACCATTAATGGCAGGGCCTGGGGCAATTAGTTCTTGTATTGTGTGGAGTTCTCGCTGGGAAGGCTTTACTAACTTTTTAGGATTAGCTGCAACCAGTATCTTTTTTGCATTTTGCTGTTGGTTGCTTTTTCGTAGTGCAACACTGTTAGTGAAATACTTGGGACAAACGGGAATTAACGTGGTAACCCGTATAATGGGATTATTATTAATGTCTTTAGGTATTGAGTTTATTGTGACCGGTTTGCGTTCTATTTTTCCGGGCTTATTAGTTTAAATATCGTCAACACAGTCGCATTTTTAAAAATCGCAGTATTTTTTGAATACTGCGATTTTTTATTGCATCACTTCTTCTATGTTAATCAAGACGATGAATTCCTTTTGATAACGCATCTCTATCATAGTGTTGAGTCAATTCGCCATTTTCCATTAATGCGGCTCTATCAGACATATGAGCAATCACATCGGCATCATGACTCACTAATAAATAAGTCATATTATGCTGTTTTTTTAGAGTATTAAGCAGATTTAAGATCTCGGCTTGTACTGACATATCCAATGCTGAAGTTGGTTCATCTAATAATAACAATTGAGGTTGTAGCAAAAGGGCTCTTGCAATGGCAACTCGTTGGCGTTGCCCACCAGAGAGTTGATGAGGATAACGACTTGCCACATCCGCAGATAAGCCGACTTGAGCTAATGCCTGTTCAATTGTGCTGTTATCAAAAGAAATTTGATGAATTTTCAAAGGCTCAGAAAAAGCACGCTCAATACGGTGTTGGGGATGTAAAGAGGCATAGGGATCTTGAAATACCATCTGCACATTACGGCGCAATGCGCCTTGAAAACGTTGTTGTGGTTTAATGGTTTGCCCTAAAAGTGACATGTCACCTTGCCAATGGGGCAATAATCCAGCAATGACACGTAAAACAGTCGATTTTCCACAACCAGAACGACCTATCAAGCTAAAGGTTTCACCTTGTTGGACATGTAAGTTGATCCCTTTTACAACATGCTTTGCTTGTTTGCCTTGCTCAAATTGAACATGTAAATCATGAATATCAATTAGCATGATGCTGCCCCTTGAAATTAAGCGTCCTATCTAATACTGGCAATTGCGTGCCATAAGTGCTTGCATTAGGTCTACATGTCCAAAGTGTACGCGTATAAGGATGTGTGGCTGTCGGTAATGCTTTCGCATTGAGTTCATCCACTTGTTCGCCTTGGTACATCACCATGACTCGTTCACAGTATTCAGCAACGAGAGGCAAATCATGGCTAATGAGTAGTAGACCCATCTTACGCAGCTCACATTGAGTGGTAATCAGTTCAAGAATTTGATGGCGTAATTGGGCATCAAGGGCTGATGTTGGTTCATCGGCAATTAAAATTGTTGGGTTATTAATTAGTGCAATAGCAATCATTGCCCGTTGTCCCATTCCTCCTGACAATTCACCGGGATAGCGGTAAATACTCTGCTCAGGAAAGCCAACAGACAACAGCATTTCGATAATCAATTGACGCCTATCTTGGCGTGAAAGTGTTTGATGGCGTTTTACCGTCTCTTCCACTTGCTGATAAATGGTTTTTACTGGATTTAATGCGTAACGGGGATCTTGCAATACCATCGAAATAGTATTACCTCGAGTGTTATTCCATTGGCGCGATGAAAAATTCAATAGATTATTTCCCATTAAATTGAGTTGCTCTGCGCTAACTTTTCCTGGTTGACGTACAAGTCCCATTAATGCGCGGGCTGTCATTGATTTTCCAGAGCCTGATTCACCCACCACGGCTAAACGCTCTTGGCCTAAAGTGAAAGAGACGTTATTAACCACTCTTGCCGTTGGATAATCTATGCAGAGTTTTTTCACTTCAATTAAAGGTGTTTTATTCATGGGTATCTCCCAATATATCCCGAAGCCCATCACCTAATAAATTAAAGGCGAGACTACTGATCAAAATTGCTGTACCCGGAATAGCGGCTACCCACCATTGGTCAAAAATAACGGGCATACCTTCTGCTATCATTGCTCCCCATTCAGCCATAGGAGGGCGAGCACCTAATCCAAGAAAACCCAGACCTGCGGCAGCAAGAATAATCACCGCCAAATTAAGGGCTAAACGCACAATGGCTGATGGTAAGCATAGAGGTAAAATATGTCCCCATAAAAGTCGAACACCTTTTATACCCATCATCTCAGCCGCTGCAAGGTAATCACTATTGCGCAAATGTTGAATTTCACTGCGAGATTGTCGTGCATAAGCAGGCCATGCTGTTAAAGCCAGTGCTAATGCTCCATTAAGAAGGCCAGGGCCTAACATTGCTACAAAGGCAAAAGCTAGGATCAATGAAGGCATTGACATCACAACGTCAGTGAATCGCATTAAAATACGTTCAGTCCATCCACCGTAATAACCCGATAAAATCCCGATCAACAACCCTAATGGTAAGGTGATAATAGCCACCAATCCCACCAAACCTAGCATTGGGCGTGTGCCATAAATAATACGGGAAAGGATATCTCGCCCATAATTATCTGTACCTAACCAGTGTTCAGCGTTGGGTGCTAATAAGCGTTGGGCTGCATGTTGCCAATTTGGATCGTAAGGGGCTAACCAAGGTGCAAAAATAGCAATAATCAACAGTAAAATAAGCAACGATAAACCGATAAATGCGGAAGGCGAACGCGCTATTTTTCTTAAAAATGAAGGTGACATTAGCGGAGCCTCGGATCAGTCAAACGAATAACGATATCGGTCATATTATTAATAAAGACAAAGCATAAACCGATAATTAAAGTACCGCCCATAATGGCTGTGGTATCACCCGCAAAAAGTGCAGTTGTAAGATATCGACCAATTCCCGGCCAAGAAAAGACCGTTTCTGTTAATACCGCACCTTCTAACATACCAGTATAAGACAGGGCGATTATGGTCAGTAATACACCACGAATATTGGGTAATACGTGATAAAAAAGAATACGTAACTCACCAATACCTTTTGCTCTTGCTAAGGTGACATACTCTTTATTCATTTCGTTTAAACAGGCAGAACGAGTTAAACGAGTAATAGAGGCAAGGGCAAAATAAGCTAACAGAGAAACGGGCAAAATAAGATGTGATAACGCGTTAAAAAAGGCATCTTTATCACCCGCTAATAAGGTATCGATTAACGCAAAGCCTGTTACAGGTTCAATCGTAAATTGATAAATATCGTCTAATCGTCCAGGGCCTGCTGTCCATTGCAGTGTGGCATAGAAAATTAATAACAAAATTAAACCTAGCCAGAAAATAGGAACAGAGCTACCTAATAGCGTCAAAATGCGTAAAACAAAATCGAGAGGTGTACCGACAAAACGAGCACATAATACACCAAATAAAATGCCTAAACTGGTACCAATAATCAATGCAACTGTTGCTAACTCTAGAGTGGCGGGGAAAGTCGACAATAAATCATCAAGAACGGGTTGACCCGTTGATGTCGCTGTTCCCAAATGCCCTTGTAATAACGCTTCTACATAGTGAAAAAACTGCATATAGAGAGGTAAATCCAGCCCCAATTCATGTTTGACTTGGTTATAGGTTTCGAGGCTCGCATGATCACCAACAATTTGCAGAACAGGATCAACAGGGGAAAGAGCAGAAAGCGTGAAAGTAATTACAAGAAGTCCAAAAATCGTGAGTACTAATGTCAATATTCCTTGAGCAAAAGTAATTAACTGACCTTTTAGACGAATAGGTAACGTCATAGCAGTATTCATACAGCAATAGCCTAGTGAAATGGCAAAAAATAGACCATCCACAATAGCATGACTGTGGATGGTTTCAGGAAAAATATTACTTAGTTACTTTGTCATAATAAACCATATCTGCATTTAGGCCTTGGGCATAACCTTTAACATTATCGCGCATAACGATTTGGTTTTTACCTTGGTCGATAAACACATAAGGTGAACTACGTTGTAACTCTCTTTGCATTTCAGTATAGAGTGATTGACGTTTTGTTTTGTCTGCTTCATTTAGTGCAGCCAATGTTTGTTGGCTTAGTTCAGGGATTTTCCAACCATTTAACCAAGCAACAGTATTGGATTGTCCATCGTTATAAGCAAAGGCACTCGCATTTGAATGCGCATCAAAATAGTCTGGGATCCAAAAACGGATCGCAGCTTGGTGTTGTTTAGCGCGTACGCGGCTATACACCTGGCTACCTGCCGCTGGTAATAAATCAACTTGTACACCTGCTTGAGCAAAGCTTGCCTGAATGGATTGCGCCACCGTAATGTAAGGTACTTTGTTCTCAACATCCAATGTAAAGCGAGCATTGGTAATGCCTGCTTTGGCTAAAATTGCCTTCGCTTTTTCGGGATCAAAGGTGAATGGATTATTTTTTAATGCACCCGGTAAACCTACTGGCAAAAAGCTTTGGTGAATAAAATACTGACCACGCATTAGATCTTCAGTAATGCCTTTGTAGTCAACTAAATAACGAGACGCTTCCCAAAATGCGGGGTTACTAAGTGCAGGGTTTCCGCTGGCGGTATTAAAAGCCATATAAACTTGTTCTGCGGAAGGAATATCTAAGATTTGAATACCGGCTTTGCCAGCCAGTGCCGCGGTTTGGTCAGTACCCAGTTCGCGTGCGATATCTGCATCGCCTTTCTCAATCAGTAAACGACGTGATGCTGGATCAGGTACGTTTTTAATAATGATATTCGCCATTTTAGGCGCGCCAGTTGGTGAGAGAGGGTTAGCTTCTAACACAATCGCTTGACGAGGTTGATAAGCACGCATTTTGTATGCGCCACTTCCTGCTGAGTTCATTTTCAGCCAGCTATTTCCAAAGTCATTATTTTTAATATGAGCAGAAACCAGCTTTTCATCAACGATAGAAGCAATCGGGGTTGAGAGGATATTTAGCACAACATCAGGGCTAACATCGGCGGTCCAACGCACTTCTAATTCATTATCACTGACTTTTTTCAGCAGTGAATTAATGTTATCTGTTTTCCAACCTAAGACATTTAAAATAAAGGCAGGTGATTTATTCATGGTGATCGCACGCTGATAAGAGAAGATAATATCTTCAGGGCGAACGGTGTTACCAGATGCAAATTTTGCATCAGGTTTAATTTTAAATACGATAGATTTTTGTTCAGGATTGGCTTGCCAGCTTTCAACTAAAATCGGTTCATTAATCTCAGGATTATCACGATTAGGTTGAACAATACGCTGATATAAGCTAGGTACAGTTTGAAT
Source organism: Proteus sp. G2669 (assembly GCF_009915245.1). Taxonomy (NCBI): domain Bacteria; kingdom Pseudomonadati; phylum Pseudomonadota; class Gammaproteobacteria; order Enterobacterales; family Morganellaceae; genus Proteus; species Proteus sp. G2669. The sequence continues at coordinate 16,004 of NZ_JAABLX010000046.1, read as the reverse complement.
ACTAGACAGTTCATTACTTTCGGCGGGATCAAGGCTGACAATATCATCAAGCCCTTGTACCACAATTAATGTATTCGCGGGTGTTGCTGCAAATGCTGGTACGGAAAGGGCACCCACAACGAATAATGATAATAATTTTGCTTTCATGAGACGCTCCCTGAAACGGTGTAGCTAAAGTCGTTATGTCAATAACTTATTAGAGCGTGTTAGCCTTTTATGGTCAATTTTTATTCGAATTAAAAGCATTTTAGGCAAGGCGATAAACACTAGCCTAGTGAACTAAGCTAGTGTTTATCAACGCAGAATAAAATGAGTAAAACGTCTTTTAATCGAACCTGTAAGGCAGCTTTCAACACTTGTTTTTATCTTAAGTGGACATTGTTAATGGCAATCAATGTCCATACTCGTTGAGTCGTTTGCTTTACTCGGTTTTCTTGCTGTAAAAATAAGCAAAAAAGGTTAACACGCTCTAATTATTATTACTTTGTGAAATTAACTTAGGCAAAACGTGACCGATGCGCAAAGTTTTAATTACGCTTACATATAACGCTTGGTTATAAGCAACCAAGATTAATTATGGTAGAAGAATAATTAACCGCAAGAAGATGAGAATTAAATACTCCTTTAGTAGTAACTCGTTGACTATTAAGTTGTAGTAGCTGAATTGATTAAGCTATGTTTGATATTCATCAATATTCCTTATGAGTGGTTTCGTATTTTAGCCTTAGAAATCTTTAAATCTGAGGCAAAAATGAGCAAGAAAACACTCGCAATCATCGGTAATGGTATGGTGGGACACCGTTATATCGAAAAGCTGATTGATAAAGGTGGCAATGAAGAATTTGATATTGTCGTCTTTTGTGAAGAACCTCGCGTTGCATATGATAGAGTCCATCTCTCCTCTTATTTTTCTCATCACACTGCTGAAGAGCTCTCTTTAGTTAAACAAGGATATTATGAGAAACACCAAATAGAAGTATTAATTGGTGAACGAGTAATAACCATCAATCGTGAAGAAAAAGTGGTACACACCAATACAGGGCGTTGTGTTAGTTACGATAAGTTAGTGATGGCAACTGGCTCTTATCCGTGGGTTCCTCCAATTAAGGGAAATAACTCACCGGATTGCTTTGTCTATCGAACTATTGAAGATTTAAATGCTATCGGATCTTGCGCACGCATTAGTCGTAAAGGCGCAGTAATTGGTGGAGGACTTTTAGGTTTAGAAGCCGCTGGTGCGCTAAAAAGTTTAGGTATCGAAACTCATGTTATTGAATTTGCACCAACCTTAATGGCGGAACAACTTGATACATTAGGTGGGGAGCAACTTAAGCGAAAAATAGAGCGTATGGGGGTAAAAGTGCATACCTCTAAAAACACACAAGAAATATTATCGACAGGCGAAAGTGCACGAAAAACACTGCAATTTGCCGATGGTACTTCTCTTGAAGTTGATTTTATTGTGTTTTCCACAGGTATTCGTCCGAAAGATAAACTGGCTCGTCAATGTGATTTAGACATTGCCCCAAGAGGAGGCATTGTTATTAATGATTACTGCCAAACAACAGATCCTGATATTTATGCCATTGGTGAATGTGCATCTTGGCAAAATAAAACCTTCGGTTTAGTAGCGCCGGGCTACAAAATGGCACAAGTTGCCGTTGATAATTTATTAGGTCATCACTCTGTCTTTCAAGGAGCCGATTTAAGTGCAAAATTAAAACTTCTCGGTGTCGATGTTGGCGGTATTGGTGATGCTCATGGGCAACAAGCAGGGTGTCGTAGCTATATTTATTTGGACGAAGGCAAAGAAATTTATAAACGCCTGATCGTGAGTGAAGATAATAAATACTTATTAGGGGCGGTATTAGTGGGAGATACTGAAGATTATGGCAATCTTCTACAGTTGTCACTCAATACTATTGAATTACCAGAACACCCAGATAGCTTAATTTTACCAGCACATGCAGGAAGTAAACCTGCAATCGGAGTTGATTCCTTACCTGAAACAGCGCAAATCTGCTCTTGTTTTGACGTTACAAAAGGCGACATTATTCAAGCAATTGAACGAGGTTGTCATACAGTTGCTGCCATTAAAGCGGAAACTAAAGCAGGTACAGGGTGTGGTGGTTGTATTCCTCTTGTGACTCAAGTCTTAAATGCAGAATTAGCCAAACAAGGTATTGAAGTTAATCACCATCTTTGTGAACATTTCCACTATTCTCGCCAAGAGCTTTATCATCTTATTCGTGTAGAAGGACTAAAAAGTTTTGATGAGCTGCTGAAAAAACATGGCCAAGGCTATGGTTGTGAAGTGTGTAAACCTACAGTGGGTTCATTGCTTGCCTCATGTTGGAATGAGTATATCTTGCGTGATGATTTAGTTTCTTTGCAAGATACTAACGATAACTTTCTCGCGAATATGCAAAAAGATGGGACTTATTCCATTATTCCTCGCTCTCCTGGTGGTGAAATTACCCCCACTGGTATTATCGCTATTGGGCAAATCGCTCAAGAATACAATTTGTATACCAAAATTACTGGCTCGCAACGAATGGCAATGTTCGGTGCGCACAAACAGGATTTACCTGCCATTTGGGAAAAATTAATTGCAGCCGGTTTTGAGACAGGCCATGCCTACGCGAAAGCATTGCGTATGGTAAAAACGTGTGTAGGTAGCAGTTGGTGTCGTTTTGGTGTTGGCGACAGTGTTGGTTTGGGGGTTGCGTTAGAGCATCGTTATAAAGGTATTAGAACACCTCATAAGATGAAATTTGGTGTCTCAGGCTGTACCCGTGAATGTTCTGAAGCACAAGGCAAAGATGTCGGTATTATCGCCACCGACAAAGGCTGGAACCTCTATTTCGGTGGAAATGGTGGCATGAAACCACGCCACGGAGATCTCTTTGCATCGGATCTTGATGAAGAAACCTTAGTACATTATATCGACCGCTTTATGATGTTTTATATTCGCACGGCAGATAAGTTACAACGAACGTCAGTATGGCTAGATAATTTAGAAGGGGGTATTGAATATTTACGTGATGTCATTATTCACGACAAGTTAGGCTTAAACACACAGTTAGAAAAAGAGCTGAAAGCCTTACAAGAACGGGTTGCTTGTGAATGGAAAGAAACGGTTGATTCTCCAAAAGCATTAAAACGTTTTGCCCACTTTATTAATAATTCAATGCCTGATCCGACAGTGCAAACGGTAAAAGAACGATTTCAACATCGTCCAGCACGTTTACATGAACGTATTGATATCAAATTGGTCACTGAGGAGGCGCAATCATGAGCCAATGGATAGCGGTTTGCCAAATAGATGATATTACACCGGGAACGGGTGTTTGTGCGCTGGTGGAGCAAGATCACGTTGCCATTTTTCGCCCTTATTCTGATGCGCGTTTATATGCGTTAAGTAATATCGATCCCTTTGCACATTCTAGTGTTCTATCTCGAGGAATAATTGCTGAACATGAAAACGAGTTGTATATCGTTAGTCCACTAAAAAAACAGCATTTTCGTTTAACGGATGGTTTTTGTCTTGAAGATAAGAATTTCTCGATCACTCATTTTGATGTCAAGGTTGAAGGTAACACCGTTAGCGTACGTAGCCGTAATGGATAATCTCAATAAATAGGGGAATGAATATGGATTACTTTCCAATATTCTGTCAGCTTAAAGATAAACCTTGTTTATTAGTGGGAGGCGGTGAGATTGCTGAACGTAAAGCCAGATTGCTTATGGAGGCAGGCGCTGATCTTTCTGTCATCGCTCTTTCGTTTACAAGTCAGTTTATGCAATGGCACACCGAGCAAAAACTAAACTGTGTCACAGGGCTATTTACGGCTGATCATCTGTCTGGTAAATGGCTTATTATTGCAGCGACAAATAGCGAGCAAGTGAATCAACAGGTTTTCCAAATAGCAACAGAAAAACAGATATTTTGTAATGTGGTTGATTCACCAGAGCAAGCCAGCTTTATTATGCCATCTGTCATAGATCGCTCTCCTATTATGGTGGCAATTTCATCGGGCGGAAAAGCACCTGTACTCGCTCGTATTTTGCGAGAAAAAATTGAGCAACTTCTCCCTAATTATTTAGGTGCGTTAGCACAACTTGCCGGAAAATTACGTGAGCAAATAAAACAGCGTTTTTCATCGATGAATGCCAGACGTTATTTTTGGGAGCAATTTTTTGCAGATAAATCATTACAAGCCGAAATAGAAGCGCAAAGAGACGACGGTATCCAGCAATGTATTAGCGCACTGTTATCTGAAAATAAACAACCTCAAGGCAGTGTTGTTTTAGTCGGCGCAGGGCCGGGTGATGCTGGGCTAATGACGATTAAAGGTTTACAGCAGTGTCAGCAAGCTGATGTCATAGTTTACGATAGATTAGTGTCTGATGAGATTATGGCTCTTGTTCGTAGAGATGCACAACGTATTTATGTTGGTAAGCAAGCAGGTTTTCACTGTGTTCCTCAAGATGAGATCAACCAAATTTTAATCAAAGAAGCTACCGCAGGAAAACGAGTAGTGAGATTAAAAGGAGGTGATCCCTTTATTTTTGGTCGAGGCAGTGAAGAGTTAGAAGCTTTAATTGAACACCGTATTCCATTCTCAGTGATCCCCGGTATTACGGCAGCATCAGGCTGTACAACTTATGCAGGTATTCCTTTAACGCATCGAGATTATGCGCAAAGCGTCCGTTTTATTACAGGACATGGTAAAGGGTTAAATGAAGCTCAGTGGCAATGTATTGCGCAAAAGAATCAAACATTGGTTTTTTACATGGGATTGAGTAAAGCTCATTACATTCAGCAAATGCTACTCAGTCAAAACATGTGTGCGACGATGCCTGTTGCTATTATCGAAAAAGGAACATTAACAGCACAAAAAGTGATTGTTGGGCAATTACATCAACTAGCACAGATGGCAGAAACAATGGAAAGTCCAGCGCTGATTATTGTGGGAGAAGTCGTCAAATTGAATGAGAAGCTACAATGGTTTCAATCAAAATCGGCTAACTAGCTGAAAAAATTTGAAGGTGTCGTTATAAAATAAAAAACCTCTTTAATATTACATATGTATATTAAAGAGGTTTTTTTCATCTAATACATAGAAACGGAAATGAAAATATTTTTTATTTTTATTTCAATTAAACATTTAGATTAAATTTTAAAAATAAACAATAAAAGTGAATATTTAATAATCTATAAATATTTTTAAATTAGAATTATTATTCAGTCTAAAGATGAATTTATTGTTATTTATAATTAATTTCAAAAAGAAATTCTTTACAAACGAAGCATCATAAAGTTCTGCGAGTCGGTTAAAACCCATCCTAATTATATTAATTTTGTGAGCTAAGTAGGTTTTCTATCTATAAAACTTGCATGATGTTAATTTAATGTTTATTTGTTGTTTTGCCTCTCTCGATATGTATTTTTTATTTTCTCAAGATAGAACGCTAGAGGGCTCAATAAAGTTAAGTGATAAGAATACCGCATTAATTGACAAAATTTACGATAAGTGTAAAAAAGAAGGGTGTTGTTATCATTTTTTATCTCGTTAATATCAGCAAATATCTAAGAGCCACAAATATTACAATCAAAATTTAACAACGATACCTAACGTTAATTGAGCGACCCCGCTATAAATTATTGTTTATTAGGAGAGGTACCCATGAAAAATAAAGTTACGTTAAAAACAGTGTTTCCACTCAGTATTATGTCACTTGTCTTAACCTCCTTTTTTTCTCATGCCGTCACTCTTCCTGAAGGCACTATTCTGGCAAAGCAACAAAATATTGTAATTAATAACGGAACTGAAGTTTCATCTCTTGATCCGCATAAAGTAGAAGGCGCACCAGAAACTAATATTATTTTAAATTTATTAGAAGGGCTGACTTATGTTGGACCGAATGGTGAAAGTATGCCGGGCGTTGCACAACGCTGGGAAACAGATGATAACAAGGTGTGGACATTCTATTTGCGAGAAGATGCAAAATGGAGTGATGGTTCTCCAGTTACTGCTGAAGATTTTGTTTATAGCTGGCGTCGAGTCGTAGATCCTAAAACCGGTTCACCTTATGCCAGTTATCTCGAATATGCTTATGTTGAAAATATTACAGATATTCTTAGTGGCAAAAAATCCCCTGAAACATTAGGTGTGAAAGCGATAGATCCTCACACTTTGCAAGTCAATTTAACCAAACCAATTCCTTATTTAATCGATATGGTCAGTCACACACCGTTGAAACCCGTTAAAAAAGAGATTGTTGAAAAATATGGCGTGAATTGGACTCGCCCAGAAAACTTTGTTGGCAATGGTGCTTATGTTATTGAAAATTGGGTTGTGAATGAAAAAGTGACTTTAAAGCGTAATCCACTTTATTGGGATAATAAAAATACCATTATAGAGCAAGCCACATTTTTGCCAATTAGCTCAGAAACTAGCGATATTAACCGTTATCGTAGTGGTGAAATTGATATTACTAACAGCGCTATTCCTCCAGTTCTTTATAAAAAAATGAAGCAAGAACAGCCTGATAATTTACACGTTACACCTTATCTATGTACCTTTTATTATGAACTCAATAATAAAAAAGCCCCTTTTGATGACGCCCGCGTTCGGGAAGCTGTGAAATTAACACTTGATAGGCAAGTAATTGCCGAAAAAATAATGGGGCAAGGGCAAATCCCTGCTTACTCTTTTACACCCTCTTTTATTGGTAATGGTAATTTTAAGCCACCTAAATGGGCATATTGGACACAACAACAACGTAATGAAAGGGCGCGAGAGTTATTAAAAGAAGCCGGGTTTGATAGTAAAAATCCGCTGACTTTTACATTGCTTTACAACACATCAGATCAAAATAAACAGCAAGCTATTGCAGCCGCATCAATGTGGAAGAAAAGTATTGGCGCTAATGTCACGTTACAAAATCAAGAATGGAAAACGGCGCTAGAAAATCGTAATCAGGGCAATTACCAAGTTGCGAGAGCAACATGGTGTGCAGATTACAATGAACCAACTTCATTTTTAAACTCATTTCTTTCTAAAAGTAGCCTAAATACGGTCTTTTATGAAAATAAAACCTATGACGACACATTAAATAATGCACTACTTGCACTCGATAATGGTGCTCGTCATCAACTCTATCAACGTGCTGAAGCCTTGCTAGATAAGGATTCAGCGATAGTACCTGTTTATTATCGCGTCAGTGTTAGATTAGTCAGTCCAAAAGTAGGTGGATTTACAGGCAAAGACCCCTTTGATTATACGGACTTAAAGCGCTATTTTATAAAGGTAGATAACTAAAACTGGTAAATTATCGGTATTCTATAGTTATGTGCGATTTAAATGATTAAAAGTGACATTAACTGTAGTAAAAAATAAAAAAGCTACACAAAAAAAGATAACGGCATAAAAAAATTATAATGTTATCAGGCAATTAAGCACTGATGGCAATTAAGTAAGTTTGATTTATTTTTTGTAAAAACAATAAGTTGTGTAAACCGTTCTAAAACACAACTGAACATCACAGAATGGTTGTCTAACAACCAACTCACTAACTGGGAGTATTTTATAAGATGAGTAATTTAACTAAAAAGAGTGCGTTGGCGATTGCAATAAGCGCAATCTTTGGATTGTCAGCGCTAACAGCTAACGCTGCGGTTGTTCCAGATGGGGTGAAATTAGCTGAAAAACAAGTGCTTGTACGTAATAATGGTTCTGAACCACAATCGCTTGATCCTCATAAAATCGAAGGTGTGCCCGAATCTGCATTAGCTCGTGATCTTTTCGAAGGTGTGACAATAGTTGGCCCAGATGGCGAAATTTTACCAGGTTCAGCAACTAGCTGGGAAAATAAAGATTTCACCGTTTGGACATTCAAAATTCGTGAAGGCGCTAAATGGTCAAATGGTGAGCCTGTTACAGCACAAGATTTCGTTTATAGCTGGCAACGTTTAGCTGATCCTAATACTGCATCTCCTTATGAAAGCTATCTACAATATGCACATATCGTGAATATCGACGATATTATTGCGGGTAAGAAAAAAGCCACAGAATTAGGTGTTAAGGCATTAGATAACAATACATTAGAAATTACTTTATCTGAAGCAGTGCCTTATTTACCAAAATTATTAGCTCACTCCTCCATGTCGCCAGTTAACCAAAAAGTGATTGAAAAATTTGGCGAAAAATGGACACAGCCAGCTAACTTCGTCGGCAACGGCGCTTATAATTTGAAAGACTGGACAGTCAACGAACGTATTGTTTTAGAGCGTAGCCCAACATATTGGGATAACAAAAGTACCGTTATTGATAAAGTTACGTTCCTACCTATCTCATCAGAAGTCACCGACGTAAACCGCTATCGTGCGGGTGAAATCGACATGACATATAGCAATTTACCGATCGAACTTTTCCAAAAACTGAAAAAAGAGATCCCAGATGAATTGCGCATAAGTCCATATTTATGTACTTATTATTATGAAATTAATAATGAGAAAGCACCGTTTAACGATCCGCGTGTTCGTGAAGCACTTAAGCTTTCAATGGATAGAGATATCATCACTTATAAAGTAAAAAACCAAGGTGATATCCCAGCTTATGGCTTTACCCCTCCATTTACTGACGGCATTAAAGAGAGTAAACCAGAGTGGTTTGCGACTTGGACTCAAGAACAACGTAATGAAAAAGCACGTCAATTGTTAGAAGAGGCGGGCTATAACAAAGCCAATCCACTGAAATTTAAACTGCTGTACAACACTTCTGATCTTCACAAAAAAGTAGCCATTGCTGCCTCTTCAATTTGGAAGAAAAACTTAGGTGCAGATGTATCTCTTGAAAACCAAGAATGGAAGACGTTCTTAGATACTCGTCACCAAGGAACTTATGATGTTGCTCGTGCCGGTTGGTGTGCAGATTATAATGAACCTTCTTCATTCCTGAACATGATGCTGTCTTACAGCAGTAACAACACTGTTCACTATAAAAACACAGAATTTGACGCATTGATCAAAGAGTCTTTACGTGTGAAATCTGATGATGAACGTGCCGCTATTTATCAAAAAGCTGAAGGTGTATTAGATAAAGATTCGGCTATCGTTCCACTTTACTACTATGTAAACACCCGCTTAGTGAAACCTTATGTTGGGGGTTATTCAGGTAAAGATCCATTAGATAATTTACATACTAAAGATTTGTATATTATTGCTAAGTAATCGGGCGAGGCCTTGTCTTTTTAAGGCAAGGTCTTTTTATCGTCACGCCTGAATAGGTTTGTGTTATAGGAACGGGCAATGCTCAAATTTATTTTTCGTCGCTTTCTGGAAGCGATACCGACTCTATTTATTCTAATAACGATTTCGTTCTTTATGATGCGCTTAGCGCCGGGTAGCCCTTTTACGGGTGAAAGAAAACTCCCGCCTGAGGTAATGGCAAATATTGAAGCGAAATACCATTTAAACGATCCCATTTATAAGCAATATTTCGATTATTTAATTCAGTTATCGAAAGGGGATTTAGGGCCTTCTTTTAAATATAAAGACTACAGTGTAAACACCTTAGTCGGTAAAGCATTCCCTGTTTCAGCTAAATTAGGGCTGTCGGCATTTATTTTTGCCGTAATTTTAGGTGTGGGGGCAGGCGTGATAGCGGCACTGAATCAGAACACCAAATGGGATTATACCGTCATGACTTTTGCCATGACGGGGGTTGTAATACCGAGTTTTGTTGTCGCACCACTGTTAGTGCTCATTTTCGCTATTACCTTAAGGTGGTTACCAGCTGGAGGTTGGAATGGTGGCGCGGTGCAATATATGTTGTTGCCAATGATTGCATTATCACTTTCTTACATTGCTAGCATCTCGCGTATTACCCGTAGTTCAATGATTGAAGTATTACACTCAAACTTTATCAGAACGGCAAAAGCGAAAGGTTTGCCGATGAGAAGAATTGTACTACGTCATGCTTTAAAACCTGCGTTGCTACCTGTTATCTCTTATATGGGACCTGCATTCGTCGGTATTATTACGGGCTCAATGGTGATTGAAACCATCTTTGGATTGCCGGGTATCGGACAACTTTTCGTTAATGGCGCTTTAAACCGAGATTACTCACTAGTATTAAGTTTGACCATTATCGTAGGTGCATTAACGATTTTCTTTAATGCAATTGTCGATATTTTATATGCTGTTATTGATCCGAAAATTCGTTATTAATAGACACTGGAGCGCGTTATGTTATCACTGAAGGAAAACAGCGAAGCTCTGGGGAATTTCTCGGAGCAGCTAGATATTGAAGGTCGTAGTTTATGGCAAGATGCTCGTCGTCGTTTTATGCACAATAAAGCTGCGATCACGAGTCTTGTGTTACTTTTCTTTATTTTATTATTTGTTATTTTTGCCCCAATGTTATCGCCATTTGTTTATGACGATACAGATTGGGAAATGATGTCGATGGCACCTGATTTTGCCTCTTCTCACTATTTTGGCACTGACTCATCAGGCCGTGACTTATTAGTACGGGTTGCGATTGGTGGTCGTATTTCATTAATGGTTGGTATTGCGGCAGCCTTTGTTGCGGTCATTGTTGGCACACTTTATGGCGCAATGGCGGGTTATATTGGTGGGCGTGTTGATTCAATTATGATGCGCTTACTCGAAATATTAAACTCATTCCCATTTATGTTCTTTGTTATCTTACTGGTGACATTTTTTGGTCAAAATATCTTACTGATTTTTGTTGCGATTGGGATGGTATCTTGGCTCGATATGGCGCGTATTGTAAGAGGACAAACCTTAAGTCTAAAACGCAAAGAATTTATTGAAGCGGCATTAGTCTGTGGCGTGTCATCACGCAATATTGTGTTAAGACATATTGTGCCTAACGTATTAGGTGTGGTGGTGGTTTATGCCTCTCTATTAGTGCCTAGTATGATTTTATTTGAATCCTTCTTAAGCTTCTTAGGTTTAGGAACACAAGAGCCATTAAGTAGTTGGGGCGCACTATTAAGTGATGGTGCAAACTCAATGGAAGTTTCTCCTTGGTTGATACTTTTCCCGGCTGCATTTTTAGTTATCACACTGTTTTGTTTTAACTTTATCGGTGATGGCTTACGTGATGCATTAGACCCGAAAGATCGTTAAGGAGAACAAAATGATAAATACAACAAACAAGTCGTTATTAAGTGTTAAAGATCTCAGCGTCACTTTTGGTACCGCAGATGGTGATGTCACTGCCGTTAATAAGCTGAACTTTGAATTATCAGCAGGTGAAACCTTAGGAATTGTTGGTGAATCGGGTTCAGGTAAATCGCAAACAGCATTCGCATTGATGGGATTATTAGCGAAAAATGGCCGTACAGCAGGTAGTGCCAATTTTAATGGCCGTGAGATCTTAAATCTTCGCCAAAGTGAATTAAATAAAATGCGCGCTGAAGAAATATCCATGATATTTCAAGATCCAATGACCTCATTAAATCCCTATATGAAAGTGGGCGCGCAGCTGATTGAAGTATTAATGCTACATAAAGGCATGAGTAAAAATGATGCTTATGCGGAATCTGTGCGTATGTTAGATGCCGTAAAAATGCCTGAAGCGCATAAACGAATGAGTATGTACCCTCATGAATTTTCAGGCGGGATGCGTCAACGTGTCATGATTGCAATGGCATTGCTGTGTAAGCCTAAACTGTTAATTGCAGATGAACCAACAACAGCACTTGATGTGACGGTTCAAGCACAAATCATGACACTGTTAAATGAGCTTAAAAATGATTTAAACACTGCAATTATTATGATCACCCATGACTTAGGGGTTGTTGCAGGGATTTGCGATAAAGTATTGGTAATGTATGCAGGGCGTACTATGGAGTACGGGAAAGCGCGTGATATCTTCTATCAACCCTCACACCCTTATTCTATTGGCTTGCTACAAGCCGTTCCGCGTTTAGACGGTGAAGATGAGCGACTAGCGACCATTCCGGGTAATCCTCCTAACTTATTGCGTTTACCAAAAGGTTGCCCATTCCAACCACGCTGTCAGTATGCAACAGAGCAATGTTTGTCGAATGAGCCTGAATTAGCGCAATTTGCACAAGGGCGATTACGAGCCTGTTTTAAAGCGGTGGAGGAATTGGTATGACGCAGGCCACATTACAAGATAGAAAAGTTATTCTTGAAGTGAATGACTTAAAGGTTTATTTCGATGTTCAAGATAATAAGCAGTGGTTTTGGAAAGCGAAAAAAAGTCTAAAAGCTGTCGACGGTGTCACACTGCGCCTATATGAAGGTGAAACCCTTGGTGTTGTTGGTGAATCTGGTTGTGGTAAATCGACGTTTGCGCGTGCCATTATTGGTTTAGTCAAAGCCTCTGGTGGAACTGTCTCATGGTTAGGTAATGATTTACTGGGAATGGGGAATAAGCAATGGCGAGATATTCGCCAAGACATTCAGATGATTTTCCAAGATCCGCTGGCTTCCTTAAACCCAAGAATGACGATTGGCGATATCATTGCTGAACCATTAAAAACTTATCACCCTAAAATGAAACAGGCACAGGTGGTTGAAAAAGTGAAAGCAATGATGATGCGGGTTGGATTATTGCCAAACTTAATTAACCGTTATCCTCATGAATTCTCAGGTGGGCAATGTCAGCGTATTGGTATTGCGCGTGCGTTAATTTTAGAACCAAAATTAGTGATTTGTGATGAACCTGTTTCAGCATTAGACGTATCAATTCAGGCTCAAGTAGTGAACTTGCTGAAAGATATTCAAAAAGAGATGGGATTATCTTTGATCTTTATTGCGCATGATCTGGCAGTGGTAAAACATATTTCCGATCGTGTGTTGGTGATGTATTTAGGACACGCGGTGGAATTAGGGACTTATGATGAAGTTTATCATCATCCATTACACCCTTATACCAAAGCGCTGATGTCAGCAGTGCCTATTCCTGATCCCGATAAAGAGCGTAACAAGCATATTGATTTATTAGAGGGGGAATTACCTTCTCCGATTAATCCACCATCAGGCTGTATATTCCGTACACGTTGTCCGATGGCTGATGAAGAATGTGCAAAAACACGTCCTTTATTAGAAGGGAGCTTCCGCCACGCAGTCTCTTGCTTAAAAGTGGATCCGCTTTAATGTAATCAATAAGTATTGATAAGAGAAGAAGTCCGTTTGAATAAATTCAAGCGGACTTCTTATTTTTAAGATTTAGAATATTGAGCATTTATTGTTATTTTTTCTTTAACGGGTTTTCGATGATATCTGGCATTTTTGGTAAATCTAATTCACCTTTTTCCATATAGATATCTAAGCCACTTAGCCAATCCGCATATTTTCTTAACTCATCCATCTTTTCTGGGCTTCTGCCTATTTCACAATAACCTATAGGTAAATCATAAGTGACTACGCGACGAAGAAACAGTGAATTTCTTGGTAATGTACCATGGTCGGTAGGGCGTTGATTATATTCACGAATACGAGTTCTCATCTCTTCTACGGTTTCATATTTCTTGGTGGCATTTCTATCTTGTGGGTCCAGCAATACATTACCTTGGAGTACTTTTCTCTCTTCTGGGGTGAGTTCAACCCAAATACGATGTTGATAAGAATAGAGATCTTTATAGAAATAATATTCTGCATCTTTGGGGCTATAGATATCTAATTCATCATCATAAATAATTTGTCCATAACCTTCACCTAAAGGGATCCCCTTTTTCTGCGTATCCGTATTGGTATCAGTTTCTGTTTTTTTATCTTTTACCGCATAATCTTCATCAAACGTTGCTAATTCTTCTGCGGCAATCGGATTGGGTACTTCAGGGGCATTAATATTTAATGAAATATTAGCAGAAGGCTCAGGCCATGCGAAGCCTTCTAATGTTTTGGTATTGCTGTCCCAAAAAATATCACCATCACTGAATCGTCTATTTGCATCAGTAAATATAGTTTTTGGATTAGGTTTTCCACCACAAGGCGTATTACGCGCTAACATTCTGATATAAGGCGGTTGTTCTAGATTGAACAGAGGATGATGCGTGGTTTGTCCTTTTTGAGTGATATTAGGAAGTGGACACCAACCAATACTTTGTAAAGGTGATGAACCCATTACACGGTCATGTGGGTTACAATAAATATAAAATTGCCCATGATTATCTCTTTCTTTAATAAATTCACCTTTAGTGAATTTTTCTTTATTTATTTCGATATTTTTTTTATTTTCTTTATTCTCGTTATCTCTAATATCAAGCTTATTTCCTTTATATATTATTACATCAGGAGTCCAACTTTTTTTATCTTCACTTTCCCCAACAACTAGACTTGAATATCCACAAGGCGATCCCTTTAATCGATTTTTATTCTTTGCGATTTTATCAATAATTTCTTTTAGGGTTGCTTCTCGATGGGCTTCATTAATGTTTTCATTGTAAACATAAGAGTAACTATTTAAGAAATTATCTTTTGTGGCATAGGGAGAATTTAAAACAAAGAGGCTATCAGGGGCTTCAATCGCTGCCGCTGCTAACGCTATCATCGTGCCTTGGCTGTGTGAAATAACAGTGACAGTATCATAGGGGTTGTTTTCACGTATTTTTTTGACTAAATTAGCTAAGCGTTTTACGGCATGGGCATAATAGCGGCGAGGGGGGGATTTTGTTAATAGTCGGTCTGATTCAGGGTTAAAGGCCTGTACATTATAAGGAATAGGCATTGGGATCACCGTCCATAACATCGCGAGATTGCTAAAGCCATACTCACTCCATAAACTGACTAAATTATTACATCCATTTTGAAATGGTCCTCCACCCCAGAAAAAAGGGCCTTTATGTTTAATTTTTTCATTAATAAAGAGACGTTTTTTACGGTAAGGCAGGGAATGGTATTCTTGTACAATATTGTATTTTTTTATATCTTCGGGTGTCCAATATTTTTCATCTTTATGACTGTATTCAGGATTAAGTATTTCATTAACTAAGCGGTGATAGCTTTCTCCTGCTTTATTTTTTAGTGGAATACAGTATTGACCTAAATCATCATCCGTTGCACGGTATCCCCAGTAAAAACGGATCACGGGGGAATTACCTAATTCAGTTAATGTTCGAATAGGCTCTTCATAAATATAATGGCTATTATCATAATTTTTTTCATCTAAGATAAATTTAGGTTGGTAATATTTATTCCTTTCCAACTCGTAAGCTGTACCAGTAAGATTTAGTCTTTCATTAAGCCCCTTGCAAAGTTCTCGTTCAGCATCTTCATACCATTCCCCTTCTGAATTAACCCCATGAACAAAAATAATAATCCCAGGTAAATGAGGTTTCACATGAATTTCTCCACCAATATTGGCAGCATGAGTGATAGAACGCCATTCTTGACTGCCATCAAGGCACTCTTTAGGTTTTAGCCAACGAGTTGGATTATTGTTGCTCATCATTTTTCCGCCTGTGAAATAGGGTAAATAGAAGGGGCACTGCAATCAAAACGGGTTTGTCCTGATGGAGTTTTTAGTGTTGGAGAGGGAGATTCTTTATCCCCAACACTGCTATGAACATAATTAGAATCGGTAGGATCAAAATAAAATTTTCGCCACCAAGGTTTAGCTAATTCATCATTAGCTTCTCGGCGACTGACAGCAGTTTCCCCTAAATAAAATCCCTCATCGGTGACGATAATATCGAAAAAAGAAGAGTAGTAACCGGGATAATCAGTATTGCCACCAAACCCGCCATTTGTGGGTCTAAAGGTTTTGCCACCATCAAGGGTAACAAGAATAACGTTAACACAACCTGTTTTTGTTCCTGCACAACGACTGGTCACACGACTCAATACTCCCGGAAAAGCAAAAGCATCATCGCGTTCGGTTGCCCAGATTAAGCGCCCTTGATAACGGCAAGCTGAAGCTCGGATAATTTCCTGATGTATTCCTTTTTGAGTATTGTTGTAATAAGTCGAGCCACTGCGCCTTTCGTTATATTTT